>JAVXVI010000194.1:0-3273 GCA_032230005.1 Actinomycetota bacterium | reverse complement strand
CCACTCTTTCGGAGTGCGCTACGACCTGCCGATCCCGTTGGCGCTCTTCGTCATCGGTGGTGCCCTGGTCGTCGTGCTGTCGTTCGTCCTTGTCCTGCGTCGCGACGCCCGGCCGGGCCCGGCGCCGGTCGGTCCGGACGAGCCGCCGCTCGGCCGGACCAGCCCCGTGCTCTCCGTCCTCGTGCTGGTCGGGATGGCGGCGCTGATCTGGGTCGGGCTGCGCGGCAGCCAGGACCTGTCGATCAATCCGCTGCCGACGGTCTTCTGGCTGGTGGTCTGGATCGCCGTGCCGCTGTCCTGCGGTCTCCTCGGCGACTGGACGCGGCCGGTCAACCCGTTCGCAGCCCTGGCGCGCTTCGCCGACAGTCCCCGGGCGCGGCGGCTGCTACTGGCCCGCAGCGATCCGCTGCCGTGGCCGGACGGTGCCGGCTGGTGGCCGGCCACGGTGCTCTTCTTCGGCCTCGCCTGCGGTGAGCTCATCTTCAACGTCACGGCGACGCTGCCCAGGGTCACGGCGACCGGGCTGCTCGTCTACGCCGCCGTCAACCTGACCGCTGGCCTCATCTTCGGCTCAGCCTGGCTCGCCCGTGGCGAGGTGCTCACCGTCCTGTTCTCGACGTGGGGCCGGCTCGGCTGGTTCCGGTTCGGCGCCGCAGGTGAACGCGGCTTCGTGGGCGGACTGAAGGCAGTGCCCTTCGCCCGGACGTCCAGCCGGATCTCGTTCGTGCTGCTGCTGCTGATCTCGGTCAACTTCGACGGTCTGCTGGCCACGCCGCGGTGGGCCCAGTTCGAACGCGACCACGTGGCCTCAGCCAGCAGCCTGGACGACTTCCGGCTGCGCTCCTTCCTCGCACTCACCGTGCTCGCCTGGGCGGTCTTCGCGACGTTCGCCTACGCCGCGGCCCGCCTCGGTCGCCAGCGAGTCGGTCTGACGACGGCCCTGGCCGGCCTGCTGCCCAGCATGCTGCCGATCGCCTTCGCCTACCTGCTCTCGCACAACCTGCAGTACCTCATCGTGAACAGCCAGACGCTGCTGCCGATCGACTCGCCTCGAACAGACCTGCTGCCCAGCGCCGTCTACTGGTACGTCGGCGTCACGGCCATCGTCGGGGCCCACGTCCTCGCCGTCGTACTCGCCCACGGGCACCTGACCAGGACCGCCGCAGACGGGCATGCCGCACGCCGCAGCGAGTACCCGTGGCTGGTGGCCATGGTCAGCTACACGATGGTCAGCTTGATCCTCATCGCGCAGCCGCTGGTCACGGAGAACGGCAGTGCCCCGCCGGGCGGAGTGGCTGCCAGCCCGCCCTAGGGCGTGAGTGTCTCCAGGTCACCGCGCACGACGATCCGGGCGTAATCCCCGAGCTTGGTGTTGGAGTTGCGGGCGTGCCGCCGGAGCTCGTCGAAGGCGGCATCCATGCTGACCCCCCGCCGCTCCGCGAGGATCCCCTTCGCCTGCTCGATCACGACGCGGCTGTTGAGCGCGTGCTGAAGCTGTTCGGCCAGGCGCGCGCTGCGGTGCGCGGAGCGCTGCTGCAGGATCCCGATGGTGGCGACATCGGCCAACGCCTGCGCGAGGCGCTGGTCCTCTACGGGGAGGTCGCCCTCGACATCCCGCGCCAGGTTCAGCGCGCCGATGGTCACCGTTCGAAGACGAAGTGGCAGCGCGGCAACGGACTTGACGCCCACCGAAAGCGCGGCCGGCGCGAAGACCGGCCAGCGGCGCGCTTGCGATGCCACGTCCCCGGCGATCACACCGCGGGAGGTCCGGACGCACTCCAGGCAGGGGCCCTCGTCGTTCTGCAGCTGGAGCAGCTCGAGCAGCCGCATCTCCTCGCTCGAGGACGCGACGACGGTGAGGTGCCCGCGCTGGTCGTCGAGCAGGATGCCGGCCGCCATGACGCCCAGGAGCTCGACGCACGACTTGGACAGGTTGTGCAGGAGCTCGAAGACGTCGAAGTCGTCGACCAGGGTGTCGGCGAGCGTCACGAACGCCTCGGCGAGCAGGTCAGCCCTCGGAGCTGCGCTGGTCATGTGTCTTCCTGGGTGAACGTCATGCGCCTCGTGACCACGTCGCGCGCGACATCGGCGACCGGGCGGCCGGACGCGAACGCGCGGGCCCGCAACCTGACGAAGGCCTCCTCGATCGGAACCCTGAGCTGTTCGCGGACCATGCCGGTCGCCTGGTGCACCTCGAGGCGATAGGCCGACCGGGCCTCGACGTCATCGGCAAAGCCCGTGACCATCCCGGCGTCGGCGTCCAACAGGGCGAGGGCTGCCGTGTCGGACGCCGTCAGGGCACCCGACAGCTGCCAGGGCAGGAGCTCGCCAGGGCGCTCCCGGTAGAGGTCCATGGCTCCCACGTTGATCGCGCCGATCCGCAGCGGGAAGGCGAACAGGGCGCGTACGCCGACGTCGACCGCCCCCTTGAGGAACGCCGGCCAGCGCTCCACCACCAGGTCATCGTGCTGCTCCAGGTCGGGCACGAGGACAGGCCCGCCGAGCTGCGTCGCGTCCATGCACGGACCCTCGCCGAGCGTGAACTGGAGCTCCTCGATGCGTGCGGACACGTCGTCGGTGGCGCACACCACGCCGCGGTTGCCCGACGAAGTCACCATCGAGAGCCCCGCGCCGGTAACCCCGAGCAGCTCGACGCACAGCTCACAGATCCGGCGCGGCTGATCAACGCCTCCGCCGACCTCGGCGAGGCGATCGCGCCAGCGATCGCGCTCATCCACGACCTGCGAGCGCCGTAGGTGTGCAGGGTGAGCGGCGACGAGGACACCGCGCAGCAAAGAGGCGGGTACGCACAGCCATAACCACCGCCTCAACCCGTCTGCTCGAGTCGTGCCCCTAGAGCATCCCCCTTCTAGCGCCGAATTAAGAGAACAACCCTGGTAATTCTTGCGCCGTAAGCGCATTCTCCCCTTGTCGCGCAGGTCTGGACCGCCGCCTTCCTCGACGGGGGACCCCGGAAGGCGCGGCCCATGGCCCTGTTCAGCAGCTCGGCGACATCGAGATGACCGGCAGCATGGAACTGTCGCTTCAGTTCCGGCCGGAGCCTTCGGCATGCACAGCCGCCAGGCACGCCGTGCGCGACTTCTGCGTGGCGCGCGGCCTTGGTCACCTGGCCCACGACGCCGAGCTGCTGACGTCTGAGCTCGTGACGAACGCTGTGCGGCACGCGCTCGCCGTGATCACGGTCCGGGCCGTGCACCGCGAGAACAACCTGCTCCTCAACGTCTCCGATGACGGCCTCGCGTCCGACGAGCT
>JAVXVI010000193.1:0-31608 GCA_032230005.1 Actinomycetota bacterium | reverse complement strand
GAGGATCGTGTCGATCCGCTTGAGCAGCTCGGCATCGAGCTTCTTGCCGGCGGCGGCCGCGTTGTCGCGCACCTGCTCGGGGCGTGAGGCCCCGACGATCGCGGACGACACGTTCGGGTTGCTCAGCACCCACGCGACCGCCAGCTGCGCCATCGACAGACCGGCTTCGGCGGCGATCGGCTTGAGCTCCTGCACCTTCTCCAGCACGTCGTCGCGCATCCAGCGGCTGATCATGTTGGCGCCGCCGTTCTCGTCGGTGGCGCGTGAGCCCTCGGGCGGCGCCTGACCCGGCAGGTACTTCCCGGTGAGCACGCCCTGCGCGATCGGGCTCCAGACGATCTGGCCGATGCCCTCCTTCTCGCTCAGGGGCACGACCTCGGCCTCGATGACGCGCCAGAGCATGGAGTACTGCGGCTGGCTCGACACGATCCGGTCGAAGCCCATCTTGTCGGCGATCTCCAGCGCCTGGGAGATCTCCGACGCCTTCCACTCCGAGACGCCGATGTAGTGCACCTTGCCCGCGCGGACCAGGTCGTCGAAGGCCCGCAGCGTCTCCTCGAGCGGCGTCTCGTAGTCGAACCGGTGCGCCTGGTAGAGGTCGATGTGGTCGGTCTGCAGCCGCTTCAGCGAGCTGTTGCAGGACTCGAGGATGTGCTTGCGCGACAGGCCGCGGTCGTTCCGGCCCGGACCGGTCGGCCAGTACACCTTGGTGAACAGCTCGTAGGACTCCCGTCGTACCCCCTTCAAGGCCTCGCCGAGCACTGTCTCGGCCTTGGTTCCGGCGTAGACGTCGGCGGTGTCGAAGGTCGTGATCCCGACCTCGAGGGCCTCCCGCACGCAGGCGGTGGCCTGGTCGGCCTCGACCTGCGAGCCGTGCGTGAGCCAGTTGCCGTACGAGATCTCGCTGACCATCAGGCCGCTGCGGCCGAGGTGGCGGAACTCCATGCTGTCGTCCTTAGTACGGGCGAGCTCGGCTCGCGAAGCGGGGCGCCAGCTTTGCGGCTGAGGCCTTCGGGAAGGAGATGTGCTCCGGGTCGCCGTCGCTGATGTAGCGGGTCGCGCCGATCCGGTTGAGCCAGTAGGTCGCGCCGAAGAACAGGCTCTTGTCGTGCCCCGACAGCAGCCGAGGGATGCCGAGCGGGTTGAACTTCCGGCTGTACGGCGAGGGGGCCGGCCCTGCGCCGACGAGCATCACGCCCTTGAAGTCGTACGACGTGCCGTCGAAGCTGCCCTTCGAGGCGAGCTTCCTGTTGACCGGATGGACGCCCAGTGGCAGCGCCATCGTGGTGACGTCGATGCCGGGCACGTCGGTCTTGATCATGGCGAGGTTCTGCGCGATCTCGGACTGCACCCCTGCGTCGGTGAGCTTGCCGAGGTTGGCGTGCGTCAGGGTGTGGTCGCCGATCTCCATACCGAGATCGTGCAGCTTCTGCAGGTACTTATCCTGACCAGCGAACGGCTCGACGTTGACGTAGAAGGTAGCAACGGGATGCTCCTCGCCGTTGGCCTTCCCGACCGCCAGCAGGATGCCGAGTGCGGACTTCGGGTCGACCGAGCCGTCCGGCAGCTCGCCGTACTGGCTCGTCGTCGCGTCGTCGAAGGTCAGCACCATCGGGCTCTTGCCGGCCGGGATGTCGATCTTTCCGGCCACCAGGTCCGCGGCGGTGATGGTCCGATAGCCCTGGTGGTAGAGCCGTGTCAGCTCCGCCTTGAACTGCGCAGGGGTCTGGTCGTAGATGCCCTTGGGCGCGGCCACGAATTGGTGGTACATCAGGACCGGTACGACGCCGATCTCATTGGCATGGACCGACGCAGGGTCCACAGCCGGCGGCGCAGAGGGGGACGGCGATGACGAAGCGGACGTCTCGCTGGTGCGCGGCCGGGCCGAGGCAGTGTCGCCGCCGCTACAAGCCGCTGCCCCCAGTGCGGCTGCGGCGAGGCCGACGCTCATCGCCTTGCTCCACCGGTAACCTGCCAGCACCTTCGCTCCTCGCTCTCGAAAGACCCCCTCGCCGCGAGTCTCGCTCACTCGCCACCGTCACCTGAAAGGCCCCCCAGCACCGTGCCGCGCCTCCGTCGCCCCGTCGTCCTGATCCCCATGGCGGCCGTCGTCGTCCTCGCCGTGGCGGTCCCCACAGCCGTCGCCACCTCAGGCGGAAGCCTGTCGGTGTCCGGCCTGCGCAGCGACGCCGTACTCGGCGCGAAGGACCTCGCAGCCTCATCGGTCACGGTGACGCCGAAGGGAGTGGACGCCGCCAAGGTCAAGGCGACCCTCGACGGGAAAGCCGCCACCCTGAGCGACCGGGACGGGTCCCGGGTGGTCAGTCTCGCCGGCTTGTCCGACGGCAAGCACGTGCTGAAGGTGACCGCGCCCAAGAGCTTCATGGGCAGCGCCTCGGTGACCCGGCACTTCACGGTCGACACCACTCCGCCGGCCCTTTCGGTGAAGGCGCCCGACAAGCCCGTGAAGATCAAGGACCCGGTCGATGTCACCGGCACGGTCGAGAAGGACGCGAGGGTGACCGCGGCCGGCGGTGAGCTGAAGCTGTCGGGGACCTCGTTCACCGTGCACTACCCGACGCCGCCGGCCGGCGCCTCGGTCGTCGCGACCGACGCTGCGGGCAACACCACGGAGCAGCCGGTCACCGTGCCGACCGTCTACCCGAGCAACATCCGGGCCGTCCACGTGACCGGCGCCGCCTGGGCCTACAGCCCGCTGCGCAACCCGGTTCTCGCGCTCATCAAGGCGCACAAGATCAACGCGGTGGAGCTCGACATCAAGGACGAGGACGGGATCATCAACTACTCGTCCCAGATCCCGCTGGCCAGGCAGGCCAAGTCGACGTTCGCCTACTACGAGCTGCCGAAGGTGACGACCCTGCTGCACAAGCTCGGGGTGCGCGTGATCGGTCGCATCGTCGCCTTCAACGACCCGAAGCTCGCGGCTTACGCCGAGGCGCACCACAAGAACGCGTGGTTCATCCAGAACCCCAACGGCACGAAGTACCTCTACGGCTACAACAAGCACGGGTTCACGAACTTCGCCAACCCCGACGTACGCAAGTACAACCAGGACATCGCCGTCGAGGCCGTCAAGGGCGGTTTCGACGACGTGGTCTACGACTACGTACGCCGCCCTGACGGCAAGCTCGCCGGGATGCGCTTCCCTGGCCTGAAGGGCGACCCCGAGGACTCCATCGCGTCGTTCCTCAAGGAGGCACAGGCGCAGATCCGCCCGCTCGGCGGCAGCCTCGGCGCGGCGGCGTTCGCGCAAGCCTCGACGCGCCCCCACTCGACCGCGCAGAACATCCCCAAGATGGCGAAGTACCTCGACGTCGTCATCCCAATGGACTACCCCTCGCACTGGAACCCGGGGGAGTACGGCGTCCCCGACACCTACATCGGGGCCTACGACATCGTGAAGCGGTCGCTCGTCGACTGGCTCAAGGACGTCAAGGGCACCAACTGCGTCGTCGTGCCGTGGCTGCAGGACGAGAACTACAAGGGCGTGTACGACGCCGCGAAGGTGCGCCAGCAGATCAAGGGCGCCAGGGACAACGGCATCCAGGGCTGGCTGATGTGGTCCGCAGGGGCGAAGTACACCGCCGCGGCGTACTCGACCGACGCCAAGCCCGTCATCTAGCCCCCCGCTGCGGCCCGCCGCCCGTCCGCTGCCGCCCGCCGCCCGTCCGCTGCGGCCCGCCGCCCGTCCGCTGCCGCCAGATCCCGACCTCCGGCCGTTCGCGGCTGATGATGTTCTGATCTCGGAGCAGCCGGGACGACGCGCCGGCGGGTCGGCCCGGTGCCTCCGAGATCAGTTGATCGCCGGGCGCATCCTCAGACGACGTCGCCTGGGCCGACGCGCGGTGGAGGGAGCCGGAACCTGCGGAACTGCGCGGTCCGCACCATCGCGTAGCCCACGTGGCCGCGGGTCTTGGCCTCGTTGGGGAAGTCGGTGCGGATCCGGCGCCGGACCATCACGCCGGTGATGATGAAGTCGGAGATGGCGGCCAGCAGCGTGGCGAACCACAGCGTCGTCGCCAGTCGCAGGACGCTCGCGTTGCCGGAGAGCTGGGCCGCGACCGGCAGCAGCGCCGCTGGCAGCAGGAGCACGCCGATATGGCGGCGGGAGTCGACGATGTCGCGAGCGAGCCGTCGTACCGGCCCCTGGTCCCTGGCCATCATGTTGGCCTCGTCGCCGACGGCGGTCCCCGCGCGCACGGCCTTGCGCTTCGCTGCCCCCTGCTGGCGGATCCGCTTGGCCGCTTCCTTGCGGGTGGTCGGTGGAGGAGCGACCGGGCCGCCTCTGCGGCCGCCGCCCTTCTGGGCGTCGCGGCGCTTCGGCGTGGGCCGCCCCTTGCCGGAGGCCGCCGGAGTCTCGGTCACGGGTGCAGAGAGTACGGGTTAGGGCAGGGCGAGCATCTGATCGAGGGCCTGGCGGGCGTAACGGGCGGTCTCCGGCTCCACCGTGATCCGGTTGGGGACGGTCCCGTCGACGAGCTGCTCGAGCGCCCAGACCAGGTGCGGCAGGTCGATGCGGTTCATCGTCGAGCAGAAGCAGACGGTGCGGTCGAGGAACACCACCGTCTTGTCGGCGTGGGCCTTTGCCAGCCTCTTGACGAGGTTGAGCTCGGTGCCGATCGCCCAGGCGCTGCCCGCCGGGGCAGCCTCGAGGGTCCTGATGATGAAGTCGGTAGAGCCCACGAGGTCAGCGGCGAGGACCACGTCGTGCTTGCACTCGGGATGGACGAGGACGTTGACACCGGGGATGCGCTCACGGACCTCGTCGACGGCCGTGACGCTGAAGCGGCCGTGGACCGAGCAGTGGCCCTTCCACAAGATGACCTTCGCGGCCTGCAGCTGCTCGGTGGTCAGCCCGCCACCGGGCTTGTGCGGGTCGTAGAGGACGCACTCGTCGAGTGACAGGCCGAGCTCGAGCACCGCCGTGTTGCGGCCGAGGTGCTGGTCGGGCAGGAACAGCACCTTGTCACCGAGGCTGAACGCCCACTCGAGGGCGCGCTTGGCATTGCTGCTCGTGCAGATCGTGCCGCCGTGCCGGCCGGTGAAGCCCTTGATGGCGGCGGTCGAGTTCATGTAGCTGACGGGCACCGTGCGGTCGGCGACGCCGGCATCGGTGAGCACCGCCCAGCACTCCTCGACCTGGTCGAACGACGCCATGTCCGCCATCGAGCAGCCGGCCGCGAGGTCGGGAAGTACGACGGCCTGGCCGGGGCCGGTGAGGATGTCGGCCGACTCGGCCATGAAGTGCACGCCGCAGAAGACGATGAACTCCGCGTCCGGCCGGTCGGCCGCCTGCTGCGCCAGCTTGAACGAGTCGCCGGTGACGTCGGCGAACTGGATGACCTCGTCGCGCTGGTAGTGGTGGCCGAGGACGAACAGCCGGTCGCCGAGCGCCTCCTTGGCGGCGCGGGCCCGGGCCACGAGGGTGGGATCGGACGCTGCAGGCAGCTCGCCGGGGCAGTCGACGCCGCGTTCGGAGTCGGGGTCGCGCTGGCGGCCCAGCAGGAGCAGAGCCAGCGGCGTCGGCTCGACACCGGCAGGCAGGTCGAGGTCGGCGGTCGAGGTCACGTGGACTCCTCGGTCGGGCGGCGGAGTGGGGATAGCGTCTCACAGACGACAACTACCGGCAGCGGCTCGTGCTTCCCGCCCAGGACTGACAGGGTGTCCCCGTGAGGGTCCTGGTCGCGCCGGACGAGTTCGGCGGCACGCTCACGGCGGTGCAGGCAGCCGCCGCGATCGCCGACGGATGGCTGTCGGCGGCCCCTCGGGACACAGTGGACAAGGCGCCGATGTCGGACGGCGGTCCGGGGTTCGTGGACGTGCTGGCAGCCTCGCTGCCCAAGGCGTCGTCGGTACGGCTCGAGATCCAGGACCCCCTCGGCCGGCCCGTGCCCGGTTGGGTGCTGCTCGACCGAGGCACCGCCTACGTCGAGTCGGCGCAGGCGTGCGGGCTGCACCTGCTCGCGGCAGAAGAGCGGGACCCGATGATCACGTCGTCGTACGGCGTCGGCCAGCTCATCCGCGCGGCCTGCGATGCCGGCGCGACGCGGGTGGTGGTCGGTCTCGGCGGGTCTGCGACCAACGACGGCGGCGCCGGGATGCTGGCTGCCCTGGGCGCGGAGGCTTCGGGGGGCTGGCCGGAGCCGGGCGGGGCGGCCCTGCGGGACCTCAAGGGCATCGACAGGCTGCCGACCCTGGACGGCGTCGAGCTGGTCGCAGCGACGGACGTGGACGCCCCGCTCCTTGGCCTGTACGGCGCTTCCGCGGTGTTCGGGCCGCAGAAAGGCGCCTCCCGAGAGGCGGTCCACCTGCTCGATGGGGCCCTCACCAGGTGGGCGGAGGCCCTTGAGGCGGCGTACGGCGCCGTCGTACGCGACCGTCCGGGAGCCGGGGCCGCGGGTGGTCTCGGGGCGGGGCTGTTCGCGCTCGGGGCCGTGCGCGAGCCGGGGATCGCGCTCGTGCAGCAGCTCGTCGGCCTCGCCAGGAAGGCCGAGCGGGTGGACCTGGTGATCACGGGCGAGGGGACGCTGGACGGGACCTCGTTGAGCGGGAAGGTCGTCTCCGGTGTCGCCGGCGTCGCCGGCGAGCTGGGACTGCCCTGCCTGGTGCTCGCCGGGCAGGTGATCTTGGGCCGGCGGGAGGCGGCAGCGGCGGGTATCGAGGCGACGTACGCAGTCGCCGATGCCGTCGGTCTGGAGGCGTCGATGGAGCAGCCGGCGCAGGAGCTGGCGGCGCTTGCCGGGCGCGTCGCGCGGGAGTGGTCTCGCGGCGTGTGACCATGGGAACGCATGCCGAATCCCGCGTGTTGCACCATAGGTAGACCACGAGACCCACTGGAGAGCCCCCATGACCGCCGAGACCTCTGACGCCACCGCCGGCAGCACCACCGCCACGGGTGTCGTTCTCACGGACCCCGCTGCTGACAAGGTGCGCTCGCTGCTGGCCCAGGAGGGTCGCGACGACCTCGCCCTGCGGGTGGCGGTCCAGCCGGGCGGCTGCTCAGGCCTGCGCTACCAGCTGTTCTTCGACGAGCGCTCGCTCGACGGTGACGCCATGCAGGAGTACGCCGACGGCTCGGTCAAGGTCGTGGTCGACCGGATGAGCGTTCCCTACCTCGCCGGCGCGACGATCGACTTCGTCGACACGATCGAGAAGCAGGGCTTCACCATCGACAACCCCAACGCCGGCGGCTCGTGCGCCTGCGGGGAGTCCTTCCACTAGAGCTGGCGCCGCCGCCGGATGGCCACGGCCGAGGCCAGCACCAGCAGGGCGGCGACGGGCAGCAGGCCCGCGACCGGGACCTCCGGGACGATGGGCTGGTCGACGCGGACCGCTGACGGTGTGAGGCCGACCGCGTAGAAGCCGAGGTTGCCGTCGGAGTACCAGATCTCGTGCGCCCGCGGTGAGAACGCCGGAGCGGCCATGGCCCAGGCGCCCTGGTGCTCCGGGTTGGTGTCCGGGAGCACCTTGCCGTTGAAGTAGGCGATCTCCTGCGGCGCGCTGGGGTCAGTGATGTCGAAGACGCGCAGGCCGGACACGATGAACGAGCAGGCCACGATCGTCGGGTCGACGCGGGTCGGCAGGCTGCAGTAGTGGCCCTCGTAGCCCTGGAACTGCACGCCGGCGCCCGGGTCGTTCTTCTGGTCTCCGGCCTGGTTCGCGGCCTGGTGCACCTGCAGGCGCATGTTGGAGATGACGACCGGATGCGTCTCGTCGGCCATGTCGATGATGCGGCCGGCCCCGACGTTGGAGCCGCTGCCGTACTCGTCCACCTCCATGACGTACGGGTGGCCGTTCTGCGTGAAGGGCTCGGCGTACTGCGGTGTCCCGACGTTGGGCCAGGTCGTGCGGCTGACGATCGGAACCGTGGGGTTGAGGACGCGGTTCTGGATCTGCGTCACGTCGAGGATCGTCAGGCGGCCGGGACCGGTGCCCTTCTCGGTCATGTAGAGGCGAGTGCCGTCGTCGCTGACGCTCATGCCGTGCGGCTGGTAGTCGGTCGAGACCCACAGCAGCTTCGGGAGCGCCGGGTCGAGCAGGTCGACGGCGGCCAGCGTGTGCCCGTAGAGCGAGCTCACGTAGTAGGTGTTGCCGTCGGGGGAGAAGCCGCTCTCGTGGCCGAGGATGCCCAGCGGGGTGCTCGACTTCAGCACGGGGTGGCGGCAGTCGGCCGTCACGTCGTACACGTCCACGACGCCGGGCTGGAACGTCGGGTAGCTGAAGGCCGCGGCAAGCAGGCCGCGCTTCTTGTTCAGCCGGAGCGACTCATGGGGTGACTGCATCGCCGGCGTCCGAAGGGTGTCGACGTGGACCGGGTGCGCCGGGTCCGTCATGTCCATGACGTAGGTGCCGGTGCCCTCGACGGCGTCGTAGTAGCCGCTCGTGGGGAACAGCAGGGTCGTGTCGTAGTAGCCGCAGATGTGGCCGGTGGCGTCGGTGTAGCTCTCGACCCGGAAGCCCCCGGTCTTGCCGAAGTGACCGACCTCGCGGGCGTTGCAGGTGTAGCCCTGTGCGGCGCGGCCGCTGGTGACGTCGGCGAGGGGGACCCGGCCCTGGGTGGTCTCGGGCAGGGAGCCGCTGTCGCACGGGACGTCCGGTGTCGGCGGGAACGCGTCCGCCGCCGAGGCGGGTCCGGCGAGGAGGACAAACAGGCTGAGTACGGCGGCGAGCGCCAGCCACGGTCGGTTACGCAACGCCGTGCCTCCTGCGTCGTAGGGCGAAGGCCACGGCCAGCACAAGCAGCCCCAGCAGCGGCAGCAGGGTGGCGAGCGATGCCTCCGGCACGTCCGCAGCGGCCTGAGCGCCGTCGATGAAGTTGAACGTCTTGGTGCCCTCGATCATGAGCGGCACCTCGTCGGCGAAGGCAGATGCGTTGTCCTGTGGCTTCGCGTAGGACACGGGGGAGACGGTGACGAAGCCCATGGCCTCCTCGAACAAGGGGTTACGGGACGGCACGACCGAGAGCGGGACCGTGAGGGTGTAGGTCGTCTGGTCGGCGGTGGTCGTCACCGTGCCGTTGATCTTCGCTGCGCCGTCCTGCGGCGGTGCGTTGTAGACCAGGTAGTTGGGCTTGCAGCCGGAGACGCTGCACAGGTCGACGCTCTTCGTCGTACCGGCGAAGAACAGCGCACCCGCAGCCGGTGCACCGGCGGGCATCTCGACCGCCGCGTGGTAGAGCGTGTCGTCGCTCTGCCAGCGGACCACGAGCTCGGCGAAGGGCACTCCCGCGGCGGTCGCAGCGTCGGAAAGCAGCCCGCCGGCGGTCGTCGCGGTGATGACGAGGTTGCCGTTCGCGACGGACATCCGGAGGTCCTTGATGTCCGCGCTCGGGACGTTGGTGCCGCCGAGTGGCTTGAAGAGCGCATCCCCGGTCGGGTCACTCGTGCCGTTGACCGGCGCCGTTGTCTCCGTCGCTGAAAGCGGCTGCCCCGTAAGGGAGTTCAGGCCGGTGTTCTGGGTCACGACGGTGACGAGCGCTGCGCCCTGGTGGTCGGCTGCCGTGTCGCGCACCCCCTGGACGAGGCCGTTCGACGTGTCGTCGTACACGATCCTCGCCCGCCCGTCGGGACCGATCGTGACCTTGAAGAAGTCGGCGAGGTTGCGGTTGCCCTGGCCGGTGATGCAGCCGGTGCCCTGCAGGCAGATGTCGTTGTAGTGCATCGGGTGCGGGCTCGCGACGACCTGATGGCTGACCGGCGCAGCGCCGTTGGCGGCGGTGACCTGGTTGAAGAACAGGTTCCAGGGCTGACCGATCCGGGCGCTGGGGCCGGCGCTGCCGAGCGTCGACATGGGTGTACTGGTGCCGTACCAGGCCACGTCCAGGATGCCGGGGCCGCCGGCCTGCGCCCAGGGGAAGACGTTGACGACGGCAGGCGGCGTGCTGATCTGCACGGGGGTCGACCAGTGGGACCACTCGTTGTCAGCTCCGGGCGGCGCCCAGGTGTAGAAGGCTTGGTACTGGCCGGGGCCGTTGCTGCTCCGGATGTAGACCATGTAGAGGTTGCGAGCGGTGTCCTGCGTGAGGATCGGGAAGAGCACACCGCGCTCGGTGCCGGGCGGCATGTTGTTGTAGTGGAACGTCAGGTCACCGGTGGCGTTGGGGACGCCGACCGCGAGCCGCGTCACGCCGCTCCCTGACACCGGGACCATGAAGTCTCCGGTGTGCTGGTCCACCACCGGGTAGGCGCTGAGGCTGCCGGCGGCTGACCCGGCGAGGTGGGAGAAGTCGAGCCCGTCGGTGCTCGACGCGACCTTGTGACTGCCGCCGTTCCACGACATGTAGATGAGCGGCTTCGGGCCGGCGTACGCCGACACAGTGCTGTCGTCAGCGGCCGGGTCGAACACGCCCATCCACTGCCGGTCGTCGGTGGCCGCCTCGGTGGGGCACGCGCGCGGGTTGGCAGCAGGCGTCGTGGCGCCGTCGTCTGCGGTCGTGACGCTCGAGAAGCAGGTCAGGGCGGCGAGGTCGGTGAAGTAGGCCTTGCCGGTGTGGTCGAACACGATCTCGGTGTCGCCACCGCCCGGTGCGATCGCGCTCTTCGTCGGTACGCCGGCAGACGGGTACTCGTTGGACGGCACGTTGGCGAGGACGCGGTAGGAGTCGCCGTTGTCCACCGAGACGTTCCAGATCGAGCGCTGGGTGCCGGTGCCCTGCGGGCCGGAGGCGTGGATGGCGCCGGTCCGGGGGTTGACCGCGATGTCGGGCTCGCCGTAGACGTGGATCGGGTCGACGATCCGGGGCACCCCGAAGGTCGGGGTCGCGGGGTCGGCTGCCGTCGACGGTCCGGCGACGGCGGGGGAGGCCACGTTGGCGAGGGCACCTGTGACCAGGAGGACGGCGAGCGTGGCGGGCAGTCCGCGGTGGTTGCGGACAGCGCGACGGTGGTGCGGCACGAAGGCTCCAGGCTGGCCGGGGCTGGGGACCGGCGAGGCGCGAACGTAGACCGAATTGCCGCGTTCGGTCGCCCGACGTTGACCCGAACAGCCCGGTTTTTCTGAGCGGGATTCCGACAATTGGGACGCGGGGGTCGCTGTGACGCGCCGGGCCCGGATTTGTGGCGGTCTGTCATGACCAGGTCGGCGTCTCGATCGGGCGGACTTGCGCCGGGCGGCAGGAGCCGGTGAGACGACGTCGAAACCAGCCTCCTACGCCGCCCAGCGTCCCTTTGGAGAAATCCCAGTGACCTCGCTCAGCCTCCCCGGAGTGCCGCGCTGGTCGACGCCCCCCGTGGTCAAGGAGTGGGCGGCCCGTAACAGCTTCGCCCTGCGCCTGACGGCGTCGCTCGTCGCCATCGCCGGGGCCTATCACTACTCGCTGATGACGCTGGTGCGGGCGCTCGGGCTGGAGACGCCGCTGGCCTACCTGGGGCTGGTGCCGATCATGGCGCTGGGCCTGGCCCTGCTCCGGGCTCGGCCCGAAGCGGACGAGCCGACGATCCACGACCGTCAGGTCGACGTCATCGTGGCGATCCCGCTGCTGGCCGCCGCGGTCCTCATCGTGACCGCCTTGCCGGCGCGACTCTCGAGCCTGTTCTGGGTCTGGCGCGTCGACCTGCTGAGCATGCCCTTCTTCGTCGCCGCGGTGGTGACCCTGGTCTTCGGGGTCCGAGCGCTGTGGCGCCTCCGGGTCGCGATCGGCTTCCTGCTGCTCGCGTGGCCACTGCCCTACACGGCCTTCCTGAGCCGCTGGCTGGACGGCTTCACCGGCGTGACGATCTCAGCGTTGACCGCGTCGCTGCGGCACTGGCACGTGGGCGCTCCCGCACCGGGGTCGGACGGCTCGCTGTTCGCGGTCACGCATAAAGGCCAGCAGTTCGTGCTGTCGGTTGCCTCGTCGTGCTACGGTGTCAACGGCGTCGTCGGCTTCCTGCTCGTGGGCATCGCGTTCACGTCCCTCGTGCGAGGGCACCGGCTGCTCAAGGTGCTCTGGCTGGCGAGCGGGATCGCGTTGATCTGGGCACTGAACGTCGTACGGCTGCTCATCATCTTCTGGGCGGGATCGGCGTACGGCGAGCGCGTCGCCATCGACGGGCTGCATCCGGTCATCGGGCTCGTGCTGTTCTGCGCGGGCATCGCGGTCATGGCACTGACCATGCCGCTGTTCCGGCTGAGCGTTCCGGCCGCTGCTCCGCGCAAGCGCGCCGTACCGGCACCGGATGGCGTCGTCCCACAGCCGTACCACCGCGTCGCCGTACCGCGAGCGAAGGGCGCGGTGATCCTGCTGCTGTCGACGGCCCTGTTCATGGGCGTCGCCAATGCCGGCATGGCTCAGTACCAGCTCGTGGCCGGTGACCTCGGGGCTGCGCGGCTCGCCAGCTTCACGACCTCGCCGGCTGTCGTGCCGGGCTATGCCGTCGCCAATGTCGCCAACTACCCGTGGTCCCGGCGGTTCTTCGGCGGCGACTCGACGTGGCTGCGCTACTCCTACTACTCGACGATGGGCATCACCAGCTCGGCGATCACCGCTGATGTGGTGAGTACGACGGCGCTCGGTCGGTTCAGCGACTACGGCATCGAGGCTTGCTACAAGTTCCACGGCTACTCGGTCGCGGGGGAGAAGAGCTTCGACCTCGGCGGTGGCGTGACGGGCAACGTGCTGACGTACACGAGCACCAAGCAGCACATGCAGTGGAACGTCGTCTACTGGATCTGGCCGGTGAAGAGCGCCAAGGGCAACCGCTACGAGCGCGTCGTACTGCTCATGCCCGGCAAGGCCAGCGTCACCACCGTGTCCGGCGGACCGCAGCCGCAGACCGACCCAGTCCGCAGCCTCGGTCTGCAGACCTACAACGCCAGCTCCGGTCGCGGCTCGTCGACGCTGGGGCCGCAGCTGGACCGTGGCAGGCAGTTCCTCATCGAGTTCGCACGCACCTTGGTGCGGGTCCGACCTGGCGCATCAGCGACTCCGTCGCACCCGACGGGCTGAGCCATGGTGCTCGGGGAACTCATCCGGGGCGCGGCGAGCCGGACCTACTCGCGCATGCTGTCCAAAGCGCTTGAGCCGGACTCTTGGCCGACCGCCCGCCCGGCGGCGCGGGTCGTCTCGCTGGACGAGGCGACGTCGCGCGCCTACCTGCGGCGCAGCATCGACGGGCTCTACGACGCGACGCCGGACCTCTCGTGCAAGGAGACCACGACGCCCGACCAGCGTCGCGTCGGGTTGGCCGTCGGCACTGCGTTGCTGGTGCTGCTGCTCGTCGAGACGCGCATCACGCTGATGGTGATCGTGGCGCTGCTGACATACCTCTATGCCGTGGTCGTCATCTACCGGGTGCGTCTGTTCCGCCGCTCGATGTTGAGCGACAGCTTGCTCCAGGTGTCGGACGAGGATGCGCTTGCGCTCGAGGACCTGCCCGTCATCACGGTCCTGATCCCCGCGTATCGCGAGCCCGAGGTGATCGCGCGACTGCTCCAGGACATCCGGGCGCTGGACTACCCCACATCCCGCCTCGACGTGAAGCTGCTGATCGAGGCGGACGACCCCGAGACGCTCGCTGCCATTCACGCCGCCCGCCCACCGCGGCACTTCAGCGTGGTACTCATCCCTGAAGGTGGGCCGCGTACGAAGCCGAAGGCGCTGAACTACGGACTGTGCCTGGCGCAGGGCGAGTTCGTGGCGGTGTACGACGCGGAGGACCGGCCTGAGCCTCTGCAACTGCGCCAGGCCGTCGCCGCGTTCCGTCGCTCCGCTCCTGACGTCGTCTGCCTGCAGGGGCGCCTCGCCTACTACAACAGCGGCCACAACCTGATCACCAAGTGGTTCGAGGCGGAGTACCTCGCGTGGTTCCGGTTCTTCCTGCCAGGCCTGGCCGAACGGAACGTGCCTGTGCCGCTCGGCGGCACGTCGAACGTGATGCGTCGTACAGCGTTGCAGGAAGTGGGCGGCTGGGACCCCTACAACGTCACTGAGGACGCCGACCTCGGCATCCGCTTCCACCGTGCGGGCTATCGCACAGGCGTCCTGGCGTCGGTGACGCTCGAGGAGGCCAACAGCGACTTCGTGAACTGGGCGAAGCAGCGATCGCGTTGGCAGAAGGGCTACCTGCAGACCTGGCTGGTGCACATGCGTCAGCCGGCGCGACTGTGGCGTGAACTCGGCCCGCGGGGCTTTTTCAACTTCAACTTCTTCGTTGGCGGGACGCCACTGCTGGCCCTCATGAACCCGATCTTCTGGGCGCTGACGATCCTGTGGTTCGTCACTGAGTCCACGCTGATCGGCGATCTGTTCCCGCCGATCATCTACTTTCCGGCGTTGATCTGCTGGGTGATCGGCAACGCCGTCGTCGTGTACCTGGGCGTGGTTTCCGTCGAGCTCGACGGGCAGCCGGAGCTCGCGATTGCGGCGCTGCTCGCGCCTCTGTATTGGGTGATGATGTCGGTGGCTGCGTACAAGGCCGCCTGGCAGCTGGTTCGTGCGCCGTCGCTGTGGGAGAAGACCGCGCACGGTCTGACCGCCAACCCAGCCGCCGCGCCACCGGCACAGAGATTGGCGAGCTGAGATGTCGGTCGAGACCGAGACTCGCATCCCGACGCAGCCCAGAAGCTTCCGCGGAATCATCCGCGCCGGTGAGCTCCAGATCCCGCTAGGCGTGCCGAACCGCTTCGCGCGGCCCGCTGCTCTGGCCGAACGATTCTCACGGACGGCCGGCACTCGAGGTCGCTCGGCGCTCCGGCATGTGGGCGATGCCTGCTGGAGGCGTCGTGTCGGGCTGAGCTTCTTCCTGCCGACCTTCTCGCTCTACGTGGCACTCGGCGCTTTCCTTGCCTTCCGGTACGAGAGCTTCAACGGTGACGCGCAAGCCAGGCTCGCCAACGCGTACTACGTGTTGTTCAGTCGCGACCCGCATATGGGGGCGATCGGCTTCGTGTGGAATCCGCTTCCGTCTATCAGTGTCATGCCCCTCTTGCTTCTCAAGGGCCTCTGGCCGGCGCTCGCGACGCGCGCCTTCGCCGGCAACATCATGTCGGCGGCATTCATGGCCGGATCGGTCGTGCTGATCCACTCGATCCTGCGCGACCTGCATGTCCGTCGTAGCGCTCGCGTCACGTTGACGGTTCTGTTCGCACTGCAGCCGATGATCGTGTACTACGGCGCGAACGGGATGAGCGAGGGCATCTTCCTGTTCTTCCTGCTGCTCACCTGTCGTCGGCTGTCGATGTGGCTCGGGGATGGCAGGACGTGGGATCTCGTTCTCGCCGGTGTCGCTTTGGCGTTCGCCTACCTGGCCCGCAACGAAGCCGTGATGCCCGCGATTCTGGCCGCGGCGGTCGTTGCGGTCGTGGGCGCCGTGCGCGCCAGCGGCACCCTGAAGGCGCGGGCGAGGTCGGGGGCGCTGCACGGTTTCCTCTTTGCGTCACCGGCAGCGTTCGCGTTCTCAATGTGGGCCTTGCTCAGCTGGATCATCGTCGGCCACCCCTTTGAGCAGTTCTCGTCGCAGTACGGCACGGCGGCGCAGCTCGGCGCTGTGGGGCAGGGCATCAAGGCAGGACGCGGCGGGATTCCCGCCGATCGGTATGTCGTCTACCAGCTGTTGGCGCTGGCGCCGCTTTTGCCGCTCGCCTCTCTTGGCGCCTTGTGGAACAGCCTGAGGCGTCGGGATCCGCGAGGCCTTGCGCCTGCGGCGGTGCTAGGCGGCGTGCTCGCGTTCGCCGTCGTTGCTTTCCTATCTGGGCAGACCGCGGGCTGGCTGCGCTACGACATCACCGCTGTCCCGCTCGCGGCCCTCATGGTGGGCGCGGCCTTGGCCAGACCTTCGACGCAGGACCGGGGCTGGAGGTGGGTCAGAAGGGCGTTGGCCGTCGTGCTCGCTCTCGCCGTGATTGTGCCGTCCATGGTCACGTCGGCGGTCGCCATGACCGACTCGCGTGTTGCGCATGAAGAGAAGGATCTTCTGGGATACCTGTACGACAAGCACCCCACAGCGCAGAAGTACCCGCACCGGTACCGGTTCCGGGCATCCGACGAGATTGCCCGGTACCTGGATGCCAAAAAGCTCAGCCGCGGTGCCGTACTCATGGACACCTTCACGCCGTGCGTGCCCTTCGTGGCCTTGGCATCGCGCCATCCGCAGCAGTTCGTGATCACCAACGACCGGGACTTCCAACCCGTTCTCGCGGATCCGGTGACCTTCAACGCGAGCTACATCCTCGTGCCTCCGAAGGATGGCACCGGCGACCTCGACGAGATCAACCGCACGTACCCGTCCCTCTATGAATCAGGTGCCGGGATCGCAGTTCTCGAGCACGAGTTCGCCGGGGAAGGCTGTCCTGCCCTGAGGCTCTACCGCCTCACCGGTCAGCACACAGGATCGCCGTCCGGTTAGACCGGAGCGGTCCTCAGCACGGACATCATGGGGTCGGTTGCGTCAAGGTCATATGTGCAGCCGGCGGTGCTCTGGGGAGTCAGGTTCCAGACGAGGAAGCCGCGGGAGCCGGCAGACAGCTGGGCCGTGAGCTTGTCGGTCAGAAGCGCTGCACGCGCATCGCGGCTCGTGCATCCGCTCGCGGAGTCTGAGGCGGAGACGATCCCAACCTCCTCGGTGATCAGGGGCTTGGAGAGGGCTCGCGCCTGATCCAGGCGGACGAGCATCCCGGTCCATGCGTCCCCCGGCACGGCGACAGCATCGTTGCCGTAGTCGTGGTAGGTCGCGACGTCCAGGTAGGACGACCCGTGGACCGTGCTGAAGTCGCCTTGGTTGATGCCGCACTGGCTGCCGCCGATGACGCCTGAGGCGATCAGGTGCGTGGGATCGAGACGCTTGATCTGTGCCCCGACCGAGTTGAAGAAGAGCCGCAACGTGGTGGCTGCCGTCGCCGGACAGATCTTGTGGGCGTAACAGGCGTTACCGAGGAAACCAGCAGCACAGTTTGCGGCCTCCGGCTCGTTGAGTGGCTCCCACATGCCCAGTGCCGGGGACGACCTGTATCGCGTGACGACGCTCGACACCCAGCTCGAGTAGGGGAGCACATTGAGTCCACGGCGGTCGTCGTTGAACTTCTTCGTGTAGGCCCCGCTGTACCAGGCGGCGTCCCGCCAGTGGCCGTCGTCGCAGGAGCCGTCCTGATTGCCGAGCACGGGCAACAGGCGTTGACCATGGCGCTCGGCCGCGCGGAACACCCGGTCGAGCCCTGTGAAGTCGATCTTGTGTGTGGCCTTGTTCACGCCCTGGGCCTGGAAGGCCCAGAAGCGGACCACCGAGTCTGGGCGAAGGCCGGCAAAGAACGCATCGAGCTGCACGTCGCTGAGCTGCTGCCCGCAACCCGCGTTGACGCTCCAGTAGGTCCCGAGCTCATAGGCGTTGACGCCGGTGAAGCGGTAGGCGTGCCCGTGGAGCATGAGGGTCGAGCCCGACCGGGTGATGACGTTCGGGTTGACGGGCGCCGCGATCGCAGCGCCGGTCACGCCCGAGCCCATGGCAACAACAAGGGCGGCGGCCAGCGTCAGCCGGAGTCGCTTGTTGACCGTGAGCGGCATGTTGACCTTTCGGCACAAAAGGGCGGCGGGTGAACCCGGACGACAGCGCACGGTAGGACAACACGATGCGACTTCCGCCGGATATGTCCACTTCTAGTCACAAGGTGCTGTAGCGGGCGGGTTCGCCTGGTCCCGCTTCCCTAGTCTCGCACTCCGGGTTGCCTTCATATCTAGTCATCTGTCACCTGCCTCTTGGGGCCGGTCACAACGGTCGAGCCCCAAGTCTGCTCCCGGTCCCAGGAGGGATCGCCGCGACGGCGGCGAACCACGACTGAACCAACCTGCTGCCTGGAGCCCCACATGCGTCGCGTCGCGGCCGTACTGCTGCTTGCCCTCTCCGCGGTCGGAGCTCCCGTCTTCAGCCAAGTGGCCCACGCCGCCACCGGCGCGCAGACCGCCTGCAACGACGTCCTCAGCAACGACAAGTCGCGCGTCGTCGGTGAGCACTGCGGGGGTTACTTCCAGACGAGCGCCGCGACCGGACAGGCCACGCTGCTGGCCTGGCAGGTGGTCACGCCCGACCCGCTGAAGTGGGGACCCGGTCCCTATCCCACGGTCCTCGACTACTCCGGCTACGAGCCCGCGACCACCTTCTTCGACGGTCTCAAGGACACCTTCCTCAACCAGGGCTATGCCGTCGCCGGCGTCAACGTCCGCGGCACGGGCTGCAGCGGCGGGAAGTTCGACTACTTCGAGCCGGTCGAGTGGCAGGACGGCTACGACGCGATCGAGTTCCTCGCCACCTTGCGGGACACGAGCAGCAAGCCGCTGGTCGACGGCAATGTCGCGATGGTCGGGAAGTCCTACCCCGGCATCACGCCCGTCTTCTTGGAGCCGACCCAGCCGCCGCACCTGCGGGCGATCGTCCCGGGTGCGTTCTTCGCCGACTCCTACCGCGACGTCGGCTACCCCGGCGGCATCCAGAACGTCGTCTTCGTCGCCGGCTGGAGCCTCGCCTCGCAGCCGGCCAACACGGCGGATCAGGTGTTCGGTGGTCTGCAGGGGCTGGACCAGAACTGCATCCAGGCGCAGGTCGAGCACGGCCAGAGCCCGCCGCACAACCCGTTCATCCAGATGAACAGCCACCCGTTCGACGACGCCGACCCGTACCAGAACCGCGGCCCCTACCTGCTGGCCAACAAGAGCGACACGACCAGCGTCAAGGTGCCGGTCATGGCTCAGCTCGCCTGGCAGGACGAGGAGCTCGCGGCCCGCGCGATCGACTACGTCGACCGCCTCCCGAAGACGACGCCGTGGCGCGCGGTGCTCATGAACGGCTCGCACGGCGCCTACTACGGACCGACCGCGCTCAAGGAGATCTTCCGCTTCCTGTCGTTCTACCTGAAGAAGCAGGTCCCCGCCGGCGACCCGTGCATTGGCGCGTACGACGCGGCGTTGGCCTGCTACCAGGCCGAGCCCCGGGTCGCGATCCTCAACGACGTCAACGAGTCAGCTCCGGGCGGTGCCAAGGAGACGTTCGTCCATCGGCATGCGACGTGGCCAGTGACCGACACCGTCGACAAGTGGTACCTCCGTGCGGGCGGCCAGCTCACGAAGACGGGACCGGGTGCCGCCGAGCCGGCGACGTCGTACGCCTATGTGCCTGGGGTCGGTTCCAACTCGTACGGCACGAAGAAGGACTTCCAGAGCCGCATCCCCGGCGACGACATGGACTTCTGGCAGGAGCGCCCGCCGGCGGGTACGACGGCGAGCTTCACCACGCCGACGTTCACCAAGGACTCGCTCTACACCGGAAACGGCAGCGTTGACCTCTGGCTGTCGTCGACGGCCGCCGACACCGACCTTGAGGCGATGCTCACCGAGCTGCGCCCCGACGGCCACGGCGGCTGGCTCGAGGAGTACGTCCAGAAGGGCTGGTTGCGGGCCTCGCACCGCAAGCTCGACGACGCGCAGTCGACGCCGCTGCGGCCGTACCAGACGCACCAGACGACTGACGTCCAGCCGCTCGTGCCGGGGACGCCGACCGCGATGCGCCTCGAGCTGTTTCCCTTCTCGCAGGTGGTCCGAGCCGGTCGCCGGCTCCGGCTGACGATCGAGGCGCCGAGCATCAAGCCAGAGCTGTGGGGCTTCGCCGCCCTGCCAGCCGGTGCGCAGAACACCATCTACACCGACGCCGTCCACGACTCCTCGGTGTCGCTGCCCATGGTGCCGCTGGCTGCCGGCACGGCCTTCCCCGCGGAGGCTCCGTGCGGTGACACCGGCGATGCCACGAAGGGCTTCACCCGCGAGCTGACCAACCAGCCGTGCCGCGCTGACAGCGCAGCCGCCGACCCGGGCACCGACGTACCCGAAGTTCCGTACGCCGCCCTCCTTCCGTTCGCCGCGCTGCTCATCGGCGGCACCGCTCTCTACCGCCGTCGCCGGCTGGAGCCCATCGCATGAGATCCCCCCGCCTGTTCGCTGCTGTCGCTCTCGTAGCGTCGACCGCACTCGGCACGGCCGCCCCACTCGCCCACGCGGACGCCCCGGCCCTGGCTCCGGACCAGATCGGTGCCAACGCGCCGTACACGTTCACGACGCGTGACTTCCGGCTGCCGGTCAGCGACCCCGACATGTTCGGCAACAAGGTCGCCCTGGACGCACGCGTCCTCGTGCCCAACGGCACCGGACCGTTCGCGGGACTGCTCATCAACCACGGCTACCTCGGGGACAAGGGCGGCGACAGCGAGATCGCCGAGAAGGCCGCCTCGCTCGGCTACATCGTGCTGCGCTACACCAGCCGTGGCTTCGGTGCCTCCACGCCGCCGGTCTCGACCGATCCGCCGAAGGGCCCTCCGTCCAGCCCGCCGCCGCCTCCCACCGTGCCGACCGTCGCACCCACGACCGGCAGCGGCCAGGGGACGCTGGGCCAGGTCGACCTGGTGGGCGACAAGGAGACCAACGACATGGTCCAGGCCGTGGCCTGGCTGAACAAGCCGGCCAACGTCCCGATCTGGGTCGACCACATCGGGCACTACGGCGGCTCGTACGGCGGCGCGCACGACTACGCGCTCGCGCAGCGCGACCTGCCCGCTGTCCGGGCGCTGGTACCCGCGGCCACCTGGACCGACCTCTACGACGGTCTCGCGCCCAACGGCGTGCTCAAGGCGGCATACATGTCCGGCTTCTACGCCGCCGGTCGTGAGCGCTTCGACGGCTATAACAACTACGACCCTGAGATCGACGCCGGCTACGCGAAGATGGTCAGCAGCACCGATCTCGACGGTCTGCACCAGACGCTGAAGGACCACTCGATCGCCGGTAAGTGGAGCACGGTCCACACCCCGATCTTCCTGGTGCAGGGCCTCAACGACGGGCTCTTCGACGGCAACGAGGCGATCCAGAGCTACATCGAGCTGAAGAAGAACCTCGGCCGCGATCGCAAGCCGCTGCCGGTCCGCCTGTGGATGGGTGGCATCGGCCACCCGCCGGCACGTGGGGGCGGCGGCCTCGAAGGCGCCGCTGTCGGCGCCGAGGTGCTCGCCTTCCTCGACCACTACGTCCGTGAGATCGACAACGGCATCGAGAAGGCGCCGCCGATCGAGTTCGCAACGACGCAGTACTTCAACAACCCGGACTTCGCCCCGGGCGAGGCCGGCATCGCGGCTCGCGTGCGCGGCGCGGACGTCGTCCCCGTCGGCGACCGGCTGCCTTTCGGGACGCCGACCACGTTGCAGGTCTGCGGGTCGTCGACACCTGGCGTAGGAACGCTGCAGGCGGCGGCCTGTCCTAACGCCGTCCCGGCCCTGCTCGCGGCCGGGACCGGCGGCGACCCGACGTCCGAGCCGGTCGTCGGCAAGACCATCGGCGCAGGCTTCCGGCAGTACTTCGGGCAGCCGTGGCCGAGCACCGCGACGCCGGTCGACGTCGTCAACTTCGACGGTCCCGCGCTGACGGCACCGGCCACCTACGCCGGCATCCCGACGCTGAAGCTGTCGGTCCTCAGCGACCCGCCCACGACCGGCCTGGGCGGCCCGACGCCGCCGGTTGCGGCTTTCCAGATCGACCCCAAGGTCTACGACGTGGCGCCGGACGGCACGGCGACACTGATCACCCGCGGGGCATACGCGGAGCAGCCTGGCCAGGGTGCGCCCGGCGTGCACACGTCGACCTTCGACGCGTTCGCGATGGCGTGGACCTTCCCGACCGGCCACCACCTGCGGCTGTCGCTGTCGTCCGCCGACGTCCCGTACCTGCGGCCGAACGCCGCGCCGTTCCAGGTCGCCGTGCTTCCTGGCTCTCTCGTCGAGATGCCCGGAGCGGAGAACGCCACGCTGACTCCGTTCGGCGTCACGCCACCGCCGGGCTCCGACGTCCCCGAGGTTCCCTACGCCGCGCTGCTGCCACTCGCGGGCCTGGTCATCGTCGGCTTCGTCGCACGCCGCCGCCGGCGTACTGCTGCCTGACCCCGATGCAGGTGGTTTCGCTGCTGTGTCGAATACCCCTGCTGACGGCTCGATCCGGTGTCCGTTTCTTCCGCTTGACGACCTTCCTCGGGGGATCCGTGTCCGTCCGTCCTCGCCGGCCCATCGCCGGCGCCGCGTGCCTGCTCGTCCTGGCCGCGGGAGCCCTCGCCGGCGCGCCCCCCGCCTCGGCGGACACCGGCCCATCGCCGTTCACGGCCTCGCGCGCCGACGCGCCCGTCGTCCTGACCGGGGCGCAGATCCCGCAGTGGTCGGGTCCCTCCGCGGACGGCGTCGCAGCCCCCTATCCGTCGGGCTCGTTGAAGGCCGACGGCGGGGATGGCGTGCGATCGGCGCACAACGGCACGATGGTCATCCCGCCGGCGACCGGTGTCGACACGGACCAGGTCAGCGCATGGAAGTGGAACGGCACTGGCTGGGCCGAGGTGCCGGTGCAGGTCGACCAGAAGTTCCCCTACTTCCTGGCCAACGGTCACTCCGACTTCGCGGTCTACTCCGGCACCGACAAGGAGCTGACCTACGCCTGGGCGCCGGACAAGCACGCGACCGGTGCGGAAGCCTGGAAGAAGATCTTCGGCGAGTGCTCGGCGCGTTACGCGAGCACCGACCCGGTGACGCTGGCTGCTGACATCGCAACGGCATCCAAGACCAGCTCGGCGGCACCGCTCCCTGCATACAGCCCTGCCGCCGGCGAGACCCCGGCCGACTACACCCACGCCATGCAGGACCCGGTGCCGACGCTCGACAACGACGACGAGATCGCCTTCCAGGCCGGCGACGCCGGCAGCCAGGCGCCGGCCTCGCAGCCGGCCCCGGCTGGAACCACGGCTGGCTCCGGTCAGACCGTCGCCGTCGCCGACCCCACGAGCGGCGCCGTCGGCTACGTCTACCTGTTCCTCAAGCCGGGTGGATCGAGCTTCGACGCGGCCAACGGCTACGTGAAGATGACGCGCGATGCCACGGCCGACGAGTGGATCGACCGCGACGTCTTCAAGCCCGGCAGCACGCAGCAGCTCGGCTCGAGCAACACCGGCTATGGCCCCAACCTGCAGGGCACGGTCTGCCAGGACGCCAACGGGCCGACCGCACCTCGGTTCTCCAAGGACCGCTTCCCGAGCGACGCCGTCACCGTGACCAGCGACCGCTACAAGCTGCGCGCGACGGGTCGCTGGATGGTGCGCGACTACTCCGTCGCGAAGCCGGGACAGCCCGGCACCTACGGTCCCGACCTGATCGACCGGTGGAAGGGCCGCGCGTTCCAGCAGAGCCCCGACTCCAGCGTCTCGGTCGTCGGCTTCGAGGACGAGCAGGTCAACTGGGAGGCCAACGGCGCGCTGCTGGGCTGGCGGCAGGGCCCCGTCCGCGCAATCCGCGAGATCTGGGGCGCCGACTCGGGGACCAACGTCACGAAGACCGAGACCTACTACCGCAACGCCGACACCTACCGCTACCACGTCCGCGTGCACCCGATCCCGCCGGACGGGCTCTACACGTCCTGGGACTACAACAAGGCCACGGCGTCGACGTACTACAACACCCTCAAGCCGGCCGGTGTCCCGATCGACGGAGTCAACGACGACACCGGTCAGGTCGACCAGCTGCCCGACACGGGCGTCACGTGCCCCTACGCCGGCGCCCCACTGCCGAAGCGCGTGCCCTGTCCCGGCGACCCGGCGTACATCGACACCCCCGACCCGACGTTCGATCTGGTCTCAGCGGTCGATCGGCCGGAGGAGGTTGCCGGCAAGGGTGATGCCGGTGCGGTGGCCTACGTCTTCGAGTTCAAGGGCGCGACCAGCGCCGCCAACGCCGCGGCCGTGCCCTACTACCGGGACGACGCGTGCCTGGACGACGGCACCGGTGACGACCCGGTCGCCCGTCCGCAGCCGGGAGAGGCGTCCACCGACTCGCGTGTGCAGCAGGGCTACGTCGACTACTGGAAGGCGCACGGCGCGCCGAGCGACCTCACGTACGCCGACCTCAAGTGCGACCCGGCCAACACGGATCCGGCTGTGCCCGAGTGGAAGAAGACGCCGTTCCAAGGCGCCTTCGCGTCCCACGGCATCCACTTCTTCACGACGCACGACAGCGACAACGCCACCGTCGGCGCCTCCATCGACGAGATCGACGGCCAGCAGTGGCGGTTCGCGATCCCTGAGGCCGCGCCGACCAACTGGATCGGCGGCAGCGGCGACCCGACCAAGGACAACTACGGCTTGAACGTGGACGCTCCGCTCCAGGCGCAGGCGTTCCCCTATGGCCAGGTCGCTCCGGACACCAGCGTTCCTGAGGTGCCGTTCGCCGCGCTGATGCCGCTCGTCGCCATCGGCGTGATCGGCGGCGGGGTGTGGCTGCGCCGCCGTCGTACCGCCGTCGCTGTCTAGCCCCTGCAGCCCTTCGGGGCAGCCGGCTTGCCCATCGGCCGGTTGCACGTGCGGTCGACGACAACGACCTCGCCGCGCGAGCCGTCGAGGACCTTGCGGTCGCCCAGCGGCGACTGCAGCGTGAGCGGCACCAGCATCTGCCGGTAGTCGGCGGTGCAGGCTCGTTCCGGCGGCTGCGAGTCGCCCTCGAGGGTGACCACGACGCTGTCGGCGCTCTCCTTCACCAGCGGTGCGACGTTGGCGTGCGGGCAGCTGCCGGAGTCGCCGTACTGCACGATCAAGCCGCTCGGGTCGTCGGTGGGGAAGGCCGAGTCGAAGCCGAAGGGACTGCGCGCGGGCGGGTTCGGAGCGGGCTTGCCCGGCGCCGGCGGGGCAGGCTGATCAGGAGCGGGCTGATCCGGGGCTGTCTGCACCGGGACCGGGGCGATCGTCGGCCGGATCAGGAACTGCGGCTCGATCGCCGGCTGCGCCAGCGGCGCCGGCCAGTCCCTCACCGTGAACAGCCATGCGGGGAGCAGCGCTGCTTCGTCGTCGGCGAGCGCCGTCAGCTGCAGACCGAGCTCGGCGCCCGTGACCACGGCCGGCTGGAACACCGGGCAGTCGGCGTTGCTCGGGCAGGCGAACATCGGCCGCGGCGGTTCGGGCAACGCATCGAAGGCGGCCTTCGCGCTGATGAGCGGGTACGACGACGCAGCTGAGGGCCGGCCGAGGTAGCCGTTGCCGCCGACGACGTGCCCGTCGCCGTCGATCTGAAGCGAGGTCGCGTAGCCGGAGGTCGGCAGCCCGGCGACCCGCGGGTCCGCCATCACAAACGCCTGCTCACCGGCCGGCTCGACGGAGACGTCCGCGTCCGAGAGCCCGAGGTCGGCCAGCACCAACGACGCGGCATGACGCGCGGCTGTCACGTCGACCGGCGGCCCAGGGCTGGGCGGCGGCGGGAACGGCGCCCAGCCGGGCTTGGCGCAACGCGCGTTGTCGGGGCACGGGCTGACCGCGGGGGCCGGCTCGGCTACCGGTGGCTCGGCCGCCCCGACGGGAGCCGGAGCCGG
Source organism: Actinomycetota bacterium (assembly GCA_032230005.1). GTDB lineage: Bacteria > Actinomycetota > Actinomycetes > Mycobacteriales > SCTD01 > RYN-124. The sequence goes on along the minus strand of JAVXVI010000193.1, from coordinate 6,257 downwards.
TGCCGACCCCGAGCCCGAGCTGGAGTCGGAGGTGCCGGACCCGGAGCTGACGGTGCCGGAGCTGACGACACCCGTGCCCGAGGCGCAGGACACCGTTGCGCCGTCCGACGAGACCGGCACGTCCGGGCCGCAGCTGCCTGACAGCGACCACGGCTGTCCGGCGGCGTCCTCGACCCGCAGCGATCCTGCCTGCCACGCACCTTCGACGCGACCCGGCTCAGCAGTCACGCCGAGCGCGCCGGCCAGCCGTCGTACCGCAGCCGCCGATGCCGCGCCCTTCGGCAGGGACTGCGCCCGCGCGCTGTCCGGACCGGACGGCAGGTTGCCGACCAGCTGGAACGACGACCCGATGGCAGCCCGATTCCCCTCGGCGGCGGGAGCCACGGCGGGGACAGCTGAGTCGCCGGCACCACCCGCCGCGAGCCGGAGGCGAGGTGGGGTGCCGTTCGAGATGTGCGTGAAGGCGACGCTGACGGCGACGGCAATGGCCACCACCGACAGCGCTGCGGCGAGCGGAGCCCAACGACGCAACACCCGAACCACCTCCGCGGGTGTGACGCTGCTCGCCGCCCACCGGTTCCGCAAGCCCCGGCTAACCTCGACGGCATGACCGAGGCCTTTCTCGTCGGCGGCGTGCGCACTCCCGTCGGCCGCTATGGCGGAGCGCTTTCCAGCGTCCGCGCCGATGACCTCGCCGCCCTGGTGGTGGGGGAGGCGGTGCGCCGGGCCGGACTCGACCCGGCCGCGATCGACGAGGTCATCCTCGGCGCCGCCAACCAGGCCGGCGAGGACAACCGCAACGTCGCGCGCATGGCCGTCCTGCTTGCCGGCTTGCCGCTGTCGACCAGCGCCTACACGGTCAACCGGCTCTGCGCGAGCGGCCTCACCGCGATCGCCAACGCCGCACAAGCCGTCAAGTCAGGCGAGGCCGACATCGTGATCGCCGGTGGCGTGGAGTCCATGACCCGCGCCCCCTGGGTGATGGCCAAGCCGGGCAGCCCCTGGGCCAAGCCGGGAGAGGTCGCCGACACAGCACTGGGGTGGCGCTTCGTCAACCCGCGGCACGATCCGGAGCACACGATCACCCTGGGCGAGACGGCCGAACGCGTCGCCGCCCTCGACGGCATCACCCGCGAGGACTCCGACGCCTTCGGCCTGCGCAGCCAGGACCGGGCGGCCAAGGCCATCGCCGACGGCCGCTTCGACGCCGAGCTGGTCGCCGTTCCCACGGCGAAGGGTGACGTCACGGCCGACGAGACACCGCGGGCCACCACGATGGACAAGCTGGCCGCCCTCAAGCCCGCCTTCACCAAGGACGGCGTCGTGACGGCCGGCTCGAGCAGCCCGCTCTCGGACGGTTCCAGCGCGATCATCGTCGCGAGCGAAGAGGCGGTACGACGGCACGGGCTCACCCCGCGGGCGCGCGTTGTCAGGGGAGCCGCCGCCGGCGTCGAGCCGCACCTGATGGGTCTCGGACCGGTCCCGGCGACCAAGAAGGCCCTGGCCGGCGCAGGCTGGAGCGTGGGCGACCTCGACGCGACCGAGCTCAACGAGGCCTTCGCCGTACAGGTCATCGCCTGTGCTCGTCGGCTGGGCCTGGACGAGGAGACCCTCAACGCGGACGGCGGCGCGATCGCGCTAGGTCACCCGCTCGGGTCGAGCGGCGCGCGGCTGGTCGTGACGCTGCTCGGCCGGCTCGAGCGTGAAGGCGGCAGCCGCCGTGCCCGCGGCCTGGCGACGATGTGCGTCGGCGTCGGCCAGGGCGCCAGCCTGCTGGTCGAGCGGGTCTAGTGAGCGAGCAGAAAATGTGACTAGCTGCCGTACTCCTCGTAGCCCTCGAGGGCGGCGGCGGTCTGCGCCGGGATGAGGAAGGGCAGCGCGCCGCGCGGCGCGGGGATGTTGGTCAGGTCGATGACGAACGGCGCGAGCATGCCGGACACCTCGCGGCAGTCATCGACGAGGTCGATGATCGAGTCGGGCTCGACGTCGCTGGGAACCGTGTGCGTGGTCATGCGCCGACGGTAAGGAGTTACTCGCGGGTACCCAAGCCCTACCGGTCGGTAACGTTGTGATCTTGATCGCGGGCGCGCATCAGTATCCTCGCCGGATGCGCATCGCCGTCACCGGATCCATCGCCACCGACCACCTGCTGACCTTCGACGGGCGGTTCGTCGAGCAGCTGCTGCCGGACCAGCTCGACAAGCTGTCCGTGGTCTTCCTGGCCAGCGATCTGCAGATCCGCCGCGGCGGCACCGGGGCCAACATCGCCTTCGGGATGGGCATCCTCGGCCAGCGCCCGCTGCTCATCGGCAGCGTCGGCAAGGACGCGGCCGACTACCTGACGTGGCTGGCCGACCACGGCGTCGACACGTCCGGCGTACGCATCAGCGAGACCCTCGCCAGCCCGCGGTTCACGGTGACCACGGACAACGACCAGAACCAGATCGGGGCGTTCTACCCAGGCGCCATGGCCGAGGCGGTCAACATCGAGCTGGCGCCGTTCGGCGAGCTCGACCTCGTCGTCGTCGCCCCCAACGACCCCGGCGCGATGCTGCGGCACAGCAACGAGTGCCGCGAGCGCGGAGTGCCGTTCGCGGCCGACCCGTCGCAGACGCTGACCTTCCTGGACGGCGACTCGATCCGCCAGCTCGTGGACGGCGCGACGTACCTGTTCACCAACGAGTACGAAGCCGGTCTGGTCGCCGACAAGACCGGCTGGTCCAACGACGACATCATCTCCCTCGTCCAGACCCGCATCACGACCCGCGGCGCCGACGGGATCGTCGTGCAGCGCAAGGGCGAGGACGACCTGCGCATCCCCGTCGCACCGGCCGAGAAGATCGCTGAGCCCACCGGTGTCGGCGACGCCTTCCGGGCCGGCTTCCTGTCCGCGACCTCCTGGGGGCTCGGCCTCGAGCGGGCCTGCCAGGTCGGCGCGCTGCTCGCGACCCACGTCGTGGAGACGGTCGGCACGCAGGAGTACACCTACTCCGCCGCCCGCTTCCTGGAGCGCCTCGCCGCGGCGTACGGCGACGACGCCGCCGCCGAGGTCCAGCCCCACCTCGGCTAGGACGTGCGGCGCACCAGGTAGGCGGCGCCGACCTCGCGGGGCTCGTCGCCGACGTACTCCTGCTCCTTCATCCGGCACCAGGCCGGGATGTCGTGGCGGGCGGCCGGGTCGTCGCTGAGCACCTCGATCACCTGGCCCACCTCGACGCTCGGCAGCGCCTTGGCCAGCTCGATGACCGGTACCGGGCAAGGCCGGCCCAGGCAGTCGATCGTCTTCACAGGTCTTGTACGCCGGCGTCGCGGCGGAGCTCGGCGACGACGCGTGGCAGCGCCTCGAGGAAGCGGTCGACGTCGCCCTCGGTGGTGCCGCGGTGCAGCGACACGCGCACGTTGCCGTGGGTCAGCACGCCCATCGCGGCGAGGACATGGCTCGGCTCGATGGTGTCGGCCGTGCAGCTCGAGCCGCTGGAGACGGCGAAGCCCTCCCGGTCCAGCGCCGTCAGGAGCGCCTCCCCGTCGACGTACAGGCACGAGAACGTCACCAGGTGGGGGAGCCGGTCCACGGGATCTCCGACGATCTCGACGTCCGGCACGGTCTCGGCGACCCGGCTCCGGATCCGGTCCACGAGCGGTCGGAGCCGGGCGTCCTCGGCTGCCGACTCCGCGACAGCCGCCTCCAGCCCGACGGCCGCGGCCACGATCGCCGGCAGGTCCGGCGCCCCGGCCGGCGTTGCCTCGAAGCGGGTGCCGGTCCGCACGACCAGGACCCCGACGCCGGGCGGCCCACCCCACTTGTGCGCGCTGGCCGTCAGCAACGACCAGCCGCTCGGCAGCGGCGCCCGGCCCAGCGTCTGACCCGCGTCGACGAGCAGCGGGACGCCGCGCTCCGCACACAGCGCGGCCACGTCCTCCACCGGCTGGATCGTCCCGACCTCGTGGCTGGCGCTGATCAAGCACGCCAGGGCTGGCGTCCGATCAGCGTCGGCGCGCAGCGCCGCGGCGTACGCCGCCACATCGACCCGCCCGTGCCGATCCACGGGCACGGACGTGGCCTCGGCGACCGCGTGCAGCACAGCAGAGTGCTCGATCGCGGAGTGGACGACATGGGAGCCGGTACGACGGCGGCCGGCCAGCGCGCCCGCGATCCCCTCCCGCACGGCTGCCGTCCCCGAGGCCGTGAAGCGCACCTCGTCCGGCCGGGCACCCAGCAGGGCCGCGACGGCTTCCCGGGCCCCGTCGAGCAGGAGCCGGGCCCGCCTGGCCGACCCGTACAGCCGGGTGGGATCGGCCCAGCCGTCGTCGAGCGCGGCGAGCAGGGCAGCGCGGGCAGCCGGGTGCAGCGGCACCCCTGCGGCGGCGTCGAGGTGAACGGCCGCCGGCATGCGCGAAACGGTAGCCCCGCGCAGGGGGCGACGGGGCTGCTGGGATAGGCTCGCGGCGCGTTCCAGGAGGGTGCATACGTGCCCTCCTGACCGCTGCAGCGTCCGCCTCGGAAGGAAGGCCACAGAGGTTGAGTGCGACTCCGAAGCCGGCCCGGCATAGCGGTGTCCGGCTCGCGTTCGCGGCCGCACTGACCGCTCTGCTGACCGCCGGCTGCGACGCCCGTCACGTCTACGAGAGCGCCTTCAGCCTCGGCCTGCCCAAGCCCATCACGATCCAGGCTGACCGCATCTACGACACCTGGCTGGGCTCGGTGGCCGCTGCGCTCGCCGTGGGTGTCTTCGTGTGGGGGCTGATCTTCTTCGCGGTGCTGCGCTACCGCAAGAACAGCGACGAGCTGCCACGTCAGGTGCGCTACAACCTGCCCATCGAGGTGCTCTACACCGTCGTCCCGTTCGTGATCATCGCGGTGCTCTTCTACTACACCGCCGTCAACGAGAACTTCGTCAACGACACCAAGAAGAAGCCCGACCTGGTGGTCGACATCGTCGGGTTCCAGTGGAACTGGCAGTTCGCCTATCCCAAGGACAAGGTGCAGGTCACCGGCACGCCCACGCAGCCGGCGGTGATGGTCCTGCCGACCGACCGGCGCATCCGCTTCATCGAGAGCTCGCCGGACGTCATCCACTCGTGGTGGGTGCCCGCCTTCCTGTTCAAGCGCGACGTCATCCCCGGGCGGCTCAACAGCTTCGAGGTCAAGCTCAAGCCCAACGCGGCCGGGCACACCTACATCGGACGCTGCACGGAGTACTGCGGCGAGAAGCACTCGCGGATGAACTTCTACGTCAAGGTCGTGACGCCGGCGCAGTTCGACGCCTACCTCACGCAGCTCAAGAACGACCCCAACGCCTCGGTGGGTGACGTCGGTGGCGGCGCCGCCGTGCCGACCGGTGACCAAGGCAGCTCGCGAGACGTCACCACCGGGAGTGAGAAGTGACCCTGCTGACCGGTGCGACCAGCACCCCGGTCCAGTCCCGTCGGCCCCGGGTCACACCCGGGTCGAAGATCACCAAGGTCCTCACGACCACCGACCACAAGACGATCGGCCTGCTCTACCTCACGACCTCGTTCGGCTTCTTCCTGGCGGCCGGCTTCATGGCGATGCTGATGCGCGCGGAGCTGGCGCGGCCCGGGCTGCAGATCCTGTCGCAGGAGCAGTTCAACCAGCTGTTCACCATGCACGGCTCGATCATGATGTTCCTGTTCGCGCCGCCGGCGGCGTACGGCTTCACGAACTACATCATGCCGTTGCAGATCGGCGCGCCGGACATGTCGTTCCCGCGGCTGAACGCCTTCTCCTACTGGCTGTACCTGTTCGGCGGGCTGCTGGTCCTGGCCGGCTTCCTCACGCCTGAGGGCGCAGCCGACTTCGGCTGGACGGCCTACGCCCCGCTCAGCAACGTCATCCACTCGCCCAACGTCGGCTCCGACATGTGGATCGTCGGGCTCGTCACCGCCGGTCTGGGCACCATTCTCGGCGGCGTCAACTTCGTGACGACGATCATCACGCTGCGCGCGCCCGGCATGACGATGTTCCGGATGCCGATCTTCACCTGGAACATGCTCGTCACGTCGATCCTGGCCCTGATGGCGTTCCCGGTGCTCGCCGCCTCCTGGCTCGCCCTGATGGCCGACCGGCACATGGGTGCGCACGTCTACGACCCGGACAACGGCGGCGCGATCCTCTACCAGCACCTGTTCTGGTTCTTCGGCCATCCCGAGGTCTACATCGTGGCGCTGCCGTTCTTCGGCATCGTCACCGAGATCCTCCCTGTCTTCAGCCGCAAGCCGCTCTTCGGCTACAAGGG
>JAVXVI010000192.1:0-2662 GCA_032230005.1 Actinomycetota bacterium | reverse complement strand
CACCGAGAGCGGCGTGCAGCTCCGGCCGGCCGGCGGTGGTCGCCTGAAGGGCCTGTGTCCCTTCCACGACGAGAAGTCTCCGTCGTTCAACGTCAACCCCAGCTTGAACATGTGGCATTGCTTCGGTTGTGGGGAAAGCGGCGACGTCATCACGTTCGTGATGAAGCACGACCATCTGTCCTTCGTCGAGGCGGTGGAGCGGTTGGCGGGGCGCTACGGCGTGCAGCTGCAGTACGAGCAGGGCGGCTCGGCGACCGGACGCAACACCGGCCAGCGGACCCGGCTGGTCGAGGCGCACCGGCTCGCGCAGGAGTTCTTCGTCGAGCACCTCGCCGGAGCCGAGGCGGTCATCGGGCGCACGTTCCTCGCCGAGCGGGGGTTCGACCAGTCCGCCGCCACGACGTACGGCGTCGGCTACGCCCCCAACGGGTGGGACCACCTCGTCAAGCACCTGCGCGGCAAGGGCTTCAGCCAGGAGGAGCTCGTCACGTCGGGGCTGGCCTCGCAGGGACAGAAGGGCCCGATCGACCGGTTCCGGGGCCGCCTCACCTGGCCGATCCGCGACATCGCCGGCGACATCATCGGCTTCGGTGCGCGCCGGCTGCACGAGAGCGACAACGGCCCGAAGTACCTCAACAGCCCCGAGACGCCGATCTACAAGAAGTCGACGGTGCTGTACGGCGTGGCCGACGCGAAGAAGGAGATCGCCAAGCGGCGGCAGGCGGTTGTCGTCGAGGGCTACACCGACGTGATGGCGATGCACCTCGCCGGCGTGCCCACCGCCGTCGCAACCTGCGGCACCGCGTTCGGGCCGGACCACATCCAGGTGCTGCGCCGGCTGCTGATGGACCAGGACGAGTTCCGCGGCGAGGTCATCTTCACCTTCGACGGCGACGACGCCGGGCAGAAGGCGGCGCTGAAGGCGTTCGGCGACGAGCAGAAATTCGTCGCGCAGACCTACGTCGCCATCAGCCCAGGCGGCATGGACCCCTGCGACCTCCGGCTCGCCAAGGGCGACGCGGCAGTCCGCGACGTCGTCGCCGCCCGCGTCCCGCTGGTGGAGTTCGCGATCCGCTCGACGCTTGCGAAGTACGACCTCGAGACCGCAGAGGGCCGCGTCCAGGCCATGCAGGCCACCGCGCCCCTGGTCGCCAAGATCAAGGACCGGGCACTGCGGCCGGAGTACGGTCGCCGCCTGGCCGGGTGGCTCGGCATGGAGGTCGAGGCCGTGACCTCGCGGGTGGCCGAGCTGGCCGCCGACGGCCGGGCGCCGACGCAGCGCCGCACGTCCGCACCTGCTCAGACCGCGGACGCCGCCGCCCTTGCGGTCGAGCGCGAGGCGGTCAAGATCGCCGTCCAGCTGCCTGTGCTGGCCGGCCCCATCTACGACAGCCTCGACGACGAGGTGTTCACCCACCCCGGCTTGCAGGCGGTGCACCAGGTGATCCGCGAGGCCGGTGGCTGCGCGTCGTCCGCCGGCGGCGAGGCGTGGGTGACCCGCCTGCTTGCGCAGTGCCCGGACGACAAGGTCCGCCAGCTCGTCACCATGCTCGCCGTCGAGGGGCTGCGCAGCGACGCCCCGCCGGACGAGCGCTATGCCGGCGCGGTGCTCGCGCGGGTGCAGGAGCACGCCGTCACCCGGCGCATCACCGACGTCAAACCGCGGCTGCAACGGGTCAACCCCGTCGAGGAGCCCGACAAGTACAACGCGCTGTTCACCGAGCTGATCCGACTCGAGCAGACCGCCCGCTCGCACCGTGAGCGAGGGATCGGAGCCTTGTGACCGCACCCGAGCAGAGCGCAGCGGCGGTCGTCATCCCACCGCAACCGACCACCCTCCCGAGGGAGGCGCAGGTCGACGAGGTCCGCTCGCTCATCGCCCGGGGCAAGGAGGCCGGCTTCCTGTCGGCCGAAGAGGTCGGCACGGTGCTCGCGGCCGCCGAGATCACACCGGAGTCGATGGACTCCGTGCTCGCGGTCATCAACGAGGAGGGCATCGAGATCATCGATGCCGGCGAGGACCTCGACGCGGCCGAGAAGGACGAGGCGCGGCTGCGCAAGGAGGAGGAGCTGGCTCTCAAGGCCAGCCCCACCAACGACCCGGTCCGGATGTACCTCAAGGAGATCGGCAAGGTCGCCCTCCTCACCGCTGAGGAGGAGGTCGACCTCGCGAAGCGGATCGAGGCCGGTCTGTTCGCGTCGGAGAAGCTCGTCACGATGCCGAGGGTCTCGGCGTCGTTGCGCCGTGACCTCGAGGCGATCGAGTACGACGGGTCGATAGCCAAGCGCAAGCTGGTCGAGGCCAACCTGCGGCTCGTCGTCTCCATCGCCAAGCGCTACGTCGGGCGCGGCATGCTCTTCCTCGACCTCATCCAGGAGGGCAACCTCGGGCTCATCCGGGCAGTGGAGAAGTTCGACTACACGAAGGGCTACAAGTTCTCGACGTACGCGACGTGGTGGATCCGGCAGGCGATCACCCGCGCCATCGCGGACCAGGCGCGCACGATCCGCATCCCGGTGCACATGGTCGAGTCGATCAACAAGCTGATCCGGATACAGCGCCAGCTCCTGCAGGACCTCGGTCGCGAGCCCACGCCGGAAGAGGTCGGCAAGGAGATGGACCTCCCACCGGACAAGGTGCTGGAGATCCAGAAGCTCGCGC
>JAVXVI010000191.1:0-3132 GCA_032230005.1 Actinomycetota bacterium | reverse complement strand
CTCCACCCGGACGGGTCGTTGGAGGTCTACGACGACGGCCGCGGCATCCCCGTCGACGTCGAGCCGAAGAGCGGGCTGACCGGCGTCGAGCTGGTGATGACCAAGCTGCACGCGGGCGGCAAGTTCGGCGGCGGCGGCTACAAGACCTCCGGGGGTCTGCACGGCGTCGGTGCGTCCGTGGTCAACGCCCTCTCGGCGCGGCTCGATGTCGTCGTACGACGGGGCGGCCGCATCCACACGATGTCGTTCAGCCGTGGGGTCCCGGGCGTCTTCGCGGGCGACGGGCCGGACGCGAAGTTCACGCCCCGCGACGGGCTGTCGGTGGCCGGCAAGACGCCGGCGAAGTCCACGGGGACGACGGTGCGGTGGTGGGCCGACGTCGCGCTGTTCAGCAAGAAGTCCGAGGTCGATGTCGAGCAGCTGACGGCGCGGCTGCGGCAGACGGCGTTCCTCGTTCCGGGCCTGACGCTGGCGCTGTTCGACCGGCGCGGCGAGGAGCTCGTCGAGGAGTCGTTCGTCTTCATCGGCGGCACCGTCGACTTCGTCGAGCACCTCGCGCCTGACGGGGCGGTCTGCGACCCGATCCACCTGTCCGGCGACGGGCACTACAAGGAGACGGTGCCGGTCCTCGACGACAAGGGCCACATGACGACGCAGACCGTCGAGCGGCACTGCGAGGTCGACGTCGCGCTGCGCTGGGGCACCGGCTACGACACCGTCGTACAGAGCTTCTGCAACGTCGTCGCCACCCAGCACGGCGGCACGCACCAGAACGGCTTCGAGCGGGCGCTGCTCAAGACGCTCAACGAGGCGCTCGTCGCGACCCGCGTGCACAAGGCCCGCGACGAGGCCGTCATCAAGGACGACGTCCTCGAAGGACTCACCGCTGTCGTCACGGTGAAGGTGCCGGAGCCGCAGTACCTCGGGCAGACCAAGGACGAGCTCGGCACCGCCGGTGTGTCGAAGATCGTGGCCGACGTCGTGGCCAAGCAGCTCAAGGTGAAGTTCCTCGACAACAAGAAGAGCAAGGCTGCTGCCAAGCAGGTGCTGGAGAAGATCGCGGCCGCCGCGAAGACGCGGCAGGCCGCACGGGCGTCGAAGGATGCGGCGCGACGCAAGACGGCGCTGGAGACCTCGACGCTGCCCGCCAAGCTGGCCGACTGCCGGTCGACCGACGTCTCGCGCACCGAGCTCTGGCTGGTCGAGGGGGACAGCGCGCTGGGCACGGGCAAACTGGCGCGCAACAGCGAGTACCAAGCGCTGCTGCCGCTGCGCGGGAAGATCCTCAACGTCCAGAAGGCGTCGGCGTCGGAGATGCTCGGCAACGCCGAGTGCGCGTCGATCATCCAGGTGGTGGGCGCGGGCACGGGTCGCACCTTCGACCTCGACTCGATGCGCTACGGGAAGATCGTCATCACGACGGACGCCGACGTCGACGGAGCGCACATCCGCTGCCTGCTCATCACGTTGTTCGCCCGCTACATGCGGCCGGTGATCGAGAGCGGACGGCTCTACACCGCCGTACCGCCCCTGCATCGCATCGAAGTGGTCGGCGCGGACAAGCCGATCTACACGTACTCCGACAAGGAGCTCACGCAGACGCTGAAGAAGCTCGAGAACTCCGGCAAGCGGGTCAAGGGCGGGATCCAGCGCTACAAGGGGCTCGGCGAGATGGACCCGGACCAGCTGGCGGAGACGACGATGCACCCGGCGACGCGCACGCTGCGGCGGATCAACCCAGGTCAGGCCGAGGCGGCCGAGAAGGCGCTGGAGCTGCTGATGGGCAACGACGTCGCCCCCCGCCGCGACTTCATCATCGACAGCGCCGCCAGAGTCAACCGCGAGCTCCTCGACACCTAGCCATCCCCCGCCGGGTGTCAGAAGGCGCACGCGGCGGCCGCGCACCCCCGTCTTCTGACACCTGAGGAAGTGACGAGAAGTGGCACGGAAGAAGAGCTCGTCGACGGAGATCCCGCCGTTCGAGGGCGAGGGGACGATCCTCGACACCGACGTCGTCGCCGAGATCGAGTCGTCGTACCTCGACTACTCGTACTCCGTCATCTACAGCCGGGCGCTGCCCGATGCGCGCGACGGCCTCAAGCCGGTGCACCGCCGGATCCTCTACTCGATGGCGGACAGCGGGCTGCGGCCTGACCGGCCCTACGTGAAGAGCGCCCGCGTCGTCGGCGACGTGATGGGCAAGTACCACCCGCACGGCGACAGCGCGATCTACGACGCGATGGTGCGGCTCGCGCAGCCGTTCGCGATGCGGGTCCCCCTCATCGACGGGCACGGTAACTGGGGATCTCCAGACGATTCCGCGGCAGCTTCCCGATACACCGAGTGCCGGCTGACCCCGGCAGCGCTGCTGCTCACGGACGATCTGGACGAGGAGACCGTCGACCTCGAGCCCAACTACGACGGCTCGCTGACCCAGCCGTCGGTCCTTCCGGCGGCCTACCCCAACCTGCTCGTCAACGGCACGTCCGGCATCGCCGTCGGCATGGCGACCAACATGATCCCGCACAACCTGGTCGAGGTCGTCGACGCGGCACGGCACCTGCTCGAGCACCCCGACGCGACGCTCGACGAGCTGATGGAGCTGGTGCCCGGTCCCGACCTGCCCGGCGGCGGGCAGCTGCTCGGTATGAACGAGGTGCGGTCTGCCTACGAGAACGGCCGCGGCGTCGTACGGATGCGCGCCACCGCGGAGGTCGGTCCGCTCGCGCGCGGCAAGTCGCAGATCACGGTCACCGAGCTGCCGTACGGCGTCGGCGCCGAGCGGGTCATCGGCAAGGTGAAGGAGCTCGTCACCGGCAAGAAGCTGCAGGGCATCTCGGACGTGAAGGACCTGACGGACCGGCAGCGCGGGACGCAGCTGGTCTTCGAGATCAAGGCCGGCTTCAACCCGCAGGCGGTCCTCGGTGAGCTCTACCGGCTGACGCCGCTGGAGGAGAGCTTCGGCATCAACAACGTCGCGCTCGTCGACGGGCAGCCGCGCACGCTCGGCCTCAAGGAGCTGCTCGAGGTCTTCCTCGCGCACCGCGTCGACGTCGTGACCCGGCGGTCGCGGTACCGGCTGCGCAAGGCACAGGAGCGCGCGCACCTCGTCGAGGGCCTGCTGCTCGCGCT
>JAVXVI010000190.1:0-3743 GCA_032230005.1 Actinomycetota bacterium | reverse complement strand
CAATCCCGTCTCGAGCATCCCGCCGCACCAGACCGGTACACCGTGGGCCTGGCAGACGTCGTGGATCCTACGAGCTTCCAGATAGCCTCCGACTCGACCAGCCTTGATGTTGACCACCCGGCAGGCGCCGAGGGCGATGGCGTCGGCGGCGGCGCGGGCGGAGACGATCGACTCGTCAAGGCACACCGGCGGGCGGAGCTGCTTGGCCAGCTCGGCGTGCCCCCGGACGTCGTCCTCCGGCAGCGGCTGCTCGATGAGCAGCAGGTCGAACGGGTCGAGCTGGGCCAGCAGCCGGGCGTCGCCGAGCGTGTAGGCCGTGTTGGCGTCGACCTGCAGCGGGATGTCGCCGAACTTCTCCCGGACCGCGCGCACCGGCGCGATGTCCCACCCCGGCTCGATCTTCAGCTTGATCCGGACGTAGCCCCGGTCGAGGTAGCCCTCGACGGCAGTCAGCAGCTCGGGGATGGAGTTCATGATGCCGACGCTCACGCCGGACGGCACGGCGTCCTTCACCGATCCGATCTCGTCGGCGAAGGACCGACCGACTGCCCGCAGCTCGGCGTCCAACACGGCGAGCTCGACCGCAGCCTTCGCCATGGGGTGGCCCTTGATCGGCTCCAGGATGTGGGCCACCCGGGCGGCCGTCAGCCGGTCGCCGTAGGCGACCAGCCTCGGGATCAGGAACCGGGTGATGACATCGGCAGCGGCGTCGACGTACTCCGAGCTGTAGAGCGGCGCTTCCATGGCGACGCACTCGCCCCAGCCCTCCGCGTCGGGTGTCTCGACCCGCACAAGAAGGACATCGCGCTGGAGCTCCGTGCCGAACGACGTGCGGAAGGGCGAGACCAGGGGGAGTACGACGCGGCGCAGCTCGACGGCGTTGAGCTTCATTCGGCGGTCTCCTCGAGGACGTAGCAGCCGGAGCGGGTGAACCCCGTGGCAACGTACGGCCCGGCGAGCAGCGGCTCGAGCACGCCCCGGCTGGCTTCCCGCCAGCGCCGGGCCCGGCCGGGATCGCTCTGGCGCAGCGCCTGGACGCCTTCAGGGATCTGGACGAGGACCTGCCGGGCGCCGGTCGGCACCGGGTGGAGCTCGGGCTCACCGTCGCGGTCGCGCAGCGCCATCGCAGCGCCCTGACCGAGCAGCACCTCCTCGTCGAGCTCGAGGAGGATGCCGTCAGCTGCCTTGTGGACGTGCTCCGCCTCGAGGTTCCAGAGCGCGACGGCCCGGTCGCTCTCGTCGCCGGCGTTCTGGGTGTCGTCCATGACGCCGTAGAAGTCGACGAGGTAGCCGACGGCCCAGGCGCCGAGCTTGGTCAGGTTGAACCAGGCGTTGCGCCGCAGCAGCGGGTCGTAGGTCCAGCTGATCGTCGAGATGCCGTGACCCAGGGCCCACGCCCGCTGGTGCAGCTTCAGGGCGCGCCCGACGTCGCGCCCCTGGACGTCCGGGAGCACGGCAGCGATGTGGGAGTGCAGTCCCGCCTCGGTGCCGTCCGTGTGAAAGGCGAGGCCGGCGGCGACGAGGCGCGGGCCTTCGAAGGCGCCCGCGACATAGCCGCCTGCGTGGGACAGCGCGCGCATCAGGTCGGGCGAGACGGGCGCCGGGCGGGTGTCCGTCTTCCAGACGTGCTGGTACAGGTCAGCGGCCGCCTGGAGCTCGGACAGGCCGTGCAACTCGCGGACCTGGACCCGCGCGCGCTCTGCCACCGTCAGCGCCTGTGCGGTCGCCGCCCCGGCCGCTGTCTCGCTCACACCACGTACGTGGCTCTCACTTGTCACCCTTGCAGGGTCCTCCACGGACGCCGCCCTGTCGTCACTCACGTGCCGGAAGTCGCATAGCCTGCCTCGGATGAAGCCCGAAGAGCTGACCGATCCGGTTCTTCGGACGTGGCCGGTGTTCGATGGGCACAACGACCTCGCCTACCGGCTCCGCGAGATGGACACCGCCGAGCCGGCTGTCGACATCGGCCGCCTGCACGGCACGCACACCGACCTCGAGCGGCTGGCATCCGGCGGGGTCGGTGCGCAGTGGTGGTCGGTCTGGGTCCCGGCCGACCAGCCGGAGGAGACGGCGCTGCGGCAGGTGCTGGAGCAGGTCGACCTGGTGCATCGCTGGCTCGTGACACATCCCGACCGCATGCAGCTGTGCACGTCGGCGGCCGACGTCGAACGCGCCCGGGAGTCCGGAAGGCTCGCCAGCCTCCTCGGCGCCGAGGGCGGTCACTCCATCGCGTCCTCGCTCGGCGCTCTGCGCTGCCTTGCGGCACTCGGGGTGCGCTACATGACGCTGACGCACAACTTCAGCACCTCGTGGGCGGACAGCGCGACCGACGTTCCGCGGGCCGGTGGGCTCAACGACTTCGGTCGCCAGGTCGTGGCCGAGATGGAGCGCCTGGGCGTGCTCGTCGACCTGTCGCACGTGGCCGAGACCACGATGAACGACGCGCTCGACGTCGTACGACGCCCGGTGATCTTCAGCCACTCGAGCACTCGGGCCCTGTGTGATCACGTGCGCAACGTGCCGGACCAGGTCCTGCAACGGCTGCCGCACAACGGCGGCGTCTGCATGGTGACGTTCGTCGCGAGCTTCGTGTCCGAGGAGTACCGGCAGTGGGACATCGAGCTCGAGGCAGCCGCCGTCGCGGCGGGTGTCGATGTCGATGACTGGGCGGCGCTGACGGCCTTCGAGGAATCGCGGCCAGGCACCACACCGAAGGCCACCGTCGCGCAGGTCGCCGATCACGTGGAGCACGTGAGAGAGATCGCCGGCATCGATCACGTCGGCGTCGGCGGCGACTACGACGGCTGCCGGGTGCTCGTCGACCGGATGCCCGACGTGGGCGGATACCCTGCGCTCGTGGAAGAGCTGCGAGCCCGGCGCTGGTCGGACGACGACATCGGCGCCGTCACCTGGCGCAACGCCCTACGCGCACTGGCGGGTGGCTGAGTGGCACCCGGAGCGGTTCCCGACGACGTCGTTGCCCTGACCGGCGGCGGCCGCATGCCGCTGCTGGGCTTCGGCACCTGGCAGATCACCGGAGCCGACGCCACCAACGCGACAGAAGCCGCGCTGCGGGCCGGTTACCGGCACATCGACACAGCGACCATGTACGGCAACGAGGCCGAGGTCGGGGCTGGTCTGGCCAGCAGCGGGATCGAGCGGGCCGAGGTGTTCGTCACCACGAAGCTGCCCGGCAACGGGGCCGATGACGCACGCGCCACTCTCGAAGAGAGCCTGCGCCGACTCCGCGTGGACTACGTCGACCTGTGGCTCATCCACTGGCCGACCGGCGACGACGCGCGGGTGTGGAGCGCGCTGGTCGACGTGCAGAAGGAGGGCCTCGCACGCGACATCGGCGTCAGCAACTTCAGTCTCGAGCAGATCGACGAGCTCTCGGCCAGCGGCGTCACGCCCGCCGTCAACCAGATCCGGTGGAGCCCCTTGCTGTTCGACGCAGCCGTGCTCGCCGGCCACCGGGATCGCGGCGTCGTCCTCGAGGGATACAGCGCGCTGCGTGGCGGGACCCTGGAGCACCCGACCATCCAGGAGATCGCCGACCGGATCGGGCGTACGACGGCGCAGGTCATCCTCCGCTGGCACCTGCAGCACGGGGTGGTGGCCATCCCCAAGTCGACGAACCCCGAGCGCATCGCCTCCAACGCGCAGATCGCGGACTTCGAGCTGTCTGCGCAGGACATGGCGCTGCTGGACCGCATCGGCTGACCGAGCCGGCGTTCACACGA
>JAVXVI010000189.1:0-6989 GCA_032230005.1 Actinomycetota bacterium | reverse complement strand
CCTAGCTGTGGCTGTGAAGGGGCTTGCCGGCCAACGCGAGGTGGGCCTCGCCGACGGCCTCGGACATGGTCGGGTGCGGGTGGATCAGCTGCGCGACCTCGGCGGGCAGCGCCTCCCAGTTGGTGATCAGCTGCGCCTCGGCGATCAGCTCGCCGACCCGCTCGCCGACCATGTGCACGCCGAGGACAGGGCCGTCCTTGCTGGCGATGACCTTGACGGCGCCGGAGGTCCCGAGGATGCGGGCCTTGCCGTTGCCGGCGAGGTCGTAGGTCGCCTCGACGATGTCGTAGCCGCGTTCATTGGCGATCTTCGACGTGATCCCCACCGACGCGACCTCAGGGTGGGAGTAGGTCACCCGGGGCACGCCGTCGTAGTCGACCGGAGTGACGGGCAGGCCGGCGAGGCGCTCCGCGACGAGGATGCCCTCGGCGAAGCCGACGTGCGCGAGCTGCAGGGTGGGGATGAGGTCCCCGACGGCGCTGATGGTCGGGACGTTGGTCTGGCAGTAGGCGTCGACCTTGACGAAGCCGCGCTCCATCTCGAGACCGACCTGCTCGTAGCCGAGGTCCTGCGACACGGGACCACGGCCGATCGCGACCAGCAGGATCTCGGCCTCGACGGTCTTGCCGCCTTCGAGGTGGACGCGTACGCCGGAGTCGGTGTGCTCGACGCGCTCGAACCGCGCACTCAGCTCCTGCTTGATGCCGCGCTTGCGGAACGCGCGCTCGAGCAGCTTCGACGAGGACTCCTCCTCGAGCGGAACGAGGTGCGGCAGGGCTTCGACGATCGTGACGTCGGCCCCGAAGGAGGACCACACGGACGCGAACTCGCAGCCGATCGCACCGGCACCGAGGATGATCACCGACGCTGGCACGCGATCGAACTCCAGGGCGTCGTCGCTGGTGACGACGCGACTGTGGTCGATCTCGAGCCCGGGCAGCGAGCGCGGCACCGATCCCGTGGCGAGCAGCACGTGGCGGGCCTCGATGCGCCGGCCGTCCACCTCGACCGCCGTCGCCGAGACGAGCTTGCCGGTGCCCTGAACGGTCTCGATCTTGCGGCTCTTCACCAGGCCGGTGAGGCCTTTGTAGAGGCCCTCGACGACCTTGCCCTTGTAGGCGTTGACGGCCGCGATGTCCACGGAATCGAACGTCCCGTTGACACCGAACTGCGCTGCTTCCTTGATCACGTCCACGGTCTCTGCGGAGTGCAGCAGTGCTTTTGTCGGGATGCATCCCCTGTGCAGGCAGGTGCCGCCCACCTTGTCCCGCTCGATCATGACCACGCTCATGCCGAGCTCCGCCGCTCGGAGGGCTGCGGCGTAGCCGCCGCTGCCGCCACCGAGGATGACGAGGTCGACGGGCCCGCCGGGTGGTGTGCTGGCCGCTGGCTCGGTCACTGCTGCTCCTCGCGGGTGCGTGTCGATCCCGGCGCGGCCGCTGATCAGCCGTGCCTCGGGCATCCTTTCACCCAAGAGGTACAGGTCGCGAGCGCCCCCGTCGCATTCCCGCGGCTGGCGGACGCACGTGCAGGGAGGGGTCGGACGTGGGACTGCGAGATCGACTGCGCCGGGACAGGCCGGGCACGCCCCGCCGGGCGCAGTCGGCTGACGTCACGCATCTCGAGGAGTTCGCCGGCAGTCGCCGGGGCGTCGAGGGGTTCGTGGAACCCGAGACGATGAACACCGCGACGACCCTCGTCCTCGTCGCCGGCGACGGTGAGTGGACCCGCCGGCGGATCGAGTCACCGAAGGCCGCCTTCGCCCTGGGACAACGCCTCGGGGTCCCGGTCTACGACGTCGCGGCGACGGGCTACCCCGCGCGGATGCGTGAGTGGACCGCGAAGCGCCGCGAGGAGGGCAAGGGCAGCTCGACGCTGGACTAGTGGTGGCCCTGTCCGTGCGAGCCGGACTTGCCGTGGGCCTTGCCGTGGGCCTTGGCGGCCTTGGCGGGCTTGGCGGGCTTGGCGGGCTTGGCGGGCTTGGCCGGCTTCGCCGGCTTGACGGGCTTGGCGGTGCCGTCTGCGCCGTCGGCCTGGTCGCCGTCCTTCGGGCAGCTGTGCGCGGCCTCGGACACGGCCTTGCCGTGCTCACGGCCGACCTTGCTCTTGTCGTGCGCGACGAGGGAGACGCAGGCGCCGTGGACGCCGGGCACCTTGATGCCGACCGTCGCCGTGTCCGAGGCCGTCTCGGCGGCGTCGTCGGCGTCGGACTCGACGGCGTCCTTGACGTCCTTGGCTTCCTTGACGTCCTCGGTGCCCACCGTGCTGGTGGTCGCCGTGCTCGTGGCTGCCGGCGTGGTCGTCGTCGAGTCCGCCACCTGCTGGATCGCGACCGCCGAGCCGCCTGCGACCAGCGCAGCGCCGGCAGCCGCGGCGAGCGCGAGCTTGGCGTTCGTGGCGGCGACCGACAGGAGCTTGGCGAGCATGGGGGACCTCCGCGGGGGGACAGGCTGTTGACCACTACATCGGCCGGAGAGGCCCTTCGTTACAGAGAGTGACGAAGGATTCTTCGCCGACCACAGCAGAGAGCCCGGCCGCGGGGGGCGGCCGGGCTCTCGAGGGGGAAGCAAGCGGCAGGCTCAGGTGCCGCGTTCCAGGTCAGCCGTTGTGGCCGCCATGGCTGCTGCCGCTGTCACCGGTCTCGGGCTGCTCGCTGGGGCGAGCGGAGTGGCCGGAGCCCTTGACCTCTGTGGTCGTGTCGTCGGCGTTGCCGTCGT
This sequence comes from Actinomycetota bacterium, assembly GCA_032230005.1. GTDB lineage: Bacteria > Actinomycetota > Actinomycetes > Mycobacteriales > SCTD01 > RYN-124. Next base: position 4,272 of record JAVXVI010000189.1, on the reverse strand, counting down.
TGTTGCCGGACTCGTTCGCGTCATCGGCGTGCGGGGAACGGCTCGGCTTGGGCGACTCGCTGGCCTCGACCTCGTTGTCGTTGGCGTCGTCGGCCTTCTTCACGCAAGCGCTGTTGTCCTGGGCGACGGCGGAGACTGCCTTGCCGTGCTCCTCGCCGCTCGTGCTGTCGTCATGCGCGGCCGCGGAGACGGCTGCACCGTGGTTGCAGTCCTCGGCCTTCGGGGACTTCGACGGCTTGGGCGACTCGTTGGCGTCGTTGTCGTCCCCGTCCGGGGAGCGGGACGGCTTCGGCGAGATCGTCGCAGTGGGCGTGGCGCTGGGCTCGTCGGCGTCAGCCGCGTCGTTGGCGTTGGCGTTGTCGGCGCGATTGCGCCCGAGGTGGTCCGGTCCCAGCGCGGGTGCCGTGACCGTGCCTGTGCTGGGCGAGGATGCGGCGACCTGGGTGATGGCGACGGCTGAGCCGCCGGCCACGAGGGCGGCGCCGGCCGTCGCGGCGAGGACGAGCTTCGCGTTGGCCGACGCGGCGGTGAGAAGTCGGGAGAGCATGGGAAGTACCTCCGGGGCTGGGGGTCGTGCTTGCCCCGTCCTTCGCCTCCTCGGCGGTTGGCGTTACAGCTGTCAGCCATTCGGCCTACTGCGCGTCCTCCAAGAACTGGACAAAGGTGCGCACAGCGGCTCCGGTGCCGCCATGGGGTGTGTAGCCGTACGCATCTGCCGAGTTGTAGGCAGGCCCGGCGATGTCGAGGTGCGCCCACCGGATCCCGTCGGGGACGAACTCCTTGAGGAAGATGCCGGCGGTGAGCATGCCGCCCTCGCGAGGGCCGCTGTTCACCAGATCCGCGATCTCCGAGTCCAGCCCCTTGCGCAGCTCCGCCGGCAGCGGCATGGGCCACGACGGCTCGCCGGCACGCGCCGATGCGTCGACCACGGCCGTGCGCAGCTCGTCGTCGTTGGCCATCACACCGGTCGTCCGAGCGCCGAGCGCGACGAGCTGAGCGCCGGTGAGCGTGGCGACGTCGAGGATGATGTCCGGCTTGTCCTCGGCGGCCCGCGCGATCGCGTCCGCCAGGATGATCCGGCCCTCGGCGTCGGTGTTGGTGACCTCGACCCGCTTGCCGCTGCGCATGGACAGGACGTCGGACGGCCGGATGGCCGCTCCGCTCGGCATGTTCTCAGCCATCGGCACCCACGCCTCGACGTTGACCGACAACCCGAGCTCGGCCACCGCGCGCACGGCCGCGATGACGGCGGCCGCGCCGCCCATGTCCATCTTCATCTCCTCCATGCCCGCCGCCGTCTTGAGCGACAGGCCGCCGGAGTCGAATGTGATCCCCTTGCCGACGAGCGCCACAGTCGTCTTGCTGCCGCGTCCGCCCTTGTAGGACAGGTGCACCAGCCGCGGCGGGGCATCCGAGCCCTGGCCGACGCCGAGGATCCCGCCGTACCCGCCCTTGCGCAGTGCCTTCTCGTCGAGCACCTCGATGGTGAGACCTGCCTTGCCGGCCTCGGTCCGCGCGACCTCGGCGAGCTCAGCCGGGTGCAGGTCCGACGGCGGGGTGTTGACGAGGTCGCGCGCGAGCATGACCGCGCGGGCGACGACGTCGGCCCGGCGTACGGCGGCCTTCGTCGCCTTGTCCTTGGCGTCGGCCACGACGAGCACGACCTCCGCGACCGGCGTCTTCCCAGCCGCAGCTGAGGGAGAGCGGTACTTCGTGAAGGTGTAGCCGCCCAGGGCGGCCCCCTCACCTACGGCGCGCACCGCGTCGGGCGTCGTCAGCGGCAGCGCCACGGCCACCTTCTTGGTGCCGGCCAGCGCGCGCACCGCGGCGCCGGCTGCCCTTCGCAGGGCCTCGCCGTCGTACGCCGCCCCTTTGTCCGGGACCGGCCCGAGACCGACGGCCACGACAACAGCCGGTCCCTTGCCGCCGAGGTTGGCGACGCGGGTGACCTCCTCCGCCTTCCCGGTGGCCCCGAGGCTGGCGAGTGCTGCCGCGAAGCCCTTGCCGAGGGCGGACGCGACCTCGTCCGCGGGTGGGACCAGGACCAGTCCCTTGGGTCCCTTCGCGATCGCGACGACGAGCGCGTCGGCCTTCACGGAGGTGGGGGAGCCGGTGGTCAGCGAGAGGGAGGTCACGAGGATCGACCCTACCTAGGCCACCTTTGACGTTCGCTTCGCTGGCACTCCGCACGCGCACTCCTCCGTCGCGCGGCGCCGAGCGCAAGCTCCGCTCACAGGCCGTACTCCTCCAGCAGCCGCAGCCAGACCTCGGAGACCGTGGGGAACGACGGGACGGCGTGCCACAGCTGGTCGAGTGTCAGCTCTCCGACCACGGCAACCGTGGCCGCGTGCAGCAGGTCGGCGACCTCCGGTCCGACGAAGGTGGCCCCGACGATGACGCGCCGGCCGGCGTCGACAACGATCGCGGCGCGGCCGGAGTAGCCGTCGCCTTGCAGCGACCCGCCGGCGACGTTGCCGAGGTCATAGGAGGCGACCCGCACGTCGATGCCGCGCTCACGAGCCTGGGCTTCCGTGAGCCCGACCGAGCAGGCCTGCGGATCGGTGAAGACGACCTGGGGGACTGCCGCGTGGTCCGACGTCGCCCGCAAGGACGGGCCGTCGTCGGGTTCGCCCTTCGCCCGTGCCGCGATCACGTCCCCGCAGATCCGCCCCTGGTACTTGCCCATGTGCGTCAGCAGCGCCCGGCCGTTGACATCGCCGACGGCGTAGAGCCAGTCGAACCCGTCGGCCCGCTGGGAGTCGTCGACCTTGATGTAACGGCCCGGCTCCAGACCTACCGTCTCCACACCGAGGTCGTCCGTCGCCGGGTGCCTCCCGAGTGCGCAGAGCACCTCATCGGCCACGACCGTCTCGCCCCCTTCGACGGTCACCGTCACCTCCGCGTCGCGGCGGACCTCGACGACCTGCGTGCCGGTCCGGACCTCGACGCCGACCGCGCGCAGCCCGGCCGCGACCAGCTCCCCGGCCCACGGCTCCATCCGGCCGAGCAGTCCCGCTCCGCGTTCGAGGACCGTCACCTCGCCACCAAGCCCGCGGACCGCCATCGCCATCTCGCAGGCGACGACGCCGCCGCCGAGGATGACCAGCCGCGGGGGCACGGCATGCATGCTCGTCGCTTCCCGTGAGGTCCACGGCTTGGCTTCGCGAAGACCGGGGATCGGAGGTACGGCGGCGGCTGTGCCGGTCGCGAGGACGACGGCGTGGCGCGCGGTGAGCTGCGTTGTCGCACCGTCCTCGCCCGTGACCTCGACCCTCCGCTCACCCGTCAGCCGGCCGTGCCCGCGAACCGCCGCGATGCCGGTGTCCACCACCCACTTCTCCTGGCCCGCGTCGTCCCAGTTGCCCACGAACGAGTCGCGGCGGGCGAGGACCTTCTCGACGTCGAGCTCGCCCACGGGCAGCCCGGGGATGCGCATCGCAGCTGCCCGGAGCTCCACCGGTCGCAGCAGCGCCTTGCTCGGGATGCAGGCCCAGTAGGAGCACTCGCCGCCGTACAGCTCCCTTTCGACAAGGGCGACCGTCAGCCCACCCCGCACGGCTCGGGCTGCAGCGTTCTCGCCGACCGGCCCGCCTCCGATGATGACGACGTCGTAGGTGTCCACGCCTGCATCCAAGACCTAGCCTTCCAGCCGCGCCAGCAGATCGCTGACGACATCGTCAGGATCGCCGTCTCCGGGCAGTGTCAGTCCCGGCTCGTCCGGCTGCAGCGGTTCGAGCGCCGCGAGCTGTGAGGTGAGCAGGGAGGCGGGCATGTAGTGACCGCGCCGGTGCTCCAGCCGCTGCCGGATGGTGTCGTCGGAGGCCGTGATGTGGACGAAGCGCACTGAGGGGTGGCCGGCGGCCAGGACGTCGCGATAGGCCCGCTTGAGTGCCGAGCAGGTCAGGACCGCGTCGTCCCGGGCGGCCTCGCGGGCCCCGATCCACTCGGCCAGGGTGTGCAGCCAGGGCCAGCGGTCCTCGTCAGTGAGCGGATGACCGGCACGCATCTTGGCGACGTTGGCCGGCCGGTGGAAGTCGTCGCCCTCGGCGAAGACCCAGCCGAGTCGGTGGGCAACGCGCTGGGCGACGGTCGTCTTGCCCGAGCCGCAGACGCCCATGACGACGAGGGAGACCGTGGGCACGCCGTCACCCAATCAGTCGCTAGGTTGCAACCCGTGACCGACCTGCAGAAGAGCCCCCTCCACGACCGGCACGTCGCGCTCGGCGCGAAGATGGCCGACTTCGGCGGGTGGGACATGCCGATCCAGTACGC
>JAVXVI010000188.1:0-11353 GCA_032230005.1 Actinomycetota bacterium | reverse complement strand
TGCGTCACAGCAGACGGTCGCCTGGAACGCCAGGTGGCTGCCGTCGGCCGACCACGAGAGCTGGCTGATCTCGCCGCTGCCGGTAGCGGCCTTCCACACCCGCTGGGTGCCCGTGGCCACGTCGAGCAGGACCAGGTCGGCGCTGCCGCAAGGCAGCACGTCGGGGTTCCGGTCGCCGAACCGACCGACCGTGTAGGCCACGGTCCGGCCGTCCGGGGACGGCGCAACCGAGCCAACTCGGCCGTCGATCCGCTGCTCGGAGCCGACGACCCCGGCTCCGGACGGGACGAAGCGCAGGATGGAGGCGCAGAGCTGAGCCGTGGCGAGCCAGACACCGTCGCTGGTGGCGCCGACCGCGACGGCTGAACCCAGGTCGCGCAGCCGGTCTCCGCTGCGCGCGTCGTAGATCCCGGCGTGGCCGTCGGCGAGGGCCGCGAACGACGCAGGGGCCGGGTCTGCGGTGCCGATAGGCGTCGTTCCGTCTCGGTGCTTCGACAGAGCGGTGGGTACGACGGCGACAGCGACAGTGGTGATGGCTGCGAGCGGTACGGCGAGGACGGCGAGGCGCCGCCGGCGGTGCGCGGCCCGGCGACCGGAGAGGGTGGCGACCGGGTCACCCGGCGGCGGGTGTCCCTCTTCGGCAAATGCGGCCGCGGAGTGGAACAGCTGCTCGAGGTCGGTCATGTCGCGATCCCCGTCCGGGTGGTCGTGGTGTCGAGCCCGGCCTGCCGCAGCGCCTCGAGCCCGCGTGAGGAACGGCTCTTGACGGTTCCGGCCGGGATGCCGAGCGCCTGCGCCGTCTCGGCCTCGCTGAGCTGCTCGAAGAAGCGCAGGACCAGCACCTGACGCTGCTCCACGGGGAGCCGGCGCAACGCAGCCAGCAGGGTGACCCGCGCGTCACTCGCCGGCGCGTGGTCGCCCACCGCTGCGTCCTCGGCGAGGGGCAGCTCGAGGCGGCGCCGGCGCCGCCAGTTGGACGCGCCGTTGACGACAGCCCGGCGCACGTAGGCGTGGGGGTCGTCGGCCGCGATCTGCCGCCATCGGCGCTCGCATCGCACGAGCGCGTCCTGGACCAGGTCCTCCGCCTCATTCCAGTCACCCGTCAGCAGGTAGGCGAGGCGTCGGAGCGCAGGGAAGCGCGCGGCGACGTAGTCCTCGAAGGCGACCGGCACCTCCTCAAGACACCACAGGTGCCGGTTCGGTTCCCGTAAAGAAGAAGGAAGTCACATCCACGAGGGTCACAGGCGCATCCCTCCCGCTCGTCGCGAGCGGTACGGCGGCCTACTGATCGGCAAGCAGCGACCTCGTGATGCGGACCTGCACTGCGGTGGTGGCGCGAAGCACGAACGGAAGCGTCACCAGCATGACCAGGCCGAAGACGACGTAGCAGATGCTCCGCCCTGCGTAGCTGTCGACGCCGATGTGGCGAAGGACGTCCCGGGAGCCGCTGTCGTTGCCGCTCTCGATCGCGTGGCCGTAGAGCGGCCACGGGATGCTGAAGAGAGCGAGCAGCCACCAGGTGACGGCAACGGTCCAGCTCACGATCGTCACGGGGAGCAGCAGGAGTCCGTGCGCGAGGTCGAGCCAAGACTGCTTGTCGCGGAGCGTCTCGAGCCAGCCCAGGGGGCCCCGGCTCCAGCTGCGGTAGACCGGTGCGTCAGCCGAGGTGCCGCTGATCCAGCCGATCCGGCGACGCTCGGCCCATGCGAAGCCGCGCGCGGCGTACAGCGTCGCCACGAGAAGCGGCACACCGATCAGGGTGATCAGCAGCCCGGCACTTGCGGATACGCCGGTCACCAGGACGGTGAAGGACGCGATCGCGATCGGGAAGCCCGTCAGCAGGAACACGGTGTCGTTGCGGAGGCGCTGGAGCCAGGGCATCGGCTGCGAAGGTGCTTCGACATAGGTGGTGGTTGTCATGCCTGCAGGCTCAACGAACGCGACGCACGCGCCAAGGTGACCAGCCGCCCATCGCCGCGCGGCTAGCCCCCCGCAGGGCGTGCGGCACGCCGGGACCGTAGGTACGCGTTGTCTCCGCGTGATGATGCCTAGGTTCGGCGTGGGCCAGGGTCAAGGGACGGAGCCGTAACCGATGGATGAGGCACTCGACGCGCCGGATGTCGGCGATGTGGCGACATCGGCCGCTCGGTATCGGGCGGCCCTTAACGACCTCGGCGAAGCCGGCGCCCAACTCGAGGCCTTGTTGACGGTTCTCGTCGCCAACTGCAAGCACGCCTGCAGCGAGCTTGACGCCGGCTTGTCGGCTCTCGACAGCGTTCGGTCCTTCAGCGACGACGCTTCCCGCGCTTTCCGGCGGGATCTGCACACAGCGACGACGCGCTTCGAGCAGGCGATGCAGTCTTCCCGTGGCCACTCGTTCCGCGTCATGGTCAGGGATGGCGGCATCTCGGTTGCCGAGCTGGCTCGCCGTGTCGGTCTCTCGACGCAGATGGTCCGCCGGCTCCTGAGGATCGCCGAAGAACCCTGATTTCCACCTCAAGCGCTCGTCGTGCTGACCATCTCTTGACGCAACCCGGGGTTATCAGTCCACGTTGCGGCTGTCATCGTTCACGGACCCAGCGGGCTCCCTGGCGGTCCAGGGGGGGCACCATGCGCATCGGCGAGCTTTCCCGACGAACCGGCGTCGGTGTCAGCACGCTCCGTGCATGGGAGAGACGGTTCGGCCTCCTCCGGCCGACCCGTTCGGCGAGCGGCCAGCGCCTCTACTCGGAAGCCGACGTCAAGCTCGTCGCCGCTGTGAACCGCCTCGTGGCGGAAGGCCTCACGCTGTCGGCGGCAGTAGGCCGCATCGCCGCCAGCGGACCTTGGGCACCGACGAGCGGTGAGGGTGATGCCCTCCTGCTGCACCACATCGTGCAGGCCATGGACCAGGGGATCTGGGTCTGCCAGGGCGGTCGCACGCGCTACGCGAATGCGCACATGGCTGATCTCATGCGATGCGCAATCACTGACCTCATGGACAGCACGATGCTGACTTTCGTCGACCCACCGGACATTGACCAGGTGCGCAAGCGCGGCCAACTGGTGCGGGAAGGCCAGCGCCAGCGCTACCTCACCGTGCTTCGGCGGGCAGACGGGACGACCTTCAAGGTCTCGGTCGCCGCCAGCCCCATGCTGGACGCCGTTGGCGCCTACAAGGGCGCGGTCGCGCTGATCAACCCCGTGTGAGTCGAGTGTCCGAGGGGGGACTTGAACCCCCATTCCCCGTAAAGGGAACTAGCACCTCAAGCTAGCGCGTCTGCCAATTCCGCCACCCGGACCGGGTGCCCCGCGTTTCCGCGGGAACGCCGATCAGCATACAGATGCCGCGCGCGGCTACGGTGCACCAATCCGGACAGACAGGAGACCGCCATGGCAGTCGAGGACGAGGTCGTCGAGCTGTGCCGGGACCTGATCAGGTTCGAGAGCGTCAACGACGGGACGGGGCGCGGGCCGGGGGAGCGGGCGGCGGCGGAGTACGTCGCTGGGAAGCTCGAGGAGGTCGGGCTCGAGGCCCAGGTGTTCGAGTCCGCGCCCAACCGCACCAGCGTCGTCACGCGCATGGAGGGCGAGGACACCAGCCGTCCAGCGCTCCTGATCCACGGGCACCTGGACGTCGTACCCGCAGAGCCCAAGGAGTGGCGCTACGACCCGTTCGCGGCTGAGGTCGCGGACGGCTGCATCTGGGGCCGCGGCGCCGTCGACATGAAGGACATGGACGCAATGGTCCTGTCCCTCGTCCGGGACCGGATGCGCACCGGCCGCAAGCCGCCACGTGACGTCGTACTCGCCTTCGTGGCCGACGAGGAGGCCGGCGGCGTCTTCGGGGCCCAGTGGCTGGTGGAGAACCACCCGGACCTGTTCGCGGACTGCAGCGAGGGCATCAGCGAGGTCGGTGGCTTCAGCCTCACCGTCAACGACGACGTCCGGTTGTACCTGATCGAGACGGCTCAGAAGGGCATGGCGTGGATCCGGCTGACGGCCACCGGCACGGCCGGCCACGGCAGCATGGTCAACGACGACAACGCCGTCACCGCCTTGTGCGAGGCAGTGGCTCGCGTCGGGCGGCACACGTTCCCCGTCCACGTGACGAAGACCGTCCGGGCGTTCCTCGACGAGGTCAGCGATGCGTTCGGCATCGAGCTCGACGCCGATGACATGGAAACCACGGTCGCGAAGCTCGGACCACTGGCGCGCATCGTCGGAGCGACCCTTCGCAACACCGCCAACCCGACGATGCTCGATGCCGGTTACAAGCACAACGTCATCCCGGGCAGCGCGCACGCGATGATCGACGGCCGCTTCCTGCCCGGCTTCGAGAAGGAGTGGGAGACCGAGCTCGACGCCGCCATCGGGCCGGGCATCACCAGGGAGTACACCCACTACGACATCGCGCTCGAGACCGAGTTCGAGGGCGCGCTCGTCGACGCGATGAGCAACGCCTTGAAGGCCGAAGACCCCGGCGCTCGGCCGGTGCCCTACACGCTCTCCGGCGGCACCGATGCCAAGTCCTTCAGCCGGCTGGGCATCCGCGGCTTCGGGTTCTCCCCGTTGCGCCTGCCCGCCGACCTCGACTTCTCCGGCATGTTCCACGGCGTGGACGAGCGGGTGCCGCTCGACGCGCTCGCGTTCGGAACGCGCGTCCTTGACCGGTTCCTCGACCTCTCCTAACGGGCAGTACGACGGCGACGAAGGGAATCACGGTGCAGCGACTCAGTCCGCAGGACGCGTCCTTCCTCCACATGGAGGACGACAGCAGCTCCATGCACATCGGTTCGACGGCGATCTTCGAAGGGCCGGCGCCGACGGAGGACGAGTTCCGGACGATGGTCGCGTCGAAGCTGCCGCTCGTCCCGCGCTACCGGCAGAAGGTGCGCTTCGTGCCGCTGGCCCTGGGCCGGCCGCTGTGGGAGGACGACCCGCACTTCAACGTCTGCTACCACGTGCGGCACACCGCGCTACCCGCGCCGGGCGGCCAGGCGCAGCTGCGCAACCTCATCGGCCGCGTCATGTCGCAGAACCTCGACCGCACCAAGCCGCTGTGGGAGATGTGGGTCGTCGAGGGACTAGAGGACGGTCACTGGGCGCTGGTCTCGAAGACGCACCACGCGATGGTCGACGGCGTCTCCGGCACGGACCTGCTCGCGGTGATGCTCGACTCCGCGCCCGACCCGGAGCGACCGGTCGCCCCGGAGTGGAAGCCGGAGGCGCCGGTGTCCACGCCCCGCCTGCTGGCGGAGACGCTGGGGGAGCGGGCCTTGTCGCCGTACGAGCTCGTCCGCGGCGCTCGCCGGATCGTCCGCGCGCCCCGCAGCTTCGCCGGCGAGGTCGCGGCAACTGCAAAGGGCGTCGCGTCGATGCGCGGCCTCGCGGTTCCCAAGGCCGCCAGCTCCCTCAACGGCTCCATCGGCCCGCACCGCCGCTACTCCTGGGCCCGCGGCTCGGTCAGCGAGGTCAAGACCATCCGCAACGCCCTCGGCGGCACCCTGAACGACGTCGTCCTCGCCGCGATCAGCCAGGGCTTCCGTGAGCTGCTGATCTCACGCGGCGAGCCGGTCGACGGTCGCAGCGTCCGCAGCCTCGTCCCCGTCAGCGTGCGCCGGCCGGGAGAGAAGGGCACCTACAACAACCGGGTGTCGGCGATGTTCGCCGAGCTGCCGGTCGGCATCGCCGACCCCGTCGAGCGCCTCCACTCGGTGACCGAGCAGCTCGTGCGGCTCAAGGAGTCCAAGCAGGCAGTCGCCGGCGACGTGCTGACCGGCCTGTCGGGCTTCGCGCCTCCGATGCTGCTCGCCGTCGGTACCCGGGTGGCCTTCCGCGCGCCGCAGCGCAACATCAACACCGTCACGACCAACGTGCCGGGACCGCGGATCCAGCTGTACGCCGCCGGCCGGCGGATGCTCGAGGCCTTCCCCTACGTCCCCCTTGCCGGCCGGGTACGCATCGGGGTCGCGATCTTCAGCTACCTCGACACGCTGAACTTCGGCCTGACCGGCGACTACGAGACGACCGAGGATCTCGACGTCCTCGCCCACGGGATCGAGTCCGGGATGGCCGACCTCGTGAAGGCGTCCGGCTAGGCGCCGCTGATCGCGGTGACGCCGGTCTGCGTCGGCACCAGCACCAGCCGGCCGCTCAGCGCGGGCGTCGCGAACCGCACCGCCGTGCCCACGCTGATCGAGGCGGCAACGGCTCCGGACGTCTCGTTGATCGAGTACAGCGTGCCGCCGCCCGGGTCGAGAGCCCATACGCGGCCGCCACCGACCACCGGGCTGCCCGTGATGTTGGACGGTGCCCGCCAGCCTGTGTGCACCACGCCATCGGTGCCGATCACCAGGTGCCGTACGCCGTCGGTGCAGGGCGCGTAGATGCTGAGCGAGTGCACCGCCGGCCCGCCGAACTGCGTTGCGCAGGCTCCGTCGACCGACGAGACAGACCCCCCGACGCCGCCGAGGTTCGACTGGTTCAGGACGTAGCCCTTGCTGGTCTTGCCCTGCGTCCAGATGTGGGTGCCGACCAGCGCCGCGCCGGCACTGCCCAGGTCTGCGTCATTCGCGTTGCCCTGCGCCCAGTCGGTCGGCGCGAACGACGAGAGCCGCCGCATCGTCACCGGGTCGAACTTGTTGACCGCGTTGCCGCCGTCCCACGAGCCCGACGTCTGCGAGCCGTTGCCGGTGACGTTGTAGGCATATCCGGACGCGTCGACCGACGTGCCGGACGGCTGCCACATGCCGGCTTCCCGTCCGGTGCCGGCCCGGTAGAACGCGAAGCCGCTGCCGTCGGTCACCTTCACGGAGACGAGGTAGCCGTGGTAGTTGCCGCAGTCACCGGCGTGGCCGCCGTAGGCCACGAGCACGCGCCCCTTGCTGAGGGCGAGTGCACCGCGCTGGTTCTCCACCAGCGGGTCCTGTCCCGGGATGTCGATGTTGCGGGCGAACGTCTGCCGGCCGGTCGTCGGATCCAGGCCGACAAGGGTGTGCTTGATGCTGCTGCCGTTGGGCGTCGTCGTCACGACGAAGACGCGGTTCGTGTAGCTGTCGTAGACCGGCGTGCCGGTGATCCCGAGGGGGTTGATGTTGCCGCACGGCAGTCCGCGCGTCACCGCTGTGGCCAGGTGGCGTGACCAGGCGACGCGGCCGGTCGAGGCACTCAGCCCGTAGACCGTGTTGTTCTCGGTGGCCGCGATGACGACGCCGCGGGCGACGAGCGGGCTCGCCTGCACCACACCGTCGAGCCGCGCCGCCCACGCCCGGCTCAGTGCGCCGGCAGCCGGCGTGTGCGGGTTGTAGCCGCTGTGGGCCGCGTCGTAGTGGTAGCCGTGCCAGTCGTTCGGGTACGTCGCAGCACCCGCTGACGGGACGCCGGTCAGCGCCGAGGCTCCGAGGACGGCTGCCGACACTGCGGCCCGGAGAGTCCTTCTCATGCCTCTGTTGTAGACCTCTTTCAGGCCTACGTGGGCATCGGGGGCAGCGCTTCGCCGCGCAGCCGCCGACGCACCGTGACCTTGCGCCGCCCGTCGGACCAGACCGCGTGGTGGGCGAGCTCCCAGTCGCCGTACTCGGCGTGGATGGTCAGCAGGTCGCGCGTCTGCTCCCGAGACGCTCCCGCCGGCACCATCACCGCGCGGTACTCGTAGTCCGCCACGGCGTAATTGTGCACGACTCAGAGCGCTTCCACAGCCTCCCGGAGCAAAGCGGCGAGGCGCGTACGACGGGGCAGCGCGCCCACCTCGCGCACCGCCCTGGCCAACGCCGGCCCAGCCGCGTGCACCACGGACAGGTGCCGCTGCGCGCGGGTGAACGCCGTGTAGACCAGCGGACGGGACAGCAGGCCCCCCGCCTCGGGTGGCAGAACGGCCACCACCGCGGGGAACTCCGAGCCCTGGGCGCGGTGCACCGTGACCGCCCAGCCGTGGCGCAGGTCCATCAGCGACTTCGGCGGCACCGTCACCGCCCCGGCCCCCGCGAAGGACACGATCAGCCCCTTCTCGGCCTTGCCCGTGACCACGCCGACCTCGCCGTTGGCGAAGCCCTCGTCCAGGTGGTTGGCGGTCGCGACGACCCGGTCCCCGACGTCGAAGCCTTGTACCTCTCCCGTCCCGGGGTTCAGCCTGGCTTTCAAGGCCGTGTTGAGGGCGATCGTCCCGGCCGGGCCGCGGTGCACCGGAGTGACGACCTGCACCTCGTCGGCCGGGATACCGAGTGCCCGCGGGATGGAGTCGGTCACCAGTTGAACCGTCCGATGCGCGGCCTCCGCGGACGCCCGCGTTGTCACGATGACGACCTCGCGTGTCGGGTCCTCCTCGACGGCCGGCAGCTCGCCACCACGGACAGCTGTCGCGAGCCGCGCGATCGCACCGCCCTCGTCCTGCCGGTAGAGCGTCGTCAGCTCGGTGACCGGCACAGCACCTGAGTCGATGAGGTCACCGAGGACCCGTCCGGCGCCAATGGAGGGCAGCTGCGCCGGATCGCCGACGAACAGCAGGTGACAGCCGTCCGGGCAGGCCTCGAGCAGCGCGGCCGCCAGCTCGACGTCGAGCATCGACGCCTCGTCGACGACGACGACGTCCTCGTCCAGCGGCCACTCCTCGCCGCGGCTGAACTGCCCTGTCATGCCCTGCGCGCCGAGCAGCCGGTGCAGGGTCATCGCGGGGGCGTCGCACAGCTCCTCCAGCCGCTTCGCGGCCCGGCCGGTGGGCGCGGCCAGACCCACCTGCTTGCGGCGGGCACGGGCGAGGGCCACCAGAGCCGCGACGGTGCGGCTCTTGCCGGTGCCGGGGCCGCCGGTGAGGACCGAGACGCCGTGCCGCATGGCGAGGACAACCGCACCGGTCTGCACCTCGTCGAGCTGTCCCTGCACGGCCTTGGCGGCAGCGGCGTCAGCCAGCGGCTCGGCCGTCGCGAGCAGCCTCGCGATGCCGTCGGCGACCGCATCCTCGGCCATGGCGTATCGGGTCAGCGACAGCAGGCCGTCCTCCGTCGCCACGACCCGTTCGTCGTCGAGGGCGGAGGCGAGCGCGATGTCGGTCGCCTCGTAGCCCTCGGCCTGCACGCCGCGGGCGACCTCCTCCGCGAGCATGCAGGTGTGGCCGTCGCGGGCCGCCCGGACGAGCTCGTGCGCCACCAGCGCAACGCCGCGCCGCGGGTCGTCCTTGCGCGCCGCGGAGCCGAGCACCGACACCGCCAGCCGGTCCGCGTCGACGAGGCGGACCTCGGCGATGTCGAGCAGCCGCCAGGGATCCGCCTCCAGGCGAGTGGCAGCCGTAGTGCCGAGGCTCTCGATGACGCGGAAGGCGAGCCGCGCCGGCAGCCCGGCGGGGACGAGCAACGAGGCCACGGCGTAGCGGTCGGACGCGCCCTGGAACGCCTCGACGAGGCGTTCGGCCCGCACCAACCCGATCGTGGGCAGCTTGGCGAGCTTCGAGGGAAGCACGTCGTCGGGCTGGACGATGCCGTGCTCCGCCAGCTGACCGGCCAGGGTCTTGCCGAGCCCCGGCCACAGCCCGGCGGCGGCGAACGCCGTGAAGACCGCGTCGGTCAAGAGGTCTCGAGATCGTCCGAGGACCAGCGCGGCAGCTTCTCCGGGTAGCCGACGACGGGCGCGGACACGTCATCGAGGGCGGCGCGGATCGCCGGCGGCAGCTCCACCGACTCAGCAGCCAGCGCGGCCTGCAGCTGCGCCGCCGTGCGCGCCCCGACGATCGGTGCCACCACTCCGGGACGGTCCCGTACCCACGCGAGTGCCACGGCGACGGGGGACACCCCGAGGCCGTCGGCAGCGGTGAGGACCGCGTCGACGATGGAGGACGAGCGGTCGTCGAGGTACGGCGCGATGAAGCCCTGCCAGCGGTCGGCCGCGCCGCGGCTGTCGGCGGGTGGACCGTTGCGGTACTTCCCGGTCAGCACCCCGCGACCGAGGGGCGACCACGGCAGCAGTCCGATGCCGAGCTGCTGCGCCGCAGGCACGACCTCGCGTTCGATGTCGCGCTGCAGCAGGGAGTACTCCACCTGGTTGCCCACAAGGGGGGCTCGACCGGGGACGGCCCGCTGCCAGGCGGCGCACACGCCCAGCTGCCAGCCGCCGTAGTTGGACACACCCGCATAGCGGACCCGGCCCGACGAGACGGCCGTGTCGATCGCGGCGAGGGTCTCGTCCCACGGGGTCACCCAGTCCCACGCATGCAGCTGCCACAGGTCGACGTAGTCCACGCCGAGTCTCGCGAGCGACGCGTCGAGAGCGGACAGGAGGTGACCGCGGGAGGACCCACGTCCCATCGGGCCGGCGGCCGTCGGGCTGAACGCCTTGGTCGCGACCAGCACCTCGCTGCGCGGCACGACGTCGGCGAGCAGCCGGCCGAGGACGCGCTCGCTCTCACCGTCGACGTAGACGTCGGCGGTGTCGACCAGGGTCCCGCCGGCGTCGCGGAAGGCGATGAGCTGGGCGGCAGCGTCGTCCTCGTCGGTGTCCCGCCCCCAGGTCATCGTGCCGAGGGCGAGGCGCGAGACGATAAGGCCGCTGCGGCCGACCTGACGCTGCTTCACGCGCGCACGCTAGCGTGCCGCACATGGGAGGAATGGCATGCGACTCGGTCTGAACCTCGGCTACTGGGGTGGCGGCAACGACGCCGACAACCTCGCCCTCGCGCAGGAGGCCGACGCTCTCGGCTACGACTCGGCCTGGGCTGCGGAGGCCTACGGCTCCGACGTCGCGACGGTGCTGGCGTGGGTGGCCGCGCAGTGCCCCAACATCGGCATCGGCTCGGCCATCTTCCAGATCCCCGGCCGTTCGCCGGCGCTCACGGCCATGACGGCGGCGACCCTCGACACCCTCTCCGGCGGCCGCTTCCGGCTCGGCCTCGGTGTCTCAGGACCGCAGGTCTCGGAGGGCTGGCACGGCGTCCGTTTCGACAAGCCGCTCGCCCGTACCCGCGAGTACAGCGACATCGTGAAGATGGCGCTGCGCCGGGAGAAGGTCCGCTACCAGGGCCAGCACTACGTACTGCCCCTGCCCGACGGCCCCGGCAAGGCCCTTCAACTCACCGTGCACCCCGTGCGCGAGCAGATCCCGATGTACCTCGCCGCTGTCGGCCCGAAGAACCTCGAGCTCACCGGCGAGCTCTTCGACGGCTGGCTGGCCATCTTCTACAGCCCCGACTACGCGAAGGAATCCCTCGCCAGCATCGAGGCCGGCCGGGCCAAGGTGGGCAAGACCATGGCGGGCTTCGACGTGGTCCCGTCGATGCCCCTCGTCGTCGGTGACGACCCCCGTGCCTGCGCCGACCCGATTCGCTGGTACGCCGCGCTCTACATCGGCGGCATGGGCTCGCGTGACAAGAACTTCTACAACCAGCTCG
>JAVXVI010000187.1:0-2813 GCA_032230005.1 Actinomycetota bacterium | reverse complement strand
AAGCCGTCGACCCGGCCCTGCTCCTCCCAGCCGGTGATGCTGGAGTACGACAGCGCAGCGTCCGCGAGGGACGACACGGCGCTGACGTGGATGGGGTCCGCGGCAGCGGCCGACCGGCCGGCGTAGGCGCCGAGACCGCGCGCCGCCCACCAGCGTCGTCCCAGTGCCGGGGCGCTCACCACACCGACCGTGACGTTCTCGTCGACCTGAAGCGCGATCAGCGTCGCCCAGACAGGCACGCCGCGGACGAAGTTCTTCGTGCCGTCGATCGGGTCGATGACCCAGCGCCGCGGTCCGTCGCCCTGCAGGCCGTACTCCTCGCCGAGAACCGCGTCCTTGGGCAGCTCCGAGGCCAGGATCCGGCGCAGGTCCTGCTCGACCGCCCGGTCGGCGTCGCTCACCGGCGTGAGGTCCGGCTTGCTCTCGACGCGCAGGTCGAGTGCCCGGAACCGCCGTAGCGTGATCGCGTCGGCTGCGTCCGCCAGCCGGTGTGCCACGGCGAGGTCGCGCTCGGGCCCGGTCACCCCGCCGAGCCTAGGGGGACCCGCGTCCGGTAGACCTCTAGGCATGCTGCGTCGACTTGCCCTGATCTGCCTGACCGCCTGCCTGCCCGTTCTGCTCGTCGGACAGCACGCCGCCGACGCGGTCGACACGATCACCATCGGCGGGACGATCGACGGGATCGGCGGTCCGGAGACGCGCGCCGTCAACGCGCTGATCGGGCTCGACCTGAAGGACGCCTCCGGCCAGACGCTGAACAGCGACGGCACCGTCAGGACCGCGAGTGGCTACGGCATCGTGGTCAACGTCAACAAGACGCTCCCGCCGGAAGGCGTGTCGGACAGCAGCACCGCGACCATCGCGTGGAGCGCCGACGTCCCGTCGAACACGACCAGCGTCTACCTCGAGGCCTACCCGCGTGACGCGAGCGGGCACACCAACGAGGCGCGGTACGGCCACGCGATGCGGCACAACGTGCCGATCGCGAGCAGCGGGCCCATCGACGTGCACCTGCCGTTGATCTGCTCGCAAGGCGGTACGACGGGGAGCATCCGCGGGACCGCGACCTACCAGGGTTCCCCGATGCCCCTGAGCCGCGTCGTCGCCTGGTCCATCGACCAGTACGACCCGAGCCTTCGACCGACGCTCGGGTGGAACATCGGCACCGCGCTGGACGACGGGACCTTCGTCGTACCCAACCTCGCGAGCGGCCAGAAGTACCAGGTGTGGACCACGTCCACCGCGGCGGAGGTGCGCAAGACCGTCGGCGTCGCTGTCGACGCGTGCACCGAGACGGTGCGCGACGTCTCCTACGACCCCTCGCCGGCTCCGTCCTCCTCGCCCTCCGCGTCACCGACGGCCCCGCCGCCGCCGCCCGCTCCGACCGTCGAGGACGGCTCGGCGCTCATCACCGCCGGCGGGATCGCCAACCTCAGCGGCGCCGCCGGTGCCGGCAAGACCGTGGAGCTGCTGGCTTACAGCCGGCCCTCGACGACCTACTCCGTGATCCGTACGACGACCGCCACCGACACGGGCGCCTACTCGTTCAGCATCCGTCCGCAGACCAACACCCGGCTGCTGGTCAGGGTGGACGGGCAGCAGAGCGCATCGGTCGTCGTCGCCGTACGCCCCGCCATCTCGCTCCGCTCTGTCCGGACCGCCGTCCGCAGCTACCAGTTCACCGGCCGCGTGCAGCCGATCCGGGTCGGCCAGATCGTCTCCGTCTTCGCCCACACCGCGTCGGGTGACGTCCTCGTCGGCCGTGGCCGCGTCGACAGCAACGGCATCTGGCTGGCCAGCCACCGCTTCACCGGCAACGGCACCTTCGGGCTGTTCGCGGTGACCGGCGCGGACATCGTCACCGCAGCCGGCCGCAGCGCCACCGTGACCACCGCCGTCCACTGACGGACAACCCGGACAAGCACTACTTGACACGGGGGATGTTTTTGTCAACTCTGTGACCTGTGTCACCTGTCCGCGCCGCCCTCCTCGATGCGGCGTACGACGCCGCCGTCGGCTCCGGCTGGGGCCGGGCCCGCATGGGGGACGTCGCGAAGGCAGCCGGGGTGAGCCGGCAGACGCTCTACGCCGAGTTCGGCACCAAGGAGGGCCTCGCGCAGGCCCTGGCGCTTCGCGAGGCGGCGCGGTTCGTCGACGGCTCCGAGGCGGTCCTGACCGGCCACGAGGGCACTCCGTCCGAGGCGATCGCGGCCTCGACCGAGTGGACGCTGCGGGTCGCTCGCGAGGACCCCCTCATCAAGGCCGTCCTCACCGACGACGGCACCGACGGACTGCTGCCCTACCTCACCACCCGGTCCGACGTGCTGCTCGCCGCGGTCACGGCGCGCAACGTCGACTACCTGCGCAGCCACTGGCCGGACCTGCCGGTCGACGACATCGAGTTCGTCGCGGACACGCTCGTGCGTTTGACCGTCAGCCACATCGTCACCCCGGCGGCTCCCGCCGACATCACGGCCCAGCAGATTGCCCATCTCGTCGACCGCCTGCTCCCTGGAGGAAAGCCCGCATGAGCACCAGCGACATGTACGCCAAGCCGGTCGACGTGACGAAGACGTGGGACGTGCCCATGGCGGGTGACTCGCGCTTCAACTGGGAGTACGACAACGGCCGCGACCGGCTGCTGTCGCTGTACCAGAAGGGCAAGGACAAGCAGTGGGACCAGGTGTCCCGCATCGACTGGTCCATCGAGGTCGACCGCTACGACTCGCTCGGGCTGCCCGAGGAGACCAGCGCGATCTACGGCACGCCGCTGTGGGACAAGCTGTCGGACCAGCAGCACAAGGACCTCAACC
>JAVXVI010000186.1:0-5359 GCA_032230005.1 Actinomycetota bacterium | reverse complement strand
AGGCGGTCGAGTCCGGGCAGCTGACCGAGCGGCATGTGCTGGCGGTGCTGCGAGAGCTGGACAAGGTCGAGCTGACGCTGGAGCAGCGCCAAGCGGTCGTGCTGGTGATGCTGGCCCGCTACAACGGGCAGGCACCCGGCGAGCTCGGTCGGTTGGTGGCGCGGTTGATCGTGCAGGTCGACCGGGCTGCTGCCGCAGCCCGCGACGCGCACGCCGCGAAGGGCCGGCAGGTCCGGTTCTCCCGCGATGTGGACGGGCAGGCGCTCATGACCGCCCGGGGGCCGGCGCAGCTGATCGCGGCAATCCGGGCCAGCTTGGAGGCGACCCTGCCGCTGGAGGTCGACGCCGGCGATGAGCGCAGCCGGGACGCCCGCGAGTTCGACCTGCTCTACGCATTGCTCACGGGCGGTGCGGAGGCCGGCAGCTGGAGCGCCCAGGTCGTGGTGCCGTTCTCGACCGCCGCCGGTGGTGACCTCGAGCTCGCCGACATCCCCGGTCTGGGTCCGATCCTGCCGTCCACGGCCCGCGACCTGCTCGGGCAGTGCGACGAGGTGAGCCAGGTCGCGGTTGACGAGACCGGCGCCGTCATCGCCGTCAGCGACCCGATCCGCCGTCCCCAGCCCGAGCCCATGCCCGCGTCCCAGCCGGTCCCGGCGTCGGACGCGTTCCTACTTCAGCGGCTGGCCGAGGCGCCGGTGCTGCGGGACCTGACCGGCGGCGGCTACCGGTTCCCGCCGCGGCTGCGCCGGTTCCTCGAAGCCCGGGACCGGACCTGCGCGTTCCCCGGCTGCGGCCGCCCCGCCAGCCGGACCGACAAGGACCATCGCATCCCGTGGCCGGCCGGGGCGACCAGCGCCGACAACGGCGAGTGCCTGTGCCGACATCACCACCGCGCCAAGCACACCGTGTTCACCGTCCTGCGCGACCTCGACGGCAGCTACATCTGGATCACCCGCGGCGGCTGGCAGTTCCGCCGACAACCCAAGGGCTTCTGACCCAGGTCACCAGCCCGCCCCGCCCGGACCGCAGACGAGCAGCCGACCGCCTGCGGCTCGGGCATGCCTGGAGCGCGGGATGCTCACCGGCGGTCAGGTCCAGCGCGCGATCGCTGCCGCGAACCGGTCGGCTGCGCCGTCGGACGTGCCGAGGAACAGGTACGGCTCGGTCAGCTCCAGCTCGAGCAGCAGCGGCCCGTCGGGCCCGGGCAGCAGGTCGACGCGGGCGTAGAGCAGCGGCTCGTCGATCGCCGCGATGACCTGCTCGGCCACGGACCGCTCCTCGGCGGACGGCTCGCGCGGACCGAGCTCGAGCTCCATCGGGTGCAGCGCGGCGGGACCGGCCAGCGCCGCGGTCTTGCGCGCGCCGTGGCTGTACTCCCCGCCGAGGTAGAGCACGGAGGTCTCGTCAGCCGACTCCACGCTCGCCAGGTACGGCTGGACCATCACGCCGCGTCCGGCGGCCAGGAGCCGGCCGACGTGCGCCTTCGCGGCCGCGTCCTGACCTGGTCGGTATCGCACCGTGTCAGCGGATGCCGCCGACACGGTCGGCTTGACGACGTAGTCCCCTTCCGGCGGCGACCAATCGGCGTCGGGGTAGACGGTCGGCACGACCGGCAACCCGGCGGCCGCCAGCCGGCCCAGGTAGTGCTTGTCGGTGTTGTCGCGCAGCACCGTCGCGGAGTTGGCCAGCCGCGGCACGGAGTCGGCCCAGGCGAGGAACTCCTCCCGTCGCTCGACGTAGTCCCAGGTGGACCGGACGACGACGAGGTCGTACGACGGCCAGTCGGCCCCGCTGTCCCAAGGCCGCCCCTCAGCCTTGATGCCGATGGCCTCGAGGGCCGCGACGAGGGCCGGTTCCTCCGGGTCGTCGATCGCGGTGCAGCCGGCGATGGCGATCTGCAAGGGAGCAGCTCAGACGAGCTGGTCGACGGCGACCGCGAGGAACAGCAACGCGAGGTATGTGATCGACCAGTGGAACAGCCGCATAGGCGACACGAGCTCGCCCCGGCGTACCCGGCCCTGAAGCAGGTGGGCCTCGCGCAGGAAGACCGTCCCGAGCACGACCGCGCTGACGCCGTAGACCACGCCGGAAGGACCGAGCAGGAGGAGCAGGGACGTCGCCACCATCACCCAGGAGTAGGCGACGATCCGCGCTGCGACTGCCGCCGGCGTGGCCACCACCGGCAGCATCGGCACCCCCGCTGCGGCGTAGTCCTCGCGGAAGCGCATGGCGAGCGCCCAGAAGTGCGGCGGCGTCCAGAAGAAGATCACCGCGAAGAGCACCGCCGCGGCCCATGAGACGGTCCCCGTCACGGCCGACCAGCCGATCAGGACCGGCATGCAGCCGGCCGCGCCGCCCCAGACGATGTTCTGCGACGTACGCCGCTTGAGCACCATCGTGTAGACGAGGACGTAGAAGGCGATCGCGGCATCTGCCAGCAGAGCGGACAGCAGGTTGGTGGTCACCGCCAGCTCGACGGTCGCGAGCACCCCCAGCACGAGCCCGAACACCAGCGCGTTGCGCGGCTCCACGACGTGCCGAGCCAGCGGCCGCCGCTCCGTGCGGTGCATCACGCTGTCGATGTCGCGGTCGTACCAGCAGTTCAGCGCGTTGGCGCTGCCCGCGGCGAGCGTCCCGCCGGCCAGGGTCGCCACGATCAGCCAGAACGACGGAAGGCCGCGCTGGGCCAGCACCATGGTGGGCACGGTCGTGACAAGGAGCAGCTCGATGATGCGCGGTTTGGTCAACGCGACGTAGGCCGAGACACGCTCACGCAACGACAGCGTCCCGGGGACCGCCGGGGCAGTCACACCCGGCGCATCCGCGAGGGTCGTCACGACACGACTCTACCGAGGGCGGCTGGCGAACGACCGACCGGGCAGGCCCCGGGAGCCGCAGCACGAACGGACCGGTTCGGGTGGTTCGGGGCGGGGGAGGTCGGGTCTAGGGTCGGGCTCAGGGCCGGCTGCAGAAGACCGGCCACGAGGAAGAGGCAGTCCGGGTGAGCAAGAGCACTAGCAGGAGCAGCAAGCTCGAGTGGAGCGACCTCGACCGGCGCTCGGTCGACGTCGTACGAGCGCTGGCCATGGACGCTGTCGAGGCGGCCGGATCCGGGCACCCGGGCACGGCGATGAGCCTCGCGCCCGCGGCGTACCTGCTCTTCCAGCGGCTGCTGCGGCACGACCCGACCGACCCGGCCTGGACCGGTCGCGACCGCTTCGTCCTGTCCTGCGGCCACTCCTCGCTGACGCTCTACATCCAGCTGTACCTCTCCGGCTACGGCCTCACGCTCGAGGACCTCGCCCACCTGCGGCAGTGGGGCTCCCTCACGCCGGGTCACCCCGAGCACGGTCACACCGCCGGCGTCGAGACCACCACCGGGCCGCTGGGCCAGGGCGTGGGCAACGCCGTCGGCATGGCGATGGCCAGCCGCCGGGAGCGCGGGCTCCTCGACCCCGACACCGCCGACGGCGAGAGCCCGTTCGACCACACCATCTGGTGCTTCGCCTCCGACGGAGACCTCGAGGAGGGCATCTCGTCCGAGGCGTCGTCGCTGGCCGGCACCCAGCGCCTCGGCAACCTCGTCCTGCTGTGGGACGACAACCACATCTCCATCGAGGACGACACCCGGATCGCCTTCTCCGAGGACTCCGTC
This sequence comes from Actinomycetota bacterium, assembly GCA_032230005.1. Classification (GTDB taxonomy): domain Bacteria; phylum Actinomycetota; class Actinomycetes; order Mycobacteriales; family SCTD01; genus RYN-124. The sequence continues at coordinate 1,704 of JAVXVI010000186.1, read as the reverse complement.
GCCCGTTACGCCGCTTACGGCTGGCACGTGCAGCGCGTGGACTGGCTGGCCGACGACGGTGCGTACGACGAGAACGTCCAGGCGCTGTACGACGCCCTCATCGCCGCCCGCGACACCGTGGACCGGCCGTCGTTCATCGCCCTGCGGACGATCATCGGCTGGCCGGCTCCCAACAAGCAGAACAGCGGCAAGGCCCACGGGTCGGCGCTCGGCGCTGACGAGGTCGCTGCGACGAAGAAGGTCCTCGGTCTCGACCCGGACCGCACCTTCCAGATGCCCGAGGACGTGCTCGCCCACGTCCGTGAGGTCATCGACCGCGGCCGCGCCCTGCACACCGAGTGGCAGACGTCGTACGACGCCTGGTCCGCGGCCAACCCCCAGGGGCTCGCGCTCCACGACCGCCTTGCCACCCGGCGGCTGCCGGCCGGGTGGGAGAAGGCGCTGCCCACCTTCGACGCAGACCCGAAGGGCATGGCGACCAGGAAGGCGTCCGGCACGGTGCTCAGCGCGATCGCGCCGGCCCTCCCCGAGCTCTGGGGCGGCTCGGCCGACCTCGCGGAGAGCAACAACACGACCCCGGACGGAGAGCCGTCGTTCCTGCCCGAGGACGCGCAGACCAAGGAGTGGTCCGGCGGTCCCTACGGCAGGGTGCTGCACTTCGGCGTCCGCGAGCACGCCATGGGCTCGGTCATGAACGGCATCGCGCTGCACGGCGGCACCCGCGTCTACGGCGGCACCTTCCTCGTCTTCAGTGACTACATGCGCGGCGCCGTCCGTCTCGCGGCCATCATGAAGCTGCCCGTCACCTACGTCTGGACGCACGACTCGATCGGCCTCGGCGAGGACGGCCCGACGCACCAGCCGATCGAGCACCTCGCCGCGCTGCGCGCCATCCCCGGCCTCGCCGTGGTCCGGCCGGCCGACGCCAACGAGACAGCGGTCGCGTGGCGGACCATCCTCGAGCGAGCGGACGGTCCTGCCGGGCTCGCCCTCACCCGGCAGAACGTCCCGACCTTCGACCGTTCCGTCTGCGGCAGCGCGGAGGGAGTGGCCAAGGGCGGCTACGTCCTCGCGGAGGCGAGCAGCGGCAAGCCCAAGGTGATCCTCATGGGCACCGGCTCCGAGGTGCAGATCGCCATGGCCGCCCGCGAGCGGCTCGAGGCGGACGGCACCCCGACCCGCGTCGTCTCGATGCCGTGCATCGAGTGGTTCCGCGAGCAGGAGACGTCGTACAAGAACACCGTCCTGCCGCCCGACGTCCAAGCCCGCGTCTCGGTCGAGGCGGCCGTCTCGCAAGGCTGGCACGAGTGGGTGGGCGGCTACGGCGAGTGCGTCGCGCTCGAGCACTTCGGCGCCTCCGCGCCGTACACCGTCCTCTACGACCAGTTCGGCCTGACCGGCGAGCGGGTCGTCGCCGCCGCGCAGGCTTCGCTTTCCAAGCTGGGCATGACCTCCGGCAGCACCACCGGCAACTAATCAAGGGAGCTTCCCCATGTCCTCCTCAAAGACGACAGCTCTGGCCGACCTGTCGGCTGCTGGTGTCGCGGTCTGGCTCGACGACCTGTCGCGCGAGCGGCTGCGCACCGGCAACCTCGAGCAGCTCATCAAGGACAAGCACGTCGTCGGTGTCACCACCAACCCCTCGATCTTCCAGAAGGCGCTGTCCGAAGGCGCGGCGTACGACGAGCAGATCCGCGACCTCGC
>JAVXVI010000185.1:0-6311 GCA_032230005.1 Actinomycetota bacterium | reverse complement strand
CCCCCGGGCGGGGGGTCTCGGGCGTCCGCATGCTGCTGTCAGATGCGGCCCTCGCGATCGGGCTGGACCTGCTCACCGCGTTGCCGCTGATCCACCGTCGGGAGTCGTCGCCGCTGGTCTGGCTGCTGGACCAGGCGCTGGTCCTCCCGCTCGTGCTGCGCCGGCGCTACCCGATCCCTGTCTTCGCCGTCGTGTGCGTGCTCGCCGCGGTGCAGTGGCTCTCGGGCGAGCGGCTACCGGCCGACGCGGCGTTGCTCCTTGCCCTGTTCACGATTGCCGCGCAGGAACCGAGGCGGCACGCCTTTGTCGCAGCGGGAGTGCTCGAGCTCGGCGTCGTACTCGCCTCGATCAGGTTCGCCCCGACCGGCGACGGCATCGTCGGCTCGCTCGTGTTCCTCACCGGCCTGGTTGCCGCCGCGTACCTGTTCGGCACGTCCTTGCGCACCCGGCGCGAGTACCTCGCCAGCGTGGAAGACCGCGCGCTGCGCCTGGAGGTCGAGCGCGATCAGCAGGCCCGGCTGGGCGCGATCGCCGAACGCACCAGGATCGCCCGCGAGATGCACGACATCGTCGCTCACAACCTGTCAGTGATGATCACCCTTGCAGACGGGGCCGTTGTCACCCACGTCAGCGAGCCGGCGGCCTCGGCCGACGCCATGGCGCAGGTCGCGAGCACCGGCCGCCAGGCGCTCGGCGAGATGCGTCGCCTGCTCGGCGTCCTGCGTGATGACGACGACAGCAACGGGCTCGACCCGCAACCCGGGTTCGACCAGCTCGAGGACCTGCTCGAGCAGGTCCGACGCACCGGGTTGACCGTCCGCAAGGATGTGCGGGGAGCTCCACGGGCCCTCACCATGACGGAGCAGCTGACCATCTACCGGGCTGTCCAAGAGGCACTCACCAACACCATGAAGCACGCGCGAGGCGCCACAGCCGCGACGGTGCTGCTCGACTGGAAACCGGAGTCGCTGAGCGTGACCGTCACCGACGACGGACAGCCGCGGCCTGACCCTGCTGCGTCGGCTACGGACGGCCTCGGCCTCAGCGGGATGCGCGAGCGCCTGGCCGTGCACGGGGGAACCCTTCGTGCTGGACCACGAAGCCGCAACGGCTGGCTCGTTCAGGCGACACTGCCTTTTGGTACGGCGGAGCAGCAACCATGATTCGCATCCTGCTCGTCGACGACCAACCCCTGATCCGTATGGGGTTTCGGATGATCCTGTCTGCCCAGCCGGACTTCCTCGTCGTCGGCGAGGCAGCCGACGGCCGAGAGGCCCTCCGGCAGACCATGGAACTGGAACCCGACGTCGTCCTCATGGACGTCCGGATGCCAGGCGTCGACGGCGTCACCGCAACCACCCGCATCCTGCAAGCCGGCAGCCACGCCAGGATCTTGATCCTCACGACGTTCGACCTCGATGAGTATGCGTTCAATGGCCTGCGCGCTGGTGCAAGCGGGTTCCTGCTCAAGGACGTGCCCCCCGACGAGCTGGTGAGTGCGATCCGCGCTGTCGCCAGCGGTGATGCTGTCGTCTCTCCACGGATCACGCGACGGCTCCTCGACACCTACGCGGCTGACCTCACAGCACCCGGCGCGCAGGACCTCCCGCAGAGTGACGAGCTGAAGCTGCTGACCGGACGCGAGCGAGAAGTGCTCCAGCACGTGGCACTCGGCCTGAGTAACGCCGAGGTCGCCACCGCGCTGTTCGTGACAGAGGCAACCGTGAAGACCCATGTCACCCGCATCCTCGGCAAGCTGCAGCTTCGTGATCGGGTGCAAGCTGTCGTGTTCGCCTACCGCCACGGCCTGGTCAGACCCTGAGCCACCGGCGATCGGCCCGTCAGGGGGAGTCGGTCAGGAGCAGGACGGCGGGGCTGTCGAAGCCGGCGTTGCGTGTCGTCGCGGCGCCGGCCAGCGTGAACGGATGCGTCTGCTTGGCCTCGCTGCAGATGGCCGATTCGACTTCGCGCATGTCATAGGGGCAGACGATGGTCGCCGCCATGTCCGCGAAGGCGATGGTTAGCAGCGCCTCGTAACGCGTCCAAGCCCGCACCTCGCTGGCTGTGCGCTCTGCCCAGATGGGCTCGCCCAGAATCCGCACCCAGTGGCGGCCGTCGTCGAGCTGGCTGCTCACGAACTGCCGGTAGCCGGCAAGCGCTGCAGGCGGCGAGCGGTACCACGTGCTTGCTTTGGCGACGGTGACAGCCGTCAGGTCGGTTGCCCCGCGCAGCAGGCGGAGGTTGCGGCTGCTGGTGACCGCCAGGACGGGCTCGTGATCAGCAACCCCTGCCTCGATGAAGGGGACCGCCGCGGCCAGGAACTCCTCGTCGGACGCGTACGGGAGCACTTGATGCTCGAGGAAGGGGTGCGGGTTCTCCCCGCGTCCCAGCAGGTAGTCGAGCGGGACCTCCAGCGCGTCGGCGAGTGCGACGACGGTGCTGACCCTGTTGTCGGTGCGCCGACCGCTTTCCACCTGGACAACGGCCCCGTAGCTCATGCCGGCGGCGTGGGCGAGCTCCTCGCGGGAAAGGCCGCGGCGTCGCCGGGCCGCCCGCAGCCGTTGCGCCAGCGTCACCTGGGTCTCTTCCGCCATGCCGATTCCACACTCCGTGTGCTCGCGCCAGCCGAGGCCTGACCGTACAGGCGAACTGCAGATTTGTCAGATGACCTATGTCAATTGACATAGAGGTGTTAGGATCGTGGGCGCCTTCGATGGAGGGACCGCCATGACTGACACGCCGTCGACGCCCGCTGACCCCAGCTCCGACGTGGCCGCGGATGCCCAACCCGGACTGACCGAGAGCCAGACGCGCGCCATCCTGGAGCGAGCCAGCGACATCTCCGCGCTGCTCGATCCCGACGGCCGCGTGATGTGGGTGAGCCCGGCATTGCCCGCGCTCTGGGGCTACACCCCGGACAGCGTTGCGGGTGCTCAGATCTGGGAGTGGGTCCATCCCGACGACCTGGCCGCCACGCAGTCCCTGTTCCGCCAAGTGGCGGAGGTGCCCGGAGCGCACGACCGGATGGACGTTCGGGTGCGCGACGGCGGTGGTGACTGGCGGTGGACCGAACAGCGGTTCACCAACCTGCTGCACGATCCGTCGGTCGCCGCAATGGTGGCGACGACGACAGACGTCACCGCGCGGCGGGCGGCGGAGATCGATCTGGCTCGCCAGGACCAGTTCTTCCGGGCGGTCTTCGCCGGGGCGACCGACGTCGCGCATGTCTGCGACGCGGACACCACCTTCCGGTGGACCAGCCCCTCCGTCCCGTCGGTATGCGGGTACCAGCCGGCACGGCTCGTCGGCACGAAGCTGGCAGACCTCGTGCACCCGGAGGAGCGCGGCCAGTTCGACGCGCTGATCGCCTCCATCACGGCGCGGCCCGGGGCCTCCGAGCGGATCGAGGCACGGGTCCGCCACGCTGACGGCGACTGGCGATGGTCCGAGCAGCGGATCACGAACCTCCTCGACCACCCGGCCGTCCGGGGGCTGGTGTTCAACAACGCCGACATCACCCACCGCAGGGCCGCACATGAGGAGCTCCAGACCCGCGAGCAGTTCCTCCGCGTCGTGCTGGAGACGGCACACGAGGGCGTGTGGGTTCTCGACCAGGACGGCAGGACCGTGTACGCGAACCGGCGGATGGCCCAGCTCCTGCGCGTCCCCGTCGACATGCTGCTGGACCATGCGCTCGAAGATCTCATCGATCCAGCGCTCGCCCTGGAGATCCGCGAACGGCTGTTGAAGCGGGCCGAGGGCGTCTCCGAGGAGTACGAGCTGCACCTGCGTCCGCACGGTCGCTCGGAGTCGTGGGTGGCGGTCTCGGCCGCGCCGTTGCCGGCCGGCTTCGCGAAGTCGGTCCCTGCGGGTGGAACGGTCGCTCTTGTCGCCGACATCACCGACCGAAAGGCATTTGAGGAGTCCTTACGACGACAAGCGCTCTACGACCCGGTCACGGACCTGCCCAACCGGGTGCTGCTGGCCGAGCACCAGCGCACGCTCGACGGTCGGCTGGCCGCAGATGGCGACCACTACGGCTACCTGCTCTGCGACGTCGACGGGTTCAGTGAGGTCAACAACGCCTTCGGCAGCATCGAAGGGGACCGCGTGCTGCGCGAGATCGGCAAACGCCTCGTCGATGCTGCACGCGCCGGCGAGTGCGTCGCCCGGACGACCGGTGACCGGTTCGTCGTGCTGTGCCCCGGAGCCGAGACCTTCCAAGGTCGCCGCATCGCGGAGGACCTGATCGCCGCGGTGGATGGCCCGATGCTGGTCGCCGGCTCGACCGTCTGGCCCAGGATCAGCATCGGCGTGGCGACAACGGCGGACGTGCAACCGGGCGAGCTCGCCAGCGCGGCTGACTCGGCTCTGGTCCGTGCCAAGCGCCACGGCCGCGGATCCGTCGGGGTCTACGACGCCGCTGCTCCGCGGGACCACCGGTCCAGCCTCGAGATGCTGGCCGACCTCCGCGAGGCGACGAGCACGGGTGCACTCCAGTTGCACTATCAGCCCGTCGTACAGACGCATTCCAACCGCGTCATCGGTGCCGAAGCCCTCATGAGATGGAAACGGCCGGGCCATGGCGACGTACCGCCGTCAGTCTTCATCCAACTGGCCGAGGAAGCCGGGCTGATCAACGAGCTCGGCGCATGGTCGCTCGGCCAAGCGTGTCGTGATGCGGCCGACTGGCCGGGACGGCAGCACGTCGCGGTGAACCTCTCCGCCCGGCAGCTGCTGGACGCGTCGATCGTCGCGATCGTCCGCTCGGCTCTCGAAGCGTCTGGGCTGGCGCCGGAGCGGCTCTGGATCGAGGTCACCGAGACAGCTCTGCTTGCCGACCTGCCCGCCGCCGCCCAGCGACTTCATGCCATCGCCGAGCTGGGTGTCCGAGTCTCGCTGGACGACTTCGGCACGGGCTACGCGTCACTGCTGTACCTGCGCGACCTGCCGGTCCACGCGATCAAGATCGATCGCTCGTTCGTCGCCGGCGTGGGGCGGAACAGAGACGACGAGGTGATCGTCAGCACGCTGGTCAGCCTTGCGACGACGCTCGGACTAGGAATCATCGCCGAAGGCGTGGAGAGCATCGACCAGCTGCACGCGCTGCGACGCATGGGATGCGAGTTCGCCCAGGGCTACCTGTGGAGCAAGGCCGTCCCGATGAGTGACTTCCTGTCGGTGATCACCCACATCCAAGGTCGGCCCGCTCCCGATCGGCCGACCCGGAAGCAGCCACCGCCGAACGTCGACCACGCCGTGCGGTCGCGCGTCATGTCCATGCATCGCCAAGGTGCCTCGCCGGCCAGCATCGCCTCGGCACTCAACGGCGAGGCGATCGCCTCTCCGAGCGGGAAGAAGTGGCACCGGGTCACCGTGGCGCGGATCGTCCAGAACGAGCTGGGGCAGGCTTAGGGGGTGCCCCTTCCTGAGGGTCTGCCGACGCCTGTCGTCCTTGTCGTCGAGACCGCCATCGGCCGTGCGCACCGCCGCGACCCGGTGACCGGATCCACCGGCGGCCCGGCCGGCAACGCGCGGCTGACGGCCTGGCTCGGTCTGGCCCTGCTCGTGCTGTTCGTCGCGGAGCTCGTGACGCTCCTGGACGTGAGCGGCCTGATCACCTGGCACGTGGTGCTGGGCGCGCTGCTGATCCCTCCGTCGCTGGCCAAGACGGCGAGCACCGGCTGGCGGATCTTCCGCTACTACACCGGGTCGGCGGACTACGTGCAGGCCGGTCCGCCGCCGCTTCTTCTGCGTGCCCTCGGGCCGCTGGTCGTGCTCGGCACGCTCGGAGTGCTCGCCACCGGTGTCGTCGTCGGGCTGCTCGGCCAGGACCGTGGCCGGCAGTCCCTGGTCCACGTGGTCGGCAACGACATCTCCGCGCTGACGCTGCACCAGGCCACCTTCATCGTCTGGGCGGTCGCGACCGGGCTGCACGTCCTGGCCCGGCTGCTGCCGGCTGTGCTCCTGGTCGGGCGGACGGAGCGGTCAGTGCCCGGTGAGAGCAGTCGCGCGGTTGTGCTGGTGGCGACCGCTGTTGCGGCCGGAGTGCTGGCACCCGTGCTGCTCGCCGCCTCCAGCAGCTGGCAGTCGGACGACCGCACCGAACGCTTGCAGCAGGACCGAGCAGGCGTGCACGTCGTCCACCGCTAGCGCCTCGGTCTAGAACCGTTCCTGGCAGTAGGCCGGTTCGGCGAGCGGTCCGGTGGCGCCCATCCCTTCCAGGACCGTGGCGCGGGGTTGCTGCTGGCCCCTCGGGATGGCGAGGGCGGCCACCGCGGCGCACGCGGCGACACCGGCGGAGACGGCGA
>JAVXVI010000184.1:0-12641 GCA_032230005.1 Actinomycetota bacterium | reverse complement strand
CGGGCTTCTGGGGCGCTGCGACGACAACCTCGTCCTGACGACGCGCGGGCGTCTTCTGGCCGACGCCCTGGTCCGAGACCTCGTCGACTGACCAGCTGGTGACGTTTGAGGGTCGGGACGGGACCCGCTTGCTCTTCTGCAAGCGGGTCGGATCCCGACCCTCAAGCCTCGCCGGTCCTTTGCGGTCGGGTCAGAGCAGGCCGCCCTTGGCGAGGCCGATGGCAACGGCGAGGGCGCCGGCGGTGGCACCGATCACGTTCTCGAACCGCTCGGGACGGGTGCGCGAGACCAGCTGCGACCAGCCGCCCAGGAAGACGACGACCAGGCCCGTCCAGGCCGCGGCGGCGTGGGAGACGGCGAGCAGGATGAGGGCCGCGAAGCCGAGCGTGATGGTCGCCAGGGCCAAGGCATGGTCGCTGTCCAGTGTGTGCTGATGCGTGGTGGTAGCTGACACGGAGGAACCTCCTCGAGGACGACCAGATCACCACTGTGACCCTCTGTGACGCACCCGACAAGATCTGAATCAGGGGAATCCGGCCGCTGACCTGTAGGTTCTTACATGTAAGACCCCGCTGATCAGGCGGGTCCCACCTCCTGCGGACGAGCCGTCCGCACGGTCGCTGGTGTGTCGTGCTTCGTTCCCCGGCCCTTTCGAGAGCCGGACCGGTCCGCGCCGCAGCTCACGTACGCGGCCCCGGATCCACAGCAACGGAGCAGTTCCTTCATGTCGTACGCCCAGGGCAGCCCTGCCCGCAGTTCCCGCACGCCTTCACGCGGCGGCTCGTCACCGCGCCGCAACGGCGGTGGCACCCAGTCCCGCCGGCCGGCCCGCACGAGCACCCCGCCGGCGCCGGTCAAGTCCGACCTCGAGGTCGCCCTCGACGCGGCCGCTGAGCTGGCCGCTGCCGACCCGCAGTCGGACGCCACGTTCCACTCGATCGGCCTGCCGCAGAAGCTGGTCACCGGTCTCGAGCGTCGCGGCATGCACGCGCCGTTCGCCATCCAGACGCGGTCCATCCCCGACGCGCTCGCCGGCCGTGACGTCCTCGGTCGGGCGCAGACCGGCTCGGGCAAGACGCTCGCCTTCGGTCTCCCGCTGCTCGCCCGGCTCGCCGGCGGTCAGCGCCGGGGCGGGCGGCCGCGCGGCCTCGTGCTCGTCCCGACCCGCGAGCTCGCACAGCAGGTTCACGACGCCCTGCAGCCGCTCGCCAACGGCCTCGACATCAAGCTCTGCGCCATCTACGGCGGCGCCTCGATGGGCCGGCAGATCGACCAGCTGCGCCGTGCGGTGGACATCGTCGTTGCCACTCCCGGCCGCCTCCAGGACCTGATCGCGCAGGGCGAGTGCTCACTCGCCGAGGTCCAGATCGCAGTCCTCGACGAGGCTGACCACATGGCCGACCTCGGCTTCCTCCCGGTCGTGACCGAGATTCTCGGCATGACGCCGGCCGACGGCCAGCGACTGCTGTTCTCCGCCACCCTCGACCGGGGCGTCGACAAGCTGGTCCGCCAGTTCCTCAACGACCCGGCCATGCACGCGGTCGCCTCCGACGCCTCGCACGTCGAGCTCATGGACCACCGCGTCTTCGCGGTCTCGCATGACAGCAAGGTGGAGATCGCCGCTGAGATCGCCGCCCGTCCCGGTCGCACCCTGATCTTCGTCCGCACCAAGCACGGCGCGGACCGACTCGCCCTGCAGCTGCGCCGCACCGGCGTCGAGGCCGGTGCGATCCACGGCAACCTCACGCAGAACGCCCGCAAGAAGGCGCTCGACGCCTTCTCCCGCGGGTCTGCCCGGGTGCTCGTGGCGACCGATGTGGCCGCCCGCGGCATCCACGTCGACGACGTCGATCTCGTCGTCCACTACGACCCGCCGGCCGACCACAAGGACTACCTCCACCGGTCCGGCCGCACGGCGCGCGCCGGTGCGAGCGGCACGGTCCTGTCGCTGCTGCTCAGCGACCAGGTGCGCGAGAACCAGCGGATGCGCGAGCGCGCCGGTGTCGACGCCAACGCGCAGTCCGTCACCCCGGGTCACCCGGCTGTCCGCGAGATCGCCGAGTCCGGCGAGCCCATCGTGGTGCAGGCACCGCCGGCGTACACGCAACGCCCTGCCACGTCATCGGCACCCCGCCGCAACAACGGCGGTGGCCGGCCCTACCGCCCGTCCTCGTCGTCCGGTGGCTCCGGTGGCCGCGCGACCAGCGGCCGGCCCAGCTCCGCCTCGCCGCAGCGCCGCGACAACGCAGCCCGGCGCTCCGCCTAGAACGCACGCCGCGCCGGCACCCCAACAGGGCGCCGGCGCGGCATCGTTCGTCAGTGGATCGTGTAGCGGACCACTGCCTTTCCGCTGCACAGCGGACGCACGTTGATGGTGTCGTCCACGCCGTTCTTGCTCACGGTGCCGTCAGCTTCGAACGTCGGCTCCTGGTCGCCACCCGTGACGGTGTAGCCGGCCGAGACCAGCTGCTGCTCGACCTGATCGCGGATCTTGACGAGGTCAGCTCGTGTCCCGGGCAGGCTCGCGAAGATGACGCTGGTCTTGCCGGTCGTCTGCACGGTCAGCAGCTTCTGACCGCTGGGCAGCGTGAACCCGGTCGGCAGCGTCGAGCTGCCGCTCGGCGTGTCCAGGTTGGCGCAGGACTTGTTGGCGTTCTTGATCTTGTCCTGCTGGTCGAAGTGCTCGAAGATGCGCCAGCCCACGAACCCAAGGACGGCGATCACCACCACTCCGACCAGTGCGCCGATGAGGCGCTTCACGATGTGCTCATATCGAACGGGTTCCTTCCAGAGGATCGCAGGACGGCGCCGGGACCGGTCGCCGCTCTGCCGGAGCTCGCGGACCCGCGAGCTCGACGGCAGCAATGTGGAGGTGCGTGCCGCAGTGCGGTCAGCGCAGCGCCTGAGCCGGCGGGCCGCGAGCGAGGAAGGCAAGTCCGCGACCCGTTGCGGCTGGCGGCTGCGAGCCGCCTGCGCTGACGTCCCCCGGGGGGAACAGCGACGCGGTGAGCAGCGGGGCGCAGTGCAGCACCACCAGCCACGCGAGGGCGAGCGCCAGCAGCAGGACGAGGCCAAGCCCCGCCTGCAGCGCCGCGCCGACGATGGCATCGGGGTCGAAGGGACCTTGGCCGTTGGCGAGCCGTACGACGGCCTCCGCCGTGACAAAGACGACAACCTGGCCGGGGGCCGCGACCTGCGCGGTGCGCGCGATGCTCTGGGTGCGCGCCCACCTCCCGCCCGCGGCGATGCCGACGAGCGCGGCGGTCAGCATGCCGACCCACCACGCGGCGACGCCCCCGCGCAGTCCCGCGGCCTCATGCACACCGGGCAGCAGCGCGGCCGCGTCCAGGCTGCGGCCCGCGCCCGCCGTACAAAGCATGGCTAGCCCGATGTACACGCTGCCAGGGCGTGCCGCTGACCGCATGCCGGGACCCTACCGAGCGGCGACCTGGGCGTCCTGGGAAGATCGGGCCCTACCCGACCCATCCTTTCTGGAGGACTGCTCTTCATGGACATCGACTTCGACGGCCGCGTAGCGATCGTGACCGGCGCCGGAGGAGGCCTGGGCCGTACCTACGCGCTCGACCTGGCCGCTCGCGGTGCCGCGGTCGTCGTCAACGACCTCGGTGGCAGCGTCAACGGCGAGGGCGGCGACCACACCGCAGCGCAGAAGGTCGTCGACGAGATCACCTCGAAGGGCGGCCAGGCGGTTCCCAACTTCGACTCCGTGTCCACGCCCGAGGGCGGCGAGAGCATCGTCAAGACGGCAGTCTCGGAGTTCGGCAAGGTCGACATCGTCGTCAACAACGCCGGCTTCCTCCGGGACAAGAGCTTCACCAAGCTCGAGTGGGCCGACCTCGACGCGGTCATCGACGTGCATCTCAAGGGCGCGTTCTACGTGAGCCAGCCCGCGTTCAAGGTGATGAAGGAGAACAACTACGGGCGCTTCGTCTTCACGGCGTCCAACGCGACCTTCGGCAACTTCGGCCAGACCAACTACGCGGCCGCGAAGATGGGCCTGGTCGGCCTGTCCAACACCATCGCCGTGGAGGGTGCCCGCAACGGGATCCTGTCCAACGTGATCATGCCGGTGGCGAAGACGCGCATGACCGAGGAACTGCTCGGGGAGTTCGCCGAGAAGCTCGCGCCCGAGCTGGTCACGCCGATGGTCGCCTACCTCTCGAGCGAGGCGTGTACGACGACGCACGGCGCGTACTCCGCGGCCGGCGGTCGCTACGCCCGGGTGTTCTGGGGCCTCGGGCAGGGCTGGTTCGCCGGCAAGGAGGCGCAGCCGACCGCCGAGGACATCGCGGCCCACTTCGAGGAGATCGACGGCCGGGAGGGCTACATCGTCCCGGGCGGCACGACCGACGAGATCATGGCGCTGGCCGGCCTGTTCCAGTAGGACGGCGCCTGCCACCCGCCGTACACTTGGCACTCGGAGATCGTGAGTGCCAGGCGTACGGCGGGAGGTGACGCAGTGCTGGACGACCGCAAGCTCGAGGTGCTGCGGGCGATCGTCGAGGACTTCGTCTCCACCAACGAGCCGGTGGGTTCGAAGGCCCTGGCCGAGCGCCACTCGCTGGGCGTCAGCCCGGCGACCGTCCGCAACGACATGGCCGCCCTCGAGGACGAGGGCTTCATCACGCACCCGCACACCAGCGCCGGCCGGATCCCCACCGACAAGGGCTACCGGCTCTTCGTCGACCGGCTGTCCTCGGTCAAGCCGCTGTCCGGTGCCGAGAAGCGCGCGATCCAGACCTTCCTCGAAGGCGCCGTCGACCTCGATGACGTCGTACGACGGTCGGTGCGCCTGCTGGCGCAGCTGACCCGTCAGGTCGCCGTCGTGCAGTACCCCAGCCTGTCGCGCAGTTCGGTGCGACATCTCGAGATCGTGCATCTCGCGCCGAACCGGCTGCTGCTGGTGCTGATCACCGACACCGGGCGGGTGGAGCAGCGCGTGCTCGAGCTGCCCGGCGTGCTCTCGGACGAGGACGTGTCCCACCTGCGGCACGCCTTCGGGTCCCGGCTGCACGGCGCCCGGCTGATCGATGCGCCGGCGGCGTTGTCAGACCTGCCTGATGCCGCTCCGATGGCCATCCGCCCAGTCCTGACCAGCGTCATGTCGGTCGTCCTGGAGACGCTGGTCGACCAGCCTGAGGAGCGCATCGCCCTTGCCGGCACTGCCAACCTCACCCGCTCGGCGCTCGACTTCCCCAACACCCTTCGCCCGGTGCTCGAGGCACTCGAGGAGCAGGTGGTGCTGCTCAAGCTCATCGGCGAGGTCAACGACCCATCGACAGTGCACGTGAAGATCGGCGAGGAGAACAGCGTGGAGGGCCTGCGGTCCACGTCCGTGGTCACGGTCGGCTACGGCCCGGAGGCGGGGACCTACGGCGGTCTCGGCGTCGTCGGGCCGACCCGGATGGACTACGCCGCTTCGATGGGCTCGGTGCGGGCCGTCGCCCGCTACGTCGGCGAGCTGCTGGCAGGTGCCTGACTCGGTGGCTACCGATTACTACGGGCTGCTCGGCGTCGATCGCAGCGCTGACGAGGCCACCCTCAAGAAGGCCTACCGCAAGCTCGCCAGGGAGCTGCACCCCGACGTCAACGCCGACCCCGCGGCGCAGGAGCGGTTCAAGCAGGTGACGGCTGCCTACGAGGTGCTCTCCGATCCCGAGAAGCGGCAGATCGTCGACCTCGGCGGCGACCCACTGGCGTCGGGCGCCGGCTCGCCCGGCCACCCGTTCGCGGCCGGCTTCGGTGGCCTCGGCGACGTCTTCGAGGCGTTCTTCGGCGGCGGCCAGCAGCGTGGTCCGCGCAGCCGGGTCCGGCAGGGCGCGGACGCCTTGCTGCGCATCGAGCTCGACCTCGCCGAAACGGCTTTCGGTACGACGAGGGAGCTCACCCTCGAGACAGCCGTCGTCTGCGGCACCTGCCACGGCGAAGGCGCTGCGGCCGGCACGCACCCGACCGTCTGCGAGACCTGCCGCGGCCGTGGCGAGGTGCAGTCGGTCCAGCGGTCTTTCCTAGGACAGGTCATGACCACCCGCACCTGCGGGCGTTGCGGCGGGCTCGGCTCGGTCATCGAGCACCCCTGCGGCGAGTGCGGCGGCGACGGCCGGGTGCGGGCGCGGCGGACGCTGTCGGTGAAGATCCCGGCGGGCGTCGAGCACGGCATGCGCATCCGGCTCAGCGGCGAGGGCGAGGTCGGGCCGGGCGGCGGACCGGCTGGCGACCTCTACGTCGAGGTCTTCGAGAAGGCGCACCCGGTCTTCACGCGTGACGGCGACGACCTGCACTGCCGGATGTCGCTGCCGATGACGGCGGCAGCTCTCGGCACGGTCCTGCAGCTCGAGACCCTCGACGGCGAGGAGGAGCTCGACATCGCACCGGGCACGCAACCGGAATCCGTTCTGACGTTGCGCGCCCGCGGCGTGCCGCACCTGCGCGGCACCGGCCGCGGTGACCTGCACGTCCACCTCGACGTGCAGGTGCCGACGCGTCTCGACGCCGCGCAGGAGCAGCTGTTGCGTGACCTCGCCAAGCTGCGCGGCGAGGAGCGGGCCGCCTCGTCCGGCCGCGCTGCCGGTGGCCTGTTCGGCCGCAAGCGCAGATGAGCGGGCAGCCCTGAGCCCGCCGGTCTTCCTGGCCGACGACGTCTCGGGCGACCGGGTCGTGCTGACCGGGCCGGAAGGCCGTCATGCCGCGACCGTGCGACGGGTCGGGATCGGCGAGCGCGTCGATGTCGTCGACGGACGCGGCACCCGCGCCGAGTGCACGGTGGCCTCCGTGCAGCGCGACGTGGTCGAGCTGACCGTCCTGCGTCGGGTCGTGGAGCCTCCCGCGTCACCGCGGCTGGTCCTGGTGCAGGCACTCGCGAAGGGCGACCGCGGCGAGCTGGCCGTGGAGCTCGCGACGGAGGTGGGCATCGACGAGGTGGTGCCTTGGTCGGCGACGCGGTCCATCGTGAAGTGGGACGGCGAGCGGGGTCAGAAGGCCCTCTCGCGATGGCGGTCGACAGCCCGCGAAGCCGGCAAGCAGTCTCGGCGCGCGTGGTTGCCCGTGGTGACCGAGGTGAGCTCGACGGCTCAGGTCGCCGAACGCGTGCGCGGCGCTGCGGGCGCGCTGGTGCTGCACGAGGCCTCATCCCGGCCGCTCGCCGGGATGTCGTTGCCGTCGGCCGGTGAGATCTTCCTCGTCGTCGGTCCGGAGGGCGGCGTGACCGAGGCGGAGGTCGCCGAGCTGGAGGCGGCCGGCGCCGTCGCTGTGCGGCTCGGCGCATCGGTCCTGCGCACGTCCACGGCAGGTGCCGCTGCGGCTGCTGTCGTCAGTGCTCTGACGCCACGCTGGCGCTAGAGCCGTCCATGCCTCTCAATGGGGCGCATGGACGTGACCGACGGCGACACAGATGCGGCCGGCCAGCCGGCCTTCGTGCCGATGAAGACGGGGCATCTTGCGTTCCTGGCCAGCGAGGCGTGGGCGGACATGCTGCGTAGCGACCTGCTTCCATGGCTGACCCAGAGTCGTGATCTGGGCGGGCACGTGCTGGAGATCGGACCGGGCCCAGGAAGGACCACCGACCTGCTGCGGGAGCGGGCGTCGCGGGTCACGGCTCTCGAGCTCGACGAGCACCTTGCCGCTGCGCTGGAATCTCGGATGGCATCGACCAACGTTGCTGTCGTCCGCGGAGACGCGACGGCAATCGACCTGCCAGGGGTCGTCTTCTCCGCGGTGACCTGCTTCCACGTCCTTCACCACGTCCCGTCGGTCGAGCTTCAGGACCGGCTGCTCGCCGAGGCCTGCCGCGTCCTCGAGCCTGGGGGGTCGCTGCTTCTCGCCGATGCTGTGGACCTGGCGGAGGTCCGCTCACGACATGAAGTGGAGGGCGAGACCTTCCTGCCGCTGGATCCAGGCACGCTCGAGCAGCGGCTGCGCAGTGTGGGCTTCGCGGAAGCTGCCGTTGAGGTCCGCGGCTACCAGCTCCTGGTCAGCGCCCGGAAGTGACCCGACCGCGCCTCTTGCGCAGGAAGTGCACGGCAATCAGGGCGAGTACGACGAGGGTGGTCAGCACCAGCGCACCGCGGCCCAGGTAGCTCTCGACCTTCCGGTAGGACTCACCCGCGAGGTAACCGGCCAGGACGAAGCCCACGGCCCAGGTCGTGCCGCCGAGGGCGTTCCAGATGGCGAAGGTCTTGTACGGCAGCTTGGCCATGCCGGCAGCGGATGGGACCAGTGCTCTCAGCAGTGCAGTGAAGCGGCCGACGAAGACCGCCGGTCCGCCGCGGCGGTTGAGGAAGCGCTCACTCGCCTGCCAGCGCTTGTCGCCGACGATCTGGCCAAGGCGTGAGGACTGCAGGCCTGGGCCGAACCGCCGGCCGACGAAGTAGCCCACAGCATCGCCGGCGATCGCACCGACGACGGCCACCACCATGACCGCGACGACGTTCACCCGGCCCTGGCTGGCAAGCACACCGCCGAGCACGAGCGCGGTCTCGCCGGGGATGACGAAGCCCAGGAAGACCGAGGCCTCGAGGAACGGGAACGCGAAGACCGCGACGTAGATGAGCCATGACGGCACCGAGGTAAGAGCGCTGTCGAGCCAGGCGGTCACCGTCCGAGGCTAGGTCACCAGTCGACGTCGGAGAGCGTCTTCGCCAAGGGCAGCGGCTCGAGGGCGCCGTTGACCAGGCGGGCGACGCTGCCGTCAGCCAGGACGAGCAGCACCTGACCCGCGTCCACGGCGGTGTGCGCCACCGATGAGATGCCTGATACCGGCGCGCTGCGTTCGGCCAGCCTCCCGGCGGCCGTGAAGCGCGCAAGCCTCCACTCGGTCCCGCACTGCTCCCAAGCGATCGCGACCTGGTCGTCCCATGCCGGCGCGGCGAGAGTGCAGCCGACGCCGGGTACCAACCGGAGCCCGTCGGCCACCGCGGTCGCCCCCAGCGGGACCACCCGTACGAAGCCGCCGGCTTCCTGTACCAGCGCGGTGCCGTCGTCGCGCAGGTCGAGGTCAGTCACTCTTCCGGTCGCTGTCGCTGCCATGTCCACGTGGCCCGTGGGGCCGCTCACGATGACGAGGGCCTGACTTCCGTCGCACGCCTCGTCGACCCACCCGAGCCGGGTTCCTTCGGCTGACAGGGAGGGAAGCCGCATCGCACGCGGGGTGAAGGGCACTGCGAAACCGGCGGTGCCCTGCGCGCCCGCCCGGACGATGGCGCTCGAGCAGCCATCCGCCTTCCTGCGGACCCAGACGACCTCGTTGTCGCCACCGCGGTCCGGCATGCCGTCGGTCGCCGTTCCGGGATACGACACCTGACGCAGGGTCCGGCCGGTCGTGGCGTCCACGGACACCACGTGGCCCGCGTCGACGGCCACGACAGTGCTGCCTGCCGCCTGAGGTCCTGCCGGTTGGCCCGCCGCCCGTCGTACCGCCGTGATCGTGATCGCCGACAGGTCGCCGTTGCCGTTGAACGTCGAGCCGGCCAGCGCGGCCACGGACCAGGAGGAGTCGGGCCAGCTCAGCAGGTGCGTCCAGGGCTGGTCGTGGCCGGCGGGAGCGAACCCCTCCGCCAGCCGGGTGTCCGCGAGCAGCTGCAGGTGCACCGACTCGTCCACCCCGGGAACGGTCCCCGTGACAGTCAGGGGAGAGGTGACGTCGTCCCCGTCTTTGGGGGAGGTGACGCTGAGGTTGTCCGATTCTGCATGCGTCACCGACCACGGCCCTAGGCCGGCTTCGCCGACCTTGACGACGTGCACATGGGAGACCAGCCGACCGCCTGCCGATACCTCTACGACAGCGTCTGCCGCCTTGTCGGGGAGTCGCGTGGTTGCAGTGCCAGGCAGCTTGAGGTAGTCGTCGAGCAGGTGCTGCACCACCTGCACCGGGTCCGCGGCCCATTCGCGAGAGCCCGGCCGGACCTTCCACTCCGCGGCCTGTGCGTCAGTCGTGAACGGCCAGACGGGTGTGCCGGGGCCGGAGGTCGTGAGACCTGCGGGGGTGGGGGTGGCAGGGGCGCTCGGTCCGTTGTGGCCGAGCCGAGTGTCCAGGGCGTCGTCGTCACGGGTTGCGGAGAAGGTGACCGCCGCCGCTGCCACGACCGCTGCGACCCCCGCGAGCGCCGCGACCGGCAGCAACCGGGCCCGCAGCGACCGCCGGGCGTCCAGCCGCCCGCGGATGATGTCGAGCCCGTCGCCCGCGGGCACCAGGTCGTCGGCCTCGGCGTGAAGGACTGCGTGCAGCCGGTCCTCGGCGTTCACTTGTCCTCCTCGAGCAGGTGGCGCAGCGCGGCCATGCCGCGTGACGTGTGGCTCTTGACGGCGCCGGCGCTGATGCCCATCGCGTACGCGGTCTGCGCCTCGGAAAGGTCGGCGTAGTAGCGCAGCACCAGCGCCTCGCGCTGCCGCCGGGGGAGCTCGGCGAGGGCGTGTACGACGGCTTGTCGCTGCAGCCGGGTCAGGGCCCCGGCCTCCGCGCTGGCCGCGTCGGGCATGGCAGCCGGCGCCTTCCGGTCCACGACGATGCGGTGCCGCACCCGGGAACGGGACAGGTTCACGACGGCCTGCCGGAGGTACGCCTCGCCCTTGTCGAGATCACGCAGGCCTCCCCAGCGACCGAGGACCTTCACGTAGGCGTCCTGCACGACCTCCTCGGCACCGTCCCGGTCCCCGGTCAGGTACGCCGCCAGCCGGACGAGGCCCCGGTAGTGCGCCGTGTAGAGCGCGGTCAGGGCGTCGGGTGCGGCCACGCTCGCGCCCCCTCCTGCACCCAGCACGGCGGTCTGCACGGCTGTACGACGCCCGGTCGCGGTGTTCGGTTTACACCGCGCCATGGCCACCCGGCGGGAGGTCGGAAGTCCTAGAGTCTGCGGGTGCCCCCCCGTTCGTTCCGGCTGCGCCTCGTGGTGCTGCCGGTCGCCGTCGCCCTGGCGACGCCCGGCGTCCTTATCGGCGTTGCCTCGGCGGCCACGCCGAGCCCCAGCCCGGCCAAGGCAACCGCCACCCCGAAGGCGACGGCCTCGCCCAAGGCGACCGCCACCGCCAACGCCAGTCCGCGGGCGAGCAGCCCCTCGGGCGCGCAGGCGACCCCCTCTCCGGTGCTCCCTCTTCCGTCACCGACCAAGACGGCCGGGCCGCAGAGCGCGAGTCCGACCGCGGCAGCGCAGCCCTCGCCCTCGCCGACCCGGCGCCGTCGTACCTCCTCTCCACGCGCGGTCGTCACGGTCATCCCCGCGCCCACCACAGCGCCGCCGGCGGCCACCGCCCCGCCGTCCTCGCCGCTGCCCATCGGGGCGCTGCAGTCGCCGACCGACGCGCCCTCGCCGACAGCCGTGGCCGCGAGCGCAGCGACGAAGAACGCCGCATCCACCTCGAGCACGGATCGGCTGACCAGGCTGGTTGAGCTGCTGCTGGCCGCGGCGGTGCTGCTCGGCATCGGTGGCGGCTACGGGCTCTACGCGACCAGCGACCGGCGTCGATGAGGACCGGCTCATGAGCTGCTTGTTCTGCGGGATCGTCGCGGGCGACGTCCCGGCCACTGTGGTCCGCGAGACCGAGCGGACAGTCGCGTTCCGCGACCTCAACCCGGGCGCGCCGACTCACGTGCTGGTCGTCCCGCGGGACCACTACGCCAACGCGGCTGAGCTGGCTGCGGCCGATCCGGCCTACGCGGGCGAGGTGCTGGCAGCGGCCACCGCTGTAGCTGAGCAGGAGGGGCTCACCGGGGGCTACCGCATCGTCACCAACACGGGCGACGACGCCGGCCAGTCGGTGCAGCACCTGCACCTGCACGTGCTCGGAGGACGGCCCCTCGGGTGGCCTCCCGGCTAGCATTGACGGGACATGTCAGACAGCGACCGCGTCTCCACCAAGATCGTGGTTCCCGGTGCCCACTCCATGGTCAGCCTGCTCGGCAGCCGGGATGAGCTGCTGACGGTCATCGAGAAGGCACTCGCCAGCGACGTGCACGTCCGCGGCAACGAGATCACCATCACCGGTGCGCCGGCGGACAACGAGCTCGCGGTGCGGTTGTTCGAAGAGCTGCTGTCGCTGCTCGAGCGCGGTCAGCAGCTGTCGGGTGACGCGGTCGAGCGCAGCCTGGCGATGCTCCGCACCGGCAGTGCCGAGCGCCCCGCCGAGGTGCTGACCCTCAACATCCTGAGCAACCGCGGTCGCACGATCCGACCGAAGACGGTCAACCAGAAGCGCTATGTCGAGGCCATCGACCGGCACACGATCGTGTTCGGGATCGGGCCGGCCGGCACCGGCAAGACCTACCTGGCGATGGCCAAGGCCGTGCAGGCGCTGCAGGCCAAGCAGGTCAACCGCATCATCCTGACCCGGCCGGCGGTCGAGGCAGGGGAGCGGCTCGGCTTCCTGCCCGGCACGCTCTTCGAGAAGATCGACCCTTACCTGCGGCCGTTGTACGACGCCCTGCACGACATGCTCGACCCGGAGGCGATCCCGAAGCTGATGGCGGCAGGGACGATCGAGGTCGCACCCCTGGCCTTCATGCGCGGTCGCACGCTCCAGGACTCGTTCATCATCCTGGACGAGGCGCAGAACACCTCGCCGGAGCAGATGAAGATGTTCCTCACCCGGCTCGGCTTCGGCTCCAAGATCGTGGTCACCGGTGACGTCAC
>JAVXVI010000183.1:0-20770 GCA_032230005.1 Actinomycetota bacterium | reverse complement strand
GTCGGGATCCCGAGCCGATGTGCGGTCGACACCACCTCGACCCACTGCGCAGTCGGCAGCTTGCCCTTCGTCAGCACCCAGCGGACGTCGTCGTCGAGGATCTCGGCCGCTGTCCCTGGCAGGCTGTCGACGCCCGCGTCCCGCGCCGCTACGAGGAACTCCTCGATCGACACCGCCATCCGGGCGGCGCCGTTGACGACCTCCATCGGCGAGAAGGCGTGCAGGTGCAGGCCCGGGGCGCCCTTCTTCACCGCCGTCGCCAGGTCGAGGTAGGCGGTGCCGGGCAGTGCCGGGTCGATCCCTCCCTGCATGCAGACCTCGGTCGCACCGACCTCCCAGGCCTCCGCTGCCCGGGCCGCGACCTCGTCCAGCGAGAGCGAGTAGGCGTCGGCATCCGTGCGGCGTTGGGCGAACGCACAGAACCGGCAGCCGGTGTAGCAGACGTTGGTGAAGTTGATGTTGCGGTTGACGACGTACGTCACCTCCTCGCCGACGGTGTCGCGGCGGACGTCGTCGGCAAGCGCGCAGACCGCTTCGAGGTCCGGGCCGTCGGCGGTGATGAGCGCGAGCGCCTGCGCATCGGTGAGCGCTGCCGGGTCGTCCGCGGCGACCCGAAGCGCCGCGGCGACGTCGCTGTCGAGACGGGCCACCTGGACAGGGATCGACTCGCGGATCGCGTCCCAGCCGCCGTACACCTCGTCGAAGTCACTGCGACGCTCTTCGCTGCGGCCGGTCAGGTCGATCGCGGTGTGCAGGTCGGTGCGCCCGCTGCTGACCAGCCCGCCGTCCGGCTCCTGCCACGGCAGACCGACCGGCCGGACGTCCGCGGCGAGCCCGTCAGGCCCCGCAAGTGCGGCGACGTGGGCGGACAGCCGAGGGTCGAGCCAGGGCTCGCGGAGGTACGGCGGGTGGGCGGTCAGTCGCTCGCGCAGCGCGAACCCGGCCGCGGCGGTGACGTCGGTCAGTACGTCGATGTCGGGCCAGGGCCGCTCCGGGTTGACGTGGTCGGGGGTCAGCGGGCTGACGCCACCGAAGTCGTCGACGCCGGCGGCGAGCAGCGCGGTGGTCTCGGCGAGGTCGACGAGATTGGGCGGCGCCTGCACCCGCATCCGCGGTCCCAGGACGATGCGCGCGACGGCGATCGCCGCGAGGTACTCGTCCATCGTCGCGTCCGGCTCGTTGCGCATCGCGGTGTCGTCCTTGGCCCGGAAGTTCTGGACGATCACCTCCTGGACATGGCCATGACGGCGGTGCGCAGCGCGGATCGCGAACACCGTCTCGGCCCGGTCCTGCAGCGTCTCGCCGATGCCGACCAGCAACCCCGTCGTGAACGGGATCGCATGCCGGCCGGCATCCTCGAGGACGCGCAGCCGCACCGCGGGTTCCTTGTCGGGACTGCCCACGTGTGCCGGGATCTCGGCCGTCGTCTCGAGCATCATCCCCATCGACGGCGCGACCGGCTTGAGCCGCTGCAGCTCCGCCCAGGACATGACGCCCGGGTTGAGGTGCGGCAGCAGCCCCGTTTCCTCGAGGACGGCGATCGCGCAGGCCCTGACGTAGGAGAGCGTGTCGTCGTACCCGGCCTCGTCGAGCCATGCGCGGGCGGCAGGCCACCGCTCCTCCGGCCGGTCGCCGAGGGTGAACAGCGCCTCCTTGCAGCCGAGCGCCGCCCCTTGCCGGGCGATGTCGAGGACCTCGTCCATGGACAGGTACGGCGCGGGCAGCCGTCCTGGCACGGTCGCGAACGTGCAGTAGTGGCAGCGGTCGCGGCAGAGCCGGGTCAGCGGGATGAACACCTTGCGGCTGTAGGTCACGACGCCAGGGCGGCCGGCATCCACCAGCCCCTGGTCCCTGATCCGCGCGGCCGTCCCGCACAGGTGCGTCAGGTCGTCCCCGCGCGCCGCGAGCAGGACGGTCGCCTCTGCGACGTCGAGCGCCTTTCCGTCCGCGGCTCGGGCGAGTGCCCGGCGCATCGCGTTGGCGGTCGGCTCCACCGTCTGACCCTACGTGGCTGCTGACAGACTCCTGACATGCACATCGTGGCGCTCGCGGGCGGGATCGGCGGTGCCCGCTTCCTCCAGGGGCTGCAGGCGGCCGTGCCCGACGCCGCCCTGACCGTCGTGGTCAACACCGGCGACGACATCACGATGTACGGATTGCGCATCTGCCCCGACCTGGACACCGTGATGTACACCCTCGGCGGCGGGATCGACACCGAGCGCGGATGGGGTCGTCAGGACGAGTCGTTCACGGTGAAGGACGAGCTGGCGTCGTACGACGTCCCGACGACGTGGTTCGGCCTCGGCGACCGCGACCTGGCCACCCATCTCGTGCGCCGGACGATGCTCGACGCGGGCTTCCCGCTGTCGCAGGTGACGGCCGCGCTGTGCGAGCGGTGGCAGCCCGGCGCGACGCTGCTGCCGATGAGCGATGACCGGGTGGAGACCCACGTCCTCGTCGAGCTCGACGGGACGCGCAAGGCGATCCACTTCCAGGAGTGGTGGGTCAAGCACCGAGCCGCGCTGCCCGCGCACGCGATCGTTGCGGTGGGCGCGGAGACGGCGACGCCGGCCCCGGGAGTGCTCGAGGCCATCGATGCTGCGGACGTCGTGCTGCTGCCGCCGTCGAACCCGGTGGTGAGCATCGGGACGATCCTGCAGGTCAAGGGGATCCGCGAGGCGCTGCAGGACAAGACGGTGGTCGGTCTGTCGCCGATCATCGGCGGTGCTCCGGTGCGCGGGATGGCGGATGCCTGCCTGGACGCGATCGGCGTGGAGACGAGTGCGCAAGCCGTGGGCCGGCACTACGGGAGCGACCTGCTCGACGGGTGGCTGGTGGACACCACCGACGACGGCGTGACTGTCCCCGGCGTCGAAGTGCGCGCTGTGCCGTTGCTCATGACCGACGTCGAGGCGACCGCGGCGATGGCCCGGGCCGCACTGGAGCTGGCAGGTGCCTGACGGCTTCACCGTGACTCCGGTGCACGGCCTGCCGGAGATCCGGCCCGGCGACGACCTGGCAGGTCTGATCGCGAAGGGGACCGAGCTGCTCGACGGTGATGTCGTGGTCGTCACCAGCAAGGTGGTCAGCAAGGCGGAGGGGCGGCTCGTCAACGTCACCGGCGATCGCGAGCAGGCACGACTTCGCCTCGTGGACGACGAGACGGTGCGGGTGGTGGCACGTCGCGGTACGACGACGATCGCCGAGACGCGCCACGGGCTCGTCCTGGCAGCCGCCGGGGTCGACGCGAGCAACGTGCAGTCCGACGAGGTCGCACTGCTGCCCCTCGATCCCGACGCCAGTGCCCGCCGGCTGCGCGAGGAGCTGCTGCGCATCACCGGGCGCACCGTGGCGGTCGTCATCAGCGACACCCTCGGACGGGCGTGGCGCAACGGCCAGACCGACTGCGCGATCGGCTCGGCCGGCCTGTCGCCGGTGCGCGACGCGCGAGGAACCACGGACTCGCACGGTCACGTCCTCGAGGTGACGGAGATCGCCGTCGCCGACGAGATCGCCGCCGCCGCAGAGCTGGTGAAGGGCAAGGCCGAGGGCGTGCCGGTGGCCGTGGTGCGCGGTCTTGTGCACGACGACGACGGGCGTGGTGCCGCCGCCCTCGTTCGGCCGGCGGCCATGGACTGGTTCCGCCTCGGGACCGCAGAGGCGCAGCAGACCGCCGTCGCCCTCCGTCGTACCGTCCGCAGCTTCACCGACCAGCCGGTGGACGAGGCGGTTGTGCAGCGCGCGGTCGCCGCGGCCGTGACTGCTCCGGCGCCGCACCACACAACCCCGTGGCGGTTCGTGCTGGTGCAGGAGCGCAAGGAGCAGCTGCTCGACGCGATGGCGGCCGCGTGGGCCGAGGACCTTCGCGCCGACGGGTTCGACGAGCACAGCGTCGCGCGACGGCTCGCGCGCGGGGACGTGCTGCGGCGCGCACCCCTGCTCGTGGTCCCCTGCCTGGTGCGGGACGGCTCGCACGACTACCCCGACGAGCGGCGTCGTGCGGCCGAGGAGCGGATGTTCGTCGTCGCGATGGGGGCCGGGGTCGAGAACCTGCTCGTGCAGCTCGCAACGGAGGGGCTCGGCAGCGCGTGGGTGAGCAGCACGCTGTTCTGCCCCGACGTCGTACGCGATGTGCTCGACCTCGACAGCGACTGGGAGCCCATGGGCGCGGTGGCTGTCGGCCACCCGGCGGCAGACCCGCCTGCCCGCGGGGAGCGCGACCTCGACGCCTTCCTCCTGCGTCGCTGACGTAGCGTTCCCGGCCATGACCGCTCGCCGCCGCCGTGCCCTGGCCTCCGCAGTGGGGGCGCTGGTCGTGGCCGTTCTCTGCGCCGTGCTGTCGTCCAACGTCGACGGCGGGCAGCGCACCGTCCTGCTCGTGCTCACGGTTGCCTGGCTCGTCATCGCAGCCACGTGCATCGCCAACGCCCTGCGGACGGCGAGCGCGGACGCGGCTCCCGACGAGGCGGCGGACGAACCGGCCGGGGGCAGCGATGACGCGGCGTAGGGCGGCGTTGCTCGGGGGGTCCCTGGCAATCCTCGTCGCCGGCATCTACCTGCTGCTGCGCCGTCGCCGGGCGGCACCTGCCCTGCCGGCCCCCGCACCCCTGCCCTTGCCGCAGCCGGCCGCGTCGGTCCGGCCGGCCGAGCCGGTAGTGCCCGTCACCGAGGTGGCGGAGCCAGAGCGCGTCGCCGACACCGTGACGATCGAGACGCCGCCGCCGGTCGCCGCGGCGACGAAGAGCCCGCCGCGCTCATGGGCTGGCCGCGCCGTGCCGGCCAGGACGCCACCGTCACCCGCCGTCGACGCGGCTCTGGCCGATGAGCCGGTCGAACAGCCGCTGCCGACGTGGGTGCGGCTCGGGATCGTCGTTGCCGCGCTGGTGGCGTTCTTCGCCGTGTCGCTGATCGCGACCAAGCAGGTCTAGAGGCTGGTGCGCTGGGCGGCAGGAGCCGTCCAGCCGAGATCCAGCAGTCGCTTGCGCAGCTGCATCGCGGCCAGTGTCTTGGCCTCGGCGAGGTCGAGCAGGCTGCGCGCTTCGCCGCCGACGGCCGAGGTCTCGTCGAGCTGGTTCGCTGCCGCGAGGTAGGCAGCCATGGCGGCCCGCAGGGGCGCGTCGTCGAAGGAGTGTGGCGGCATGGGCGAAGTGTGGCATCTCGGCTCAGATCGCGCGATGGTCCTGGATGGTCAGCCGCGGACCGAAGCGCGGTTTGGTGGCGCCGCTGCACTCGAGCAGGCGCACGACGCGGTAGCGCTGAGGGCGCCACGGCGCGAGCAGCTCGACCATGCCGTCGTCGTCGAGCGGGCGTCCGATCAGCGCCCAGCCCACGAACTGCGAGAGGTGGTAGTCACCGACGGAGAGCGCATCGGCGTCCCCCAGTGCCCGCTGCTGGACCTCGGCCACCGTCCACGGCCCGATGCCCTGAACGGCGGAGAGCCGGCGCGCGGCGTCGTCGGGTGCCATGCCGACGGCCTCCTCGAGCCGGCCCGCGACGCGCGCCGCCAACACGATCGTCTGGGCCCGCCGGGGGTCCACGCCGGAGCGGTGCCAGTCCCACGACGGCACGTGCCGCCAGACGTCGGCAGGAGGAGGAACGCGCATGCCGGCGGGCGCCGGACCGGGCGCTTCCTCGCCGTACTTGCGAAGCAACCAGCGCCAGGAGTCGCGTGCCTGCTTGCCGGTGACCTTCTGCTCGAGGATGGCCGGGACCAGCGCCTCCATCACCCGGCCGGACCGCGGGATCCGCAGCCCCGGGTGCCGGAGGGCGGTGTCGCGCAGCAGCGGGTGCGCCGGGTCGAACCCGGCCGGGTCGTCGCGACCGCCGAGCAGGTCGGCGATGCCGGCGATCGCCTCCTCCGCACCGGGACCCCAGGCAGCACAGGTGATCTCGTGCAGCCCGCACTGGGCCAGGCGGTACGTCGCAGGGCCGGCCGTCGTCCTCGTCGTACGCCACACTGCGCCGTCGAGCGCCACCCGGTGCGTGGGGTCACCGGCACCACGTCGCAGCGGGGACAGGGTAAGTCGTACGTCGACCGGCAGCTTGGGTCGCCACACGGTCTCGAGCACCCGCACAGTCTGCCCGCTAGGTTGCCCGGCATGGACAAGGTCGTCGCAAGCGCCGCTGAGGCCGTCGCGGACATCCCCAACGGCGCCTCGCTCGCCGTCGGCGGCTTCGGGCTGTGCGGCATCCCGACCGGGTTGATCGAGGCGCTGCTCGAAGCAGGAGTCGGTGAGCTCGAGACCGTGAGCAACAACTGCGGCGTCGACGAGTGGGGGCTCGGGATGCTGCTGTCGGCCAAGCGGATCCGGCGTACGACGGGGTCCTACGTCGGGGAGAACAAGGAGTTCGAGCGGCAGTTCCTGTCCGGCGAGCTGGAGGTCGAGCTGGTCCCGCAGGGCACCCTCGCGGAACGGCTGCGGGCCGGCGGCGCGGGCATCCCTGCCTTCTTCACCCCGGCCGGGGTGGGCACCCAGGTGGCGGACGGCGGACTGCCGTGGCGGTACGACGGGAGCGGCGGGATCTCGTTGTCTTCCCCACCCAAGGAGGTCCGCGAGTTCGACGGCACGCCCTACGTGATGGAGCGAGCGATCCGCACCGACTTCGCACTCGTCCATGCGCGCTACGGCGACCGGCACGGCAACCTCGTCTACGAGAAGAGCGCGCAGAACTTCAACCCGCTCTGCGCGGCCGCCGGCCGCATCACGATCGCCGAGGTCGAGGAGCTGCTGGAGCCAGGGCAGCTGGACCCGATGAACGTGCACACCCCTGGGATCTTCGTCCAGCGCGTCGTGCACGCGCCCGGTGTCGTGAAGCGGATCGAGAAGCGGACGGTGTCGCGTGCTGACGCGTGAGGAGCTGGCGGCGCGGGTCGCCAGGGAGCTGTCGGACGGGCAGTACGTCAACCTGGGGATCGGGCTGCCGACCCTGGTGCCCAACTACGTGCCGGACGGCGTGCACCTGGTGCTGCAGTCCGAGAACGGCATCCTCGGCGTCGGGCCCTATCCCACAGAGGACGCCGTCGACCCGGACCTGATCAACGCGGGCAAGGAGACGGTCACCGTCCTGCCGGGTGCGTCGTACTTCGACTCGGCGACGTCGTTCTCGATGATCCGCGGCGGTCACGTCGACGTCGCCGTGCTCGGCGCCATGCAGGTGTCGGCGGCCGGTGACCTCGCCAACTGGATGATCCCCGGCAAGATGGTCAAGGGGATGGGTGGCGCGATGGACCTGGTCCACGGCGCGAAGCGCGTCCTCGTGATGATGGAGCACACCGCGAAGGGCGGCGCGCACAAGATCGTGGACGAGTGCTCGTTGCCGCTGACCGGCCAGCGGTGCATCCAGCGCATCATCACCGACCTCGCCGTCATCGACGTCGAGCCCTCCGGGCTCGTCCTGCGCGAGACCGCGCCGGGCGTGACCGTCGACGAGGTCCGCGCCGCCACCGGCCCCGACCTCACCGTCGCCCTGAACTGACGGCGGGCGTGGAGATCCGGGCGGCTGACGTCGCGGATGCACCGGCGATCTGCGACCTCTACGCGCCGTACGTCACCGATGCGGTTGCCTCGTTCGAGGCCACACCGCCGGACGCAGCCGAGATGGCGCGCCGGATGCTGGTCGAGCCGCGGCTCCCGTGGCTCCTTGCCGAACGCGACGGCACACCGGTCGGCTACGCCTACGCCTCGCACCACCACACCAGGGCCGCCTACCGGTGGTCCGTCGACACGTCCGTCTACCTCGCGGACACCGAACGCGGACGCGGTACCGGTCGCGCGCTCTACGAGAGCCTGCTGCCGGAGCTGCGCGGCCTCGGCTACGTCGCCGCGTGTGCCGGTGTCACGTTGCCCAACGCCGCCAGTGTCGGCTTGCACGAGGCCCTCGGCTTCGAGCCGGTCGGCGTCTACCCGCGCATCGGCTTCAAGCACGGGCAGTGGTACGACGTCGGCTGGTGGCAGCTCCATCTCGCAGATCGCGCGCCGACACCGACCGAGCCAGAGCCCTGGACCCCCGAGAGAAGGCGCGATGGAAGCGGCGGCTGAGGCTCAGGCCGTGTGACGGTCCCCGCGGCGGACGAGGATCAGCGCCTTGACGCAGACGGCGAGGTTGAGCAGGCAGGCAGCGCCGGTCAGGATCGTGACGGTTGCGGTGGCCCCGTCGCTGATCAGCCAGGACAGGGTCGCCACGGCCCAGCAGCCGGCCATCATGAGGGCGCGCGGCAGGCGAGCGCGCCACACGGCAGCTGAGGCCTCAGGCGTCCGGCGAACGCGGTGTGGACGCTCGAACCTGAACTGCCGGTACACGACGCGCTGCGCCATGGTCGACCCCCGACTGCACGGATGTGGGACTCGACAGGGATCGACCCGAGCGTCGCCGGACTTGAGAGCCGTCAGGCCAGGTCGGGCGCGTGCTGCACGACCAGGGCATGCAGGTCCTTGACCTGCTGGGCCTGAGCGGCCGGCATGACGAGGGTGGCCGTGGGCGTGTGCACGACAACGAGCCCTTCGCAGCCGACCAGCGTGACGAGGTGGTCAGGGTCGGACGACGCGACGACACAGTCGGACGACGAGGCGACAACGGCCCGCGCGGCGATCGCATTGCCCTGGTCGTCGCGACCGACCGCATCGCCGTACGCCGGCCACGAGCCGACGTCGAGCCAGGTCGCCTCCATCGGCAGCGCCGCCACCTGGAACTCCGGCGAGGTCGATGCCGGCTCCATGACGCCGTAGTCGACGGACAGCTTGGCGATGGCGTCCCACGCCTCGCCGTTGCCTGCGATCACTTCGTCGACAGACCGCGCGGTGTCCGGCGAGAAGGCCTTCACCGCCGCCAGCAGCGTCGCGGCCCGCCAGACGAACATGCCGGAGTTCCACAGGTAGGACTCCGGACCCGCCTCGACGAACCGGGTCGCGGCAGCGAGGTCGGGCTTCTCACGGAACCGCATCACGGACCGCGCGCCTTCGGAGATCGGGTCGCCGAGCTCGAGGTAGCCGAAGCCCGTGGCGGCGTGGTCGGGCACGACGCCGAACGTCACCAACGTGTCCGATGACGCCTCGGCGAGTGCGAAGCCCGCGGACAGCGTCGAGGCGAACGACGCCACGGGCTCGATGAGGTGGTCGGCGGTGAGCACCGCGACGACCGCATCGGGATCGGCTGCCGCGATGGTGGCGCAGCCGAGTGCGACGGCCGGAAGCGTGTCCCGCCCGGACGGCTCGAGGATGAGCCGGTCCGCACGCAACCCCTCGACGGCGGACACGGCACCGCGCAGCTGCTCGCCGGCACCGAGCCAGACGTTGTCGGCATCGACGACGGCCTGCGCACGCTCGACCGCGATGTCGAGCAGCGACCGGCCCCCCAGCATCGGGACGAGCTGCTTCGGCAGGGCCGCCGTGGAGAACGGCCACAGCCGGGTGCCGGAGCCGCCGGCGAGGATCAGGGCGTGCCGCATCAGGACTCCAGGACGTCGGCGGATCGGGTGGGCGCGGCTCCCTCGCCGATGGACGTCACGGCGCGGGCGAGCAGGTAGCGCAGGAACAGGCCGGTGGCGAGCAGTGGCCGCAGCAGTGCATAGCGCGGTCCGGCGTACTGCCGCGCGAGGTAGCGATACAGCGCACGGTGGTGCTCGGCGACCATGGCCGATGCGACGCGCGACGTCGCGTGCCCGCCGGTGTGCGTCACGACTGCGGACGGCACGTAGACGTTCTGCCAGCCGGCCTCGGCCAGCCGCCGGCACAGGTCCATGTCCTCGCAGTACATGAAGTACGACGGGTCGAACCCGCCCACCTGCTCGAACGCAACCCGGCGAAGCAGCATGCACGACCCCGACAGCCAGCCGGTCGGCCCTTCCACCGGCTTGCCGACCTCGGCGCGGTAAGCGCGGGTCCACGGGTTGGCCGGCCACCACCAGCCGAGCAGCGCGTGCCCGATCCCGCGACCGAGCGAGGGGAAGGCCCGGGCTGACGGGTACAGCCGGCCGTCAGGGGTGCGGATCGCGGGGCCGAGGCAGGCCGCCGTCGGCCACCGCTCCCCCGCGGCGAGCAGCTCGTCAAGGGAGCCCGGCGACCACACGACGTCGGGATTGGCGATGACGAGCCACTCCGACGTGGCGCCCGCTGCGCCGGCGTTAGCGGCGCGTCCGTAGCCGAGGTTGCCGCCCGTGCGCAGCAGCGTGATCCCTGGACCGACGGCCGCCTCCGGTGCGCCGTCGACCGAGCCGTTGTCGGCGAGCACGACGTCGTACGACGCAGTTGTGGCGGCAGGCAACGAGGTCAGGAAGCCGGTCAGGGCGTCGCCGGGCGAGTACGTCACGACGACCACCCGCACCTGCGGTGAGGTCACGTAGCCAGTGCGCGGGCGTAGCTCGCGAGGTGCGCCTCTGCGCTGGCCGCCCAGGTGAACTCGAGCGAGCGCTCGTGCCCGGCAGCCGCGAGCTGCGCCCGCCGGTCGGGGTCATCGAGGAGCGATGTGAGTGCGGTCGCGATCGAGTCAGGGTCGGGCTCGGTGTAGGCGACGGCGTCACCGCCGACCTCAGGCAGCGACAGCCGCGGCGTCGTCAGGACCGGTGCAGCACAGGCCATCGCCTCGAGCACGGGGAGCCCGAAACCCTCGCCGTGCGAGGGGTAGGCGACGACCGTCGCGCCGCCGAGGAAGCCGGGCAGGTCGGTGAACCGCAGGTAGCCGGGGCGCAGGACCCGCAAGTGCGACGGGACCTCAGCAATGGCCCCGTCGATGTGGTCGTCCCACCCCGCGCCGCCGGCCAGCACGAGCGCAGGCGGGTTGTCGCGGTCGGCGCACGACTTCACCCAACCGCGCACGAGACCGGGGACGTTCTTGCGCGGCTCGAGGGTGGACAGGAAGGCGATGTAGGGCTGCCCCCCGAGGCCCAGACGTGCCTGCACGCGGTCCTTCTCGGCGTCGCTCGGCACGTGGAAGGTCGTCTGGTCGACGCCGTGGTAGGCGACATCGATCCGGGTGCCGTCCGCGTCGAGGACCCGGATCAGCTCCTCACGGGTCGCCTTCGAGGGAGTGATGACGCGTGAGGCGCGGCGCAGCGCGGTGCGGGTCGCGGACCGGAAGAACGTGCCCTTGACGGACGTGTGCATGTCGGGCTCGGTGAAGAACGTCGCGTCGTGGATCGTCACCACGACGGGCCGCCCCGCGCGCAGCGGCATCGTGTAGTGCGGCGAGTGCACGACCTGCGCGCTCACCTGCTGCGCCACGAGCGGCAGACCGGTCTGCTCCCACGCCAATCGGGCCGGCCGGTGCGCGATCGCGGCCGGTCCTGGGATCACCTCGGCCTGCGCGTCCATGCGGCTGTAGCGCTCGGCATCCGCCCGCTGGCACACGATCGCGAGGTCGGCATCGGTCTGCGCGAGGGCACCGATGAGGCCGTCGACGTAGCGTCCGACGCCTCCCCTGTCCGCGGGAACTGCCGTCGCGTCAACGAGGACGCGCGGACTGGCGGACAGCGTCGGCTCCTTCCCGGGGTCTGCTTGGACGACCCCATGAGCCTACGCCCGTACGTCTGTGATCTCGCTGTACGCCGCCCAGAGCGCATCGGCGGCGCCGTCCCAGCTGTAGGCCGCTGCCCGCTCCGGCCCGGCGGCCGCGAGCCGTGCCCGAAGCGCGTCGTCCTCGGCCACGGACCGCAGAGCAGCCGCCAGCTCGTCGTCCGCCGCCACCAGGGCTGCCCCGCCGCCGACCTCGACCAGCGCAGCCGCTGGGCTCGTGACCACGGGCGTGCCGACACTCATCGCCTCGAGCAAGGGCAAGCCGAACCCCTCTGACCGGCTCGGCATGACGAGAGCCGTCGCGCGCCGGAGCAGGACGGCCAGGTCGGCATCCGGGACCCGTCCCATCACTCGGACCCGGTCGCCCAGCCCGAGCCGCCCGGCCTCGGCAGCCAGGTTCAACCCGCCCCACCCCGGCTGGCCGACGACGAGGAGCGGCAGGTCAGGGGCCTCGGGCGTGGCCAGCTCGCGCAGCAGCACGGAGAGCCCCTTGCGCGGCTCGAGGGTCGCGACGGTCAGCAGGTAGCGCTCCGGCAGGCCGAGGCGTGTGACCCGCTCGTCCGCATCAGCGGGAAGTGCGAGGTCGGCGCTGACGCCCTCGCCGATGACCCGGAGCCGGTCGCCGAGCTGCACGTGGCGACTCAGCTCCGCGGCGACGGCATGAGTCGGTACGACGACGAGGTCGGCCGTCCGGGCGGCCAGCTCGACCGCGGCGCGGTGCCAGCGGACACCGCGCGGGGTCAGCGTCTCGGGATCGGTCCAGGGGACCGCGTCGTGGACCGTGACGACGAGCGGCGTACGACGACGCGGCGGTGCCAGCGGGGTGAGCGCGTGCACGACGTCTCCGCCCACGCCCGGACCGATGCCGCGCTCCCACAGCGCGGTCAGCGCACGGCGGGGCAGGGCCAGCCGGAAGCTGGGAACCCCGGGGATCCTCAGGAGCTCGCGGTGCCACGCGGTCGCACCCGCCACGGCCGCGTCTGCCGGCGCGCGCCGGGCCAGCGCCACCGCGATCTCGCGGCTGTAGCGGCCGGTGCCGCCGGGGACGGGTGCGAGGCACTGCTCGAGGACGAGACCGACCCGCACTCCCTTGCCTTTCTCGCTACCCGCGGACGACGGTGACGGTGGTCTTCAGCACCGGCCCGTAGCGACCGGCCGGCCCGAGGGCCTGCCACGACTCGGCGTAGGTGCCCGGTGCCTTGCGCAGCCCCGACAAGGGGATCCGCCACTCGCCGACCTCGCCGGGGTAGACGACCTTGACCCCCGGACGCGTCGCGTTGGCGGCCATCGCCGGCGGGCGCGTCGGGTAGGGCCAGGCGCTGGTCCGCAGCGGGTCGGCCTTGCCGTTGGAGGTCGCCAGCCACTCCTTGCCGACGGTCCAGGGGCTGCCGCCGAGGTTGCGCAGCCGGATGACGAGGGTGAACCCGCTCGTCTTCGTGGTGGTGCGGAAGGTCGCCGGCGGCGGCTTGTCGACGCCGGCCAGCCGCGAGACCGCCGGGTCGGTGCGGACGATCGTCAGCGTCGTCTGGTCCCCGTCGATCCAGTGCTTGGCCTCCCACAGCGGCTCGAACGCCTCCGTGGTCACGCCGACGGGCTGCCCCCCGCCGTACAGAGTCAGGTCGAAGATCCCCGTGGCACCAGGGCCGACTGCGGTGTCACCGCTGAGTCGGTCCGCGCGCTTCGCAGAGCTCCAGGTGGCACCGGTGGAGGCGCTCGCCCGGTCCCGCGGCGCGGACGTGCCGAGCCGCACGGGAGTGGCAGCGCCGACCGGCCAGGTGGTGTTGCCGGTGTTGCGCGCCTGCAGCCGAACACCGGTCGAGCCGGTGCGCGGCAGGACGACTGTCCTGCCGTCAGCGAAGACGGGGGACGGCGCATCGGTGGTGGACGGCGTCACCGCGCTGGGCGGCCCGGCGACCGCCGCGCTGAACGTCGCAGCTGCGACCGGGATCGTCCAGTTGACCGTCGCTCCGAAGACCGGGTCGTCGCCGATCCGCAGCCGATAGGCACGGCCGTGCGTGCCGGCCTGAACACCCGCCGTGTCGAGGGCAAAGGTGAAGCTCGCGGTCTCCCCTGGAGCGATCGACGTCGCCGAGGTCGGCACGAGGACGCCAGGCCGGGTGCTGCCACCGACGAGCGCGTCGGCCTGACCCGGCGGCGAGGCAACGGCCATGTGCAGGCCGCTCGTCGGCCAGGCCGTCGAGCCGGTGTTCTTCATGGTCACGGTCAGCTGGCCGGTCGACGGTGCGCCAGGCGGCCGCACCAGCTTCGGTGCTGCCGACTGGCTGACGAGCGCGCCGTCGTTGGCCGACGTGATGTGCCACCACGAGGAGCGCAGGCCGTCGGAGTAGGCCGGCCAGGTGTGCGCGTTGTAGACCCCTGCGCCGGTCGTGGAGACGCTGGTCGCAGCGCCGGTGCTGCTGACCCCCTCGAGGATCACGGTCTTGACCCGGCCGCCCCACTCGCCGTTGCCGTCCCGCACGGTGACCCGGATCCGCTGCAGGGTGCCGACCGCCGGGTAGCGCCGCTCGAGGTCCGATGCCTTCAGGGACGCCGTCCACGAGTGGACCGGGTTGGGCACGGCGCCGTCCCAGTCGTCGCGCTGCGGGACGAGGTACGGCGTGCCGCCGTCGGTCGACCAGCCGCCGTCGCTGCTGGAGAACTCGGCGAAGATCGGCGCGCCGTTGTAGGTGCGTACGACGCCGGCGGTCTGCCGCACCGCATCGGTCGTGGACGCCGGCTCGAGGGCGATGCTGCTGCCGTCGGAGGCGTAGACGCGGGTACCGCCGAAGACCTGGCACTGGGTCGTGTCGCAGATGTCGTAGGTGCCGGTCGCGTGAGCTCGCTTGTAGGCGCTGTAGGAGCGGGCGGCGATGGCCTGCGCCTGCAGCGCCGCCGGCTGCCAGGACGACGACGACTCGCGCGGCACGACGCCCAGCAGGTAGTCCTCGAGGGACAGGACGTCGAGGGTCTGCAGTGCCGTCGATGAGGTCTTCACCGCCGAGATCGCGCCGCGGTAGTCGCGGGACGTGCCGTCCGGGAAGGCGACCCGGACGACCTCGGGGCCGGAGAAGCGCAGCGGGCCGCCGTACGCCGGGGCCGCGGCTGGGCTGGGACTGGGCGACGGACTGGGCGACGGGCTGGGCGACGCCGAGCTGGTGCCGATCGCGTACGCCGTCCAGGTCGAGCCGGTCAGCGACGACAGGTGCAGACCCGAGGCGTCGACGGTCGCCCGCCAGCGGGTCGGCCCCGAGGGGAGCGCCTCGGACGCGCCGCTCGCGACGTCGGTGACCTTCAGGCCGGCAGCTGCGTAGACCTGGGTGTCACGCCCTTCGTCCGCCTGCAGGAGGACGCGGATCGGCGCGTTCGCGAGCACCGCGCGCGTCGTACCGGGGTAGTAGGTCGAGGTGATCGTGTCAGCGCTCACGCCCTGGCTGGCGGCCCCTTGCGCGCCCCACTGCGACAGCCCGTGGCCGTGCCCCCAGCCGTGACCGACCACGTTGAAGACGCCGCTGGCAGGGCGCTCGTAGACCTGCTCGGCCGCGGCCGGCCCGGCGGTGACCACCGACGTCAGCAGCGCACCGACGAGCCCGGTGAGGGCCAGCGTCGCGCGACGGCGGGCAGGGGTGGGGCGGCGCATCAGGGTCGTCTCCGGGTTCGGGGCGTACCTGTCAGGCGTCGGCAGCCTTCCCCAGCTGCTGAACGGATTCCACTGTAGACACGTTCGCCCCATCCGCACCGCTTCTGGGGCGCATCAGCGCGCCCGCGCCGCCCCAGATCAGGTCACCCAACGTCATCGCGCCGCGGCTGACCACGGCGACCCCGGTTGCGGCCGCGGTGTGGAGCACCGGGGCCAACGCGAGTACGAGCACCGTCTCGCGCAGCAGCGCTCCGGCCGGCGCCAGCAGGAACAGGAAGCCGACGGTCCAGGCGAGGGTGTAGCCGCCGAGGGCGAGCAGGGGGAGGCTCGCCGAGCCCGTCGTGTGCTGGGGCAGCAGCAGGACGAGGACATGCACGCCGTACGCCGCCCACATCGCCAGCGCCCAGCCGACCGCAGCGCCGACCCCCCGCCAGGAGAGCGCCTGCTCGAGCGGCTCGCGCCGGAGCACCCTCAGCAGGAGGGCAACCAGCCGGGTGAGGACCGGCGGGGCGAGGCACGCCAGCCCGATCGGCAGAACGGCCAGGACCCAGAAGTAGTGGCGCAGCGCGTCGGGACTGGTCAGCGGCAGGGCCACTGCCGCGACCAGCAGCCCGGCCGAGACCAGCACCCCCATGAACAGCAGGCTGGCGGTGCCCACCCGGCTGCGCGAGACGCCCTGGCTGCGGCCGAGCTCCATCTGGGCGGCGACCGCGAAGACGCTGCCGGGGAGGTACTTGCCGAGCTGGCCGAGGAAGAAGACGTGCAACGCGGTGCGCATCGGCAGCCGGCTGCCGAGGTCGGCCAGCAGGGCCCGCCAGACCATCGCGCTGGCGAGCAGCCCCAGGAGGGCCGCGACCAGGCTGGCCAGGGACGCGGCGACCCCGGTGCGGCGGACGGCACTGCCGACACCCGACCCCTGATGCCGAAGCGTCAGGACGATGACGACGACGGCGACGGCCAGGAAGCCGACCCGCAGACCGGTCCGGAGCCAGCGCGGCAGCGACATGCGTGGAACCCTACGGACGCTAGCCTCGTGTCATGACCCAAGCGCCGGAGACGCCCGGTGTGGTGATCGGCAACCACACCGCGAAGTACACCGCGAAGAACCCCGCCATCAAGTGGCTGACCGAGCGGTTCGTGGCCCGCCTCGACGGCATGATCGGCGACATCTCGCGCGACACGAAGCCGGCGACCAACCCGCTCGAGGTGGGTGCCGGGGAGGGCGTGATCTCGCAGAAGCTGCACGGCCGGTTCGGCACCGCGGTGGGCCTCGACCTGCCGGACGCGGGGCTCCGCCAGGAGTGGCGCAGCCGGCCCGGTCCGCACTACCTGCACGGCGACGCAGAGCGCCTGCCGTTCAACGACAAGCAGTTCGACCTGGTCGTCTGCGTCGAGGTGCTCGAGCACCTGACCGACCCGGACGCCGGTCTGCGCGAGCTCGCCCGGGTGTCGTCGCGGCACCTGCTGCTGAGCGTCCCGCGGGAGCCGTACTTCCAGGGCTCAAACCTGGTCACCGGCCGCTACCTCAAGGACCTGGGCAACACCCCCGGACACCTCAACCACTGGACGAAGGCCGGCTTCCAGCGCTTCGTGTCGCAGGTCGGCACCGTCCGGGCCGTCGCCTCGCCGTACCCGTGGACGATCGTCTGGGCGACGCTGTGAGGCTCGTCGTACAAGTCCCCTGCCTCAACGAGGAGGAGACCCTCGGCTCGGTCCTCGACACGATCCCGAAGCAGATCGCCGGGATCGACGAGATCATCGTCCTGATCATCGATGACGGATCGACGGACAAGACGATCGACGTCGCGAAGGCCCACGGCGTCACCCACTTCGTGCGGCACGCGCGCAACCGCGGTCTGGGCAGGTCCTTCCACGACGGCGTGCAGCGGGCACTCGAGCTCGGCGCCGACATCGTGGTCAACACCGACGGCGACAACCAGTACCCCCAGGAGCGGATCGCCGACCTGGTCCAGCCGATCCTCGCCGGGACTGCCGACATCGTGATCGCGGACCGGCAGGTGCACCTGGTCGAGCACTTCTCCGGGCCCAAGGTGCTGCTGCAGAAGCTCGGCAGCCGGATCGTGAACAAGGCGGCGGGTACGACGCTGCCGGACGCGGCCAGTGGCTTTCGCGCCTACAGCCGTGACTCACTGATGCTGCTAAACACGATCACCCGGTTCAGCTACTGCATGGAGACGATCATCCAGGCCGGCAACAAGAAGCTGGCCATCACGAGCATCCCGGTGCGGACCAACCCGAAGACGCGCGAGTCGCGGCTGTTCAAGAGCACCTACCAGCACGTGCTCAAGAGCGCCGGCGCCATCGTCCGCGCCTACATCATGTACAAGCCGTACGTCATCTTCAGCGCCCTCGCGGTGCTGTTCGGCGTGCTCGGCCTGATCCCGTTCGTCCGCTACGCGATCATCGCGGTGACCGCCGACACCAACGGCGGCCACCTGCAGTCACTGCTCGTCGGCACCGTGCTGCTGGTGTGCAGCTTCCTGTCGGTGATCGTCGGGATCGTGGGCGACCTGCTGCGCACGAACCGGGCACTGATCGAGGACACCCTCGAGCACACCAAGAAGATGCGGTTCGGGATGATCAGCCCAGCCGAGTCGGCGCCGGTCGACGTGGCCGAGCGCGCAGTGACCAGAGCCCGCTCCCGCCGCGCGGGATAGCCGCGGGACACCTCAGTACCAGTTGTGGCTTTCGCTGTGGTGCCAGGCGGCGCACGGCGAGCCGTAGCTCGAGGCGATGTAGCCCAGGCCCCAGCGGATCTGCGTCGCCGGGTTGGTCCGCCAGTCGGACCCGGCCGAGGCCATCTTGCTGCCGGGCAGGGCCTGCGGGATGCCGTAGGCGCCGCTGCGGTTGGCGGCGTAGACGTTCCAGCCGCTCTCCTTCGACCAGAGGCTGTCCAGGCAGCCGTACTGGTCGCTCCAGCCGCGCTGCGCGAGCTGGGCCCGCGCGATCGATCGTGGGCTGCCGTAGTCGACCGCGAGGCGGCGGGTCCGGCTGGCCCGGCGCTCGGCTTCGAGCGCACGGGCCTTACGGGCCCGCTCGGCGGCGGCGGCCTTGGCGGCGCGGGCGGCCGCGGCCTGCTGCCTGGCCTGCGCCCGGCTGGCGAACAGCATGGCGCTCATGTCGTCCGGCGTGACCGGGGTAATGGTGGTCTCGGCCTGGGCGGAGACCCCGGCCGCACGCGGCGCGGCGTCGGCAGGGGTCGAGTCGGGGAGCAGAGCGGCGCCGGCGATGCCGGCGGAGATGGCAGCGGTGAGCACAAGCGGTAGTACGCGGGACATTCGTTCCTCCGTACGAGGTCGTCCCGGCTCCCCGCCGGTTCGGCGGGCCGGGCTTCCTCTCGGGTGGCGTCAGGGAGCGGCCACCGGGCAGGCGGACCGCCGCCGAGATCACGCTCCGGCAGGGTCCACGGTCGTGCGGACTGCCTCGACACTAGCGAAGGTGCTTGCTGTTGCTAGCAAATCTGGGCGTGAGGGTGGTCACGCAGGCGGGGCACATCAGACACTACCGTCACAATGGCCCCATGCTGTGCTTGCAGAAGTGAGCACCCTCACGTTTAACCGTCACGCGACGGCACATAGCCTGCGTCCGTGCCTGCCAACGAGTTCCGCGGCTACCGCGGTGCCATGCGCAGCCTCCGGGGCGCCAGGGAGACGTCCGCGCGGGCGTTCTACGGCGGCGTCCTGCGCCATCGCGTGCTGGGCAAGCGCGCCATCTGGGTGGGCTCGGACACCGTCGTCGACGGCGCCGACCGGATCACGGTCTCCCCTGGCGGCGCCCTGCGGGTCGGTCTCGGGCCGTTCGGGCTGACCAGCGAGCACGACACCTCGGTGATCAGGGTCCGCGAGGGCGCCAGCCTGCACTGCGAGGGCGTGGTGTCGCTGCAGCGCGGCGTCCGCATCGTGGTGGACAGCGGCCGCCTGACGATCGGTCACGGCACCAACGTCAACGGGCTCGGCACCAAGATCCTCTGCGCCGAGGCCATCACCATCGGGGCCGGGTGCACCCTTTCCTGGGACGTGCAGGTGCTCGACAACGACTTCCACGCGATCACGGTCGACGGGGTCCAGCAGCCGTCCGCGGCGCCGGTCGTGATCGGCGACCGGGTCTGGGTCGGGACCCGCGCCCTCATCCTCAAGGGCGTGACCATCGGCTCGGGCGCCGTGGTCGCGGCCGGCGCAGTCGTCACGAAGGACGTGCCCCCAGGATCGGTCGTCGCCGGCGTACCAGCCAAGGTCGTCGGGCGTGCCGACTCGTGGACCTGACGCTCTCTGCTTGACTCGCTCCCCGTGAGCCTGACCCGCGCCCTGCCCGGCAACCTGCGCCGCCGTGCCGTCGACACCGTCGACCGCGCCGTGCGCACGCGGTTCTCGACCCTGGCCACCCGCCACCCGGTCGTCGCCGACCCGGCGACAGAGCGAGCCGCCATCGACGCGTTCACCGCGCTCTGGGATCCGACGACCTCAGCAGCGCCGTCGGAGGCGGTGCGCGACGCCATCGTCGAGCGCTTCCACCAGCTCTACTACGGCGCCGCGGACCGCACCTGGCGCGGCGGCACGACCTACCGCGGCACAACGATCTGGAAGTGCCCGCTCGACCTCTGGCTCTACCAGGAGCTGCTGGCGGCGGTCCGGCCGGGACTCGTCATCGAGACCGGCACGGCCTACGGCGGCAGTGCCTTCTACCTCGGCGACCTGTCCGAGACCCTCGGGCTCGGCAACATCGTCACGATCGACACGCAGGTGTTCGAGGGCCGCGTCACGCACCCTCGTGTGACCTACCTGTTCGGCTCGTCGACATCCGAGGAGGTCCTCGAGCAGGTGCGGGCGATGGTGCCCGCCGATGCGCCGGTCCTCGTCATCCTCGACAGCGACCACACCCGTGACCACGTGCTCGGCGAGCTGCGAGCCCTGTCACCGCTGGTGCCGGTCGGGTCCTACGTCATCGTCGAGGACACCAACGTCAACGGGCACCCCACCTACCCGAGCTTCGGACCCGGGCCGATGGAGGCCCTGGACGACTTCCTGGCCGAGAACGACGGCTTCGTCGTCGACCCGGTGAGCGAGAAGTTCTTCATGACCTTCAACCCCCGAGGGGTCCTGCGGCGGGTCCGCTAGCCAGGTACCACGCGGTCACGCCGCCGACGGTCTCGTCAGCCGGGCGTTCCAGCAGCTGCGCGACGAGCTGGATCACCGCCGCCGCCCCGGGGCGATCCGCGACCAGGATCGCCCGGACCTGCAGCTGCGTCATCTCGGCGAGCATCCGCCGCTGCACCTGCGGCGGGGCCTTGAGCGGCTTGCCGTCCGCGGCCTGGCCGACGACGAGCTCCCATACCGAGACGTCACCCTTGAAGGTCCCCTTGCCGTCGGCGCGGGGCGTGATGACGTAGCCCCCCAGCGACCGGTACCGGAAGTGCGCCAGCGCCTGCCAGTCCATCGGCGCCGAGTTGGGGAAGCGCGGCACCGGATAGGTGAAGGCGACGGCACCGTCGGGGACGCGGTCCACGGCGCCTGAGGTGAAGTACGAC
This sequence comes from Actinomycetota bacterium, assembly GCA_032230005.1. Lineage (GTDB taxonomy): Bacteria > Actinomycetota > Actinomycetes > Mycobacteriales > SCTD01 > RYN-124. Next base: position 81 of record JAVXVI010000183.1, on the reverse strand, counting down.
GGGGTGTGCGCATCGACGTAGCGGTACGGCAGCGAGGGCAGCAGGGGCAGGAGGCACACCCCCGCGGCCACGACGGCGAGC
>JAVXVI010000182.1:0-5471 GCA_032230005.1 Actinomycetota bacterium | reverse complement strand
CGGACCTGTCGACGGCGGCCGCCTACCTTGCCGCGCCGCTGCTGACCGGCGGCTCCGTCACGGTGCCCGGCTGGCCGGTGGCCACGACGCAGCCCGGCGCTGCGCTGCCGGACCTGCTTGCCCAGATGGGGGCGCGGGTGACCGCTACGGACCGGGCGCTCACGGTCTCGGCGGGTGACCGGCTATGCGGCATCGACGCAGACCTGCGTGATGCCGGCGAGCTGACCCCGGTGCTGACCGCGCTCGCCTGCTTCGCCGACGGCCCGAGCCGCTTCCGCGGAGTCGCCCACCTGCGGCTGCAGGAGACCGACCGGCTGGCGGCGCTGGTCCGCGAGCTGAACGCGCTTGGCGGCGCCGTCCGGGAGACGGCGGACGGGCTCGAGGTGGAGCCGCGGCCGCTGCACGGCGGGCAGTTCCAGACGTATGACGACCACCGGATCGCCATGGCCGGCGCGGTTGTCGGGCTCGCCGTGGACGGCGTCCTGGTCGAGGACATCGGCACGACCCGTAAGACCGTGCCGGACTTCGCCGGCTCCTGGCAGCGGATGCTCAGCAACCCATGAGCGGAATCTGTCCGCGGCGCCCTGCGACGCAGGAGCAGGCGTGCCGTGGGCTGATGGAGCGAACGAAAGTGTCACGGTGAGTCCCCGCGAGCTGGACGAGGACGACGTCCGCGTCCGTCCCGGCCGCAGCTCGCGCCCGCGCACCCGGATCCGCCCGGCCCACGACGAGGCCGCCGCCGCGACGGTCATCACGGTCGACCGTGGCCGCTACCGGCTGCGCACCGACGAGGGCGAGGTCCTCACGGCGATCCGGGCGCGGGAGCTGGGCCGGCGAGCGGTCGTGGTCGGCGATCGCGTCGGTGTCGTGGGCGACCTGTCCGGCGGCCCGGACGCCCTGGGTCGGATCGTCCGGATCGAGCCGCGGACGAGCATCCTGCGTCGTACGCCCGATGACAACGACCCCGTGGAGCGCGCCGTCGTCGCCAACGCGGACCTGCTGGTCGTCGTGACAGCCCTCGCCGACCCGCCACCTCGGGCCCGTCTCATCGACCGCTGCCTGGTCGCGGCGTACGACGGCGGGCTGGAGCCGCTGCTGTGCCTGACCAAGGCCGACCTCGCCTCGCCGGACGAGCTGCTCGAGCTCTACCGGCCGCTCGGGGTCGAGGCGATCGTCACCGGCGCCGGCAGCGGCGTGGCAGAGCTGGCCGGCCGGCTGGCCGGCCGCACCAGCGTGCTGTTCGGGCAGTCGGGCGTGGGCAAGTCCACGCTCGTCAACCAGCTGGTCCCGGACGCGTTGCGCGCGGTGGCGGACGTCAGCGGCATCGGCAAGGGACGGCACACGTCGTCCTCGGCGATCGCGTTCGACCTGCCCGGCGGCGGCACCGTCATCGACACCCCCGGCGTGCGGTCCTTCGGGCTCGGGGCGGTGAGCCCGGACCGGGTACTGGCGGCCTTCCCCGACCTTGCGGAGGTCGCCGCGCACTGCCCGCCGGGTTGCGCGCACCTGCCGGGGACCCCGAGCTGCGCGCTGGACGGGGCGGAGGTCAGCCCGGCCCGGGTGGACTCGCTGCGGCGACTGCTCGTCGCGTTGGCGGAGGGCGCCTAGACCAGCACCGGCCGACGGCGCGGACGGGAGGCCAGGACCAGGGCAACCCCACCCAGGACGAGCGCGAGCCCGGTCGGTGCGAGCGAGGTGACGTGGCCACCGGTGAACGGCAGAACCGTCGCGTCCCCTACCGAGGGAGCGCTGGCCGGCGTCGTCGTCGTGCGGTGCGTCGTCGTACGCGACGTGGTCGTCGTACCGCGGACCGCCGTGGTGTGGCTGGTGACCGTGACCGGAGCAGCGGCAGCAGGCTTGGCCTTCGTCCCCTCGAGCTCGGTGCCGCCGATGATCCAGCTGCCGATGCTGGGCTCGACGAGGGGCGCCTCGGCCGGCAGGTCCGGTGCCACCGGTTCGGTGACGGCATCCGGCGAGGGGCTGGGGTCGTCTGCCCACGCCGCCCCCGCTACCAGCTGGGTGGCGGGCAGAAGCATCCCCACCGCCAGCACGGCGGTGGCGAGCCGACGTGATGCGCCTGTGACCACTGTTAACTCCTGACTGACCTGTCCCAGTTTGGCACTGCTGCCAGAGTGCGCGACGCAGGCCGTCCCGTCATGGCCAGTTGGGACTACTTGAGGACCATCTTTTACACCGCGCAGCGGGGTCCAGACGGGACCCTGGCGGCGCGTGTCGCGGCTTATCGGGACAGCCGGCGGGCGCGAGCCGCCAGCGACAGGAGCAGGCCGGCGAGCAGCAGGGCAAGCCCGACCTGCAGCGTGCGCGCGGTGGCCCAGCCCGTGAACGGGAGGCCGGAGCCCTCGGCGCTGGTCGGCTGCGGAACGCTCACTGGACCGGCCGCTTCGCCGCCGCCACTGCCCTGGACCGGGCCGGACGGGCTGCCCGCAGCGGCCGGGGCGGCCGGCGTGACGGCGGTCGTCGCGGTTGCCGAGTTGTTGGCGGCGGCGTCGTCGGTGCGGCCCGGGTCCACCACGGCCGTGTTGTCCACCGTCGTACCCGTGAAGCTCTCAAGCAGCAGGGCCCGGACGAGGACGTGCGCCGAGTCGCCGACGGCCAAGGAGCCGGTGTACGTGCAGCTGATGACGGCCGCGGCGTGCGTGCACACGAAGCCGGTGCCCTCCGCCGAGCTGTAGGACGTCCCGGCCGGCAGGGCGTCGGTGACGGTGAAGCCGGTCGCCGGCGTTCCCTTGACGTTGGTGACGTCGATGGTCCAGACCAGCTCGTCACCCGGGTGGGCAGCGCCGGGCCCGGACTTGGTGACGCCGAGGTCCTGCACCGGGGCAATCACGAGTGGCGGTGTCGGCGTGACCGGCGTGACCGGGACGACCGGCACGACCGGCACGATGACGGGCGGCAGGTGCGTCGTCACCGACGACGGCAGGCTGATGGCCGGCGTGCCGAGCGGACCAACGGCCAGGGCAGCCGCCCGCCGCAGCGTCGGCTGCGCCGACGTCCAGTACACCGTGGCGATGTTGGTCTTGGTTTGGCCGTCGGCCGGCGAGTAGCTCGCAAGCAGGTAGAAGCAGTCGCTCGAGGTCCCCGTCGCGATCGTGCCCAATGCAGAGTCGCACGCCACGTTCGTCGGCTCCTGCCCTGACACCTGGTCGGTGACGGCGGAGACGTTGATGGGGAACTGGTTGTTGTTCGTGATGCGGAGCCGGAAACGCACGTCCGCACCAACGGACGACGCGGTCTCGCTCTGGTTGAAGTTGTCTCCGGCGCTCTCGGATCCATCAGCGTTGTTCGTCTTGGTCACGACGACGGGTGCGGGCAGGGGGGATGGCGAGACCGACGGAGACGGCGACACCGACGGAGACGGCGACACCGACGGAGACGGCGACGCCGACGGAGACGGGCAGACGCCCTGGTCCAGGCTGGAAACCTTGAGCCCCTCCGAGTCCGGCGGGTCCTCAGCTTCCGACCGGCAGGCAGTGTCGCCCGGATCGGAGCTCGACAGATCCCCGTTCGAGGTCGACGCAGCCGCGACAGTCGCAACCCCGAAGGCCCCAGCGCAGGTGAGGACGGCCAAGACGACGGCCGCGACCGCAGCCACTCGGAGCTGCGCGAACTTCGACGACATGCAACTTCTCCATCCGGGGCGGAGCGCCGAGGCGCTCGATCTCCGGACGAGGTGGACTCGCCATTGGGCTTCCCGCGAGAGCTAGGCGACCGGATGTCTCCGTGCACCGTTGCCGGTGTCGGTGGGGCCCCCGCGGATCACTGCCTCCCGTCCAACAGCCACCCGCTGCGGCACGGGCGACCGGTCGAACCTTGCTCGCTGAGCGTGACGGTTGATTACGCTCCGCGCATCACCCGTTCGGGCAGTTCTAAGATCACCCCAAGACCAGCCAGCGATGGCCCTAAGCCCGTTCAGAGCTCGACGGTGCCGCCGCTGCGCCAATACGTGTTGGCCGCCCGGTCGAGGAAGCCCTCGTCGACGAGGTGCCGCCGCAGGGCCGCGTAGTCGTCGTGGAAGACCCGCAGCAGGGCGTCAACCTCGCGTTCGGGGTAGCGGACCCCGATCTCGAACACCTTCGCGATGTGGTCGAGCACCACCAGCCGCTTGGACCGGGTGGTCGGGATCCGGGCCAGCCGGCCGCCAACGAGGAAGGCCCGCAGGACGGCCGCCTGCTTGGGCGGTACCCCCACCGCGTCGTACTGCTCCACCGGTCTTGCCGTACGACGGGCTTCTGCCGCGATCACGTCGCGGCGCAGCGCGAAGTCGTTGCCGGACCTCTCGACGACGCCACCCGAGACCAGTCGCTTGAGTGCCTTGACCGCCAGCCGGGGCTCCACGCCGGAGCGCTCGGAGACCTCGGTCAGGGAGCTGGCGCCGAGGGCCAGCGCAGCGAACACCCGCAGGCGGTCCTCGTCGGCGAGCATCCCCCACAGCTCAGCCATTGCCCGCCGTTCCCACCGGCCCAGGCTATCGGCGACCCGGCCGCGGTCAGCCTCAAGATCTTTCCGGAAATGGGAGCGCTATAGCCGGACCAGATCCGGAAAGATCTTGATCGGCGGGGGGCGGGGGCGGCGGGTGCGGGGGCGGCGGCGCTAGTCGACCGTTACGGGCTGGTCGTCGGCGCCGATGGCGATCGTCTGCTCGATCTCGCTGATGCGCCGCTCGACCTCGGCGGCCTCCTGCTTGTCGCGGTCGATCTGCTCGGCCAGGTCCTCGTCATGCTTCATCAGCAGATCCAGGTCGGCGTCGCCCATCTCCAGGACGCCCATGTCGGCGTAGGCCTGCTGGACCTTCGGTCCCCACAGCCCGATGTCCTTCACGATCGGCACGATGCGCGTGAACAGCTGGTTGCGGAACAGCTTCATGAACTCCGAGGAGTCGACATAGGCGTCGCACTCGTCCTCGTCGAGGCCGCACTGCCCCCAGACCTCCTTGCCGCGGATGCGGTCGCGCATGAGGTAGCAGGCCTCGACGACGAACTCCTCGCGCTCGTCCCGCTCGGCACTCGTCAGGTCGCGGTAGGCGTCCTTCAGCGCAAGCCGGCCGAACGCCACGTGCCGCGCCTCGTCCTGCATGACGTAGGACAGGATCTGCTTGGGCAGCGGCTTGGTCGTGATGTCGCGCAGCATGCCGAAGGCCGCGAGCGCGAGTCCTTCGATCAGCACCTGCATGCCGAGGTAGGGCATGTCCCAGCGGCTGTCGGTGAGCGTCTCAGCGAGCAGTTTCGAGAGGTTGTCGTTGATCGGGTAGACGAGGCCGAGCTTCTCCTGCAGGAACCGCGCGTAGGTCTCGGCGTGCCGCGCCTCGTCCATCGTCTGCGTTGCTGCGTAGAACTTCGAGTCGAGGTCGGGGACGGACTCGACGATGCGCGCTGCGCAGATCATCGCGCCCTGCTCACCGTGCAGGAACTGGCTGAACTGCCAGGCGGAGTGGTGCAGGTTGAGGTCCTTGT
>JAVXVI010000181.1:0-8459 GCA_032230005.1 Actinomycetota bacterium | reverse complement strand
GCGCCCGCTTCGCGGCGACGTCGACCTGGACGCTCGCCAGCCCGCTGAGGTCGATCATCACCGCGCCGTCGGCAACGGCGTTGCCTGCGAAGCCGTGCCCGCCGCCGCGGACGGTGACGTCGAAGCCGAGGTGGCGCGCGTTCGTCAGTGCCGACGCCACCTGCGCGTCGCTCGTCGGCTGCACGATGAGCGCGGGCTGCCTGTCGATGGCGCCGTTCCACACCGCGCGCCGTCGCGCCTCAGCGAAGTAGGTGTCCCCCGGTGCCAGCACGATGGCGTCGGCGGCGGAACGGAATGCCTTGATCGCTGCATCTGTCTTGTTGGTCATGGGCCCCCCAGCCGATGTCAGGGGGGCAGCGTAGGACGGCGGGTGGAGGCCGTCGACGGGCAGAAATGCGGTCCAAAACGCCTGTCAGCACGCAGGTCCGGCCTACTCCTCGGGCTTCGCGAACCTCGCGAACGCCTGCAGGTTGGCCGTCGACTCGCCGCGCTTCTGCCGCCATGCCCACTCACGCCGGATCGACGACGCGAAGCCGATCTCGAGCAGCGCGTCGAAGGACTCGTCGGCGTACTGCAGCACCGAGCCGAGGAGGCGGTCGACCTCCTCCTCGGTGATGCCGCCGAGCGGCAGCCGACCGACGAGGTAGACGTCACCGGCGGCGTCTGTCGCGAAGGCGACGGCGTACATCCTGCTGTTGCGCCGGAGCAGGAAGCGCTGGAACTCCTCGTGGTTCTCATCGGGTTTGCGTACGACGAAGGCCTCGACGAACAGGGCATGTGCTCCGACGACGAGCCAGCAGTGGGTGGCCAGCTTGTGGGTGCCGGGCAGGGTCACGAAGAACGACCCCGGCTCGGTCTGCTCGTAGGTCAGGCCGCCGGCCTCGAGCGCGGCCTGGATGGCGGCGGCTGTCTCTGTCATCGCGCGGAGGCGACCAGCAACCCGGACCGCTCCGCCAGCGCGTCGCGGTAGGTGGCGAGCAACCCGTCCGCGGTGACGGCCCAGGAGAACTGCCTCGCGTGCGCCAGCGCGCCGGGGCTGAGCTCCTCACGCAGGTCGATCGCCTTGAGCAGGGCGGCCGCCCACGCGTCGTCGTCGTGCCCGGGGACGAGCAGTCCGCTGACCCCGTCACGCACCGCCGTACGCAGGCCGCCCACGTCCGTCGCGACGACGGGAGTGCCGCAGGCCTGGGACTCGAGCGCGACCAGACCGAACGACTCGTTGTGGCTCGGGACGGCGACGACCGTGGCGGCGGTGTACCAGTCGCGTAGCCGGTCCTTGCCGGCCGACGGGGCCTCGAAGCGGGTGACGTCGTCGATGCCGAGGGAGCGGGCGAGCTCCTGCAGGTGATGCGGCTCAGCCAGCCCGGTGCCGCTGGGGCCTCCGACGACCGCGACGACGAGGCGGCTTCGGAGGGAGGGGTCCTGCTCGAGCATGCGTGCTGCGGCGCGGAGCAGGACGTCGGGCGCCTTCAGCGGCTGGATGCGCCCGACGAACAGCAGCACCACCGCATCCGGGGGCACCCCGAGGCGGGTGCGCGCGCCACTGGCCTCACCGGGACGGAACTGCTCGAGGTCCACCCCTGGCGCCACGGGGACGACCCGGTCGGGATCGGCGCCGTAGAGCGTCACCAGCTGGCGCGCCTCCTCGGCGGTGTTGGCGATGAGCCGGTCGGCGGCGGCGATGACCTGCTCCTCGCCGACCACGCGGCGCAGCGGCTCGGGCAGGTCACCGTCGGCGAGCGCGAGGTTCTTGACCTTGGCCAGGGTGTGGGCGGTGTGCACGAGCGGGGTGCCCCAGCGCTCGCTGGCCAGCCACCCGACCTGACCCGACAGCCAGTAGTGACTGGCCACCACGTCGTACCAGCCAGGCTCGTGCTGGGCCTCGGCCCGCAGGACTCCGCTGGTGAGGGCGCACAGCTGCGCCGGCAGGTCCTCCTTGGACAAGCCCTCGAACGGGCCGGCCGTGACGTGCCGCACGGTCACCCCGGGGGCGAGCTGGACCACAGGCGGCAGGTCGCTGCTGGTCGCGCGGGTGAAGACCTCGACCTCGACCCCGAGGTCGGCAAGGCGCTTGGAGGTCTCGACGACGTAGACGTTCATCCCGCCCGCGTCGCCGGTGCCCGGCTGCTCCAGGGGGGACGTGTGCACCGAAAGGACCGCGATGCGGCGCGGGTGAACTGCCCTCAGGACGGCCGGGGTCATCCGCCGCCACCTCCTCGGTCTCGCGGGACAGTCTGCCCTGTGTCACCAACCTCGGCGAACCGGGCAGACTTCCCGCATGCGCACAGCAGTCGTGACAGGGGCCAGCAGTGGGATCGGAGCGGCGACCGCACGGCGACTCGCCGAGGACGGCTGGGAGGTGGTGGCGGCAGCTCGCCGGCTGGACCGGCTGGGGGCGCTGGCCGCCTCGCACCCATCGATCCGGCCGTGCGCGCTGGATGTGACCGATCCGCAGTCGGTCGCGGCGCTGGCCGATGCGGCGCCCCGGTGCGACCTGCTGGTCGCCAACGCGGGCGGCGCCTTCGACCTGGCCCCGGTCGCGGCCGCCGACATGGACGACTGGGCGCGGATGTACGACGTCAACGTGCTCGGCCTGGTGCGCACCGTCCAGGCGCTGCTGCCGGCGCTGATCGCGTCCGGAGCGGGTCATGTCGTGATGACGGGCTCCACGGCCGGCCGCTGGGTCTACGAGGGGGGCGGCGGCTACGTCGCGGCCAAGCACGCCGTGGCCGCGCTCCGGGACACGCTGCGGCTGGAGCTGGCCGAGCAGCCGGTCCGGGTGAGCGAGGTCGCGCCCGGGATGGTGCAGACCGAGGAGTTCGGGCTGGTGCGGTTCGGCGGCGACCAGGCGCGCGCCGACGCCGTCTACGCCGGGGTCGACCCGCTGACCGCCGACGACATCGCGGACGTCATCGCGTGGGTCGCGTCGCGGCCGCCGCACGTCAACATCGACCTCGTGCAGGTCACGCCCCGCCAGCAGGCCTCCGCGACAAAGGTGGTCCGCCGGTCCCCGTGACCGCCGGTCCCCGTGACCGCCGGTCCCCGTGACCGCCCGACCCGCCGCCCGACCCGCCCGACCCGCCCGACCCGCCCGCGATCTTCTGATCTCGGAGCGGCCGGTCCGACACGCCGGTGTGTCCGCCCGGCGGCTCCGAGACGAGAAGATCATCCGCGGGACGCCGGCGGCTCGGCGGGAAAGAGCGGTGGTGGCGGGGTGGCGCGGGTGAAGAGGTACGCCGCGGGGCGGGCGCGGGCGCTCGGGCTGCCGACCCGTGGCACGACCAACCCCAACCGGCTGCGACGGATCGACCGGTGGCTGGTCGGCGTGCACGGGGCGCTGCTGCGCGACGCGGCCGACCCGCTGGTCGTGGACCTCGGCTACGGCGCGACCCCGATCACCGCGATCGAGCTGCACGACCGGCTGCGGGCGGTGCGGCCCGACGTGCGCGTCGTCGGGATCGAGATCGACCAGGACCGCGTCGACGCCGCCCGGCCGGCGGAGCGGGGCGGTCTGTCGTTCGTGCGGGGCGGGTTCGAGCTCGCCGGTCTGCGTCCTGTCGTCGTACGCGCTCTCAACGTCCTCAGGCAGTACGACGAGGAAGCGGCCGCCCAGGCGTGGTCCACCCTGTGCGCGGGGCTGGCCGAGGGTGGCGTCCTGGTGGAGGGGACGAGTGACGAGATCGGGCGGCGGGCGTCCTGGGTCGAGCTCGGCCGCGATGGCCCGCGCGCCCTGACCCTGGCCGCGCACCTGCCCAGCCTCGAGCGGCCGAGCGACCTCGCCGAGCGGCTGCCGAAGGCGCTGATCCACCGCAACGTGCCGGGGAGTCCGGTGCACGCCCTGATGGCCGAGCTCGACGCGGCGTGGGACAGGAGCGCGCCGTACGCCGCCTTCGGGAACCGGCAGCGCTGGGTCGCGACGGTGGAGGGCCTCGCCTGGCCCAAGGACGCCGGGCGCGCCCGGTTCGGCGAGGTCACCGTGCCCTGGGAGAGCATGAGGGCATGACCGCGGACCACATCCATCTCGTCAACAACGGCAAGCGCGACCTCACTCTCGACGAGCTGGCCAAGCAGCAGCCGGGGATGGACCGGCTGATGGCCGAGGTCGGCCCGCGGGTGCACCGCTTGTACTACGCGGCGAAGGCCGGCAACTGGCCGCTTGCGGCGTACTTCTCCAAATCGGTCGTGAAGCAGCTGCAGCTCTCGGTGGAGAGCCGGCCGAAGTACGACCCGGAGATGACCGACTACCTGCGCGACGACTACGCGCCCGTCAGCGCGGCCATCAAGGCGCAGGACGCAGCCGCCTTCGAGACCGCCTATGCGCACATGGTCGACCGGGCCAACGAGCTGCACGGTGTGTTCGGCAAGCCCTACATCGGCTGGAAGACGCCGGCTGCTCCGCCGGATGACCTCGACCTCACCGCCGGGATGACCTGAGCCCTCGGACAACGCAAAGAGCCGCCCCTGGAGGAAGGCGGCTCGGTGCGTGTGCGGACGTGCTCAGTCGGTCAGGAGGATCGCGAGCTCCGCGTCGATGTCGATGACCTCGTCCTCGGCGCCGGTCGGGACGGCGAGGTAGGTCTGCTGCAGGAACTCCACCAGCGAGTCGCGGTCGATCTCGAACAGCGCCGAGCCGGACGGGGAGGCCATCGCCAGGTTGACGAAGTGCTCGCGGCCGATGACCGACGGCCAGACGCGGACGTCACCCTCGCCGACCGTCTTGGCGACGCCGTCGGTGAGGAGCTGGCGGGCGAACATCCACTCGACGATGCCGTCACCCTCGCCACCGGTCTGGAAGGCGACCCGGACGGCCCACGGGTCGGCCGTCTCGTAGCGCAGTGAGGCGATGACCGGAAGGGACGGTCCGCCCGGGACGACGAGACGGAGCTCGAGCTCGGCGGTGACAGCTGCGATGTGGGTCATCGTCGGGCCTTCCAGTTCGTGGGCGGTGGTCCGGGTCGGACACCGCATGCAACGAGCGGAACGCCGAGCAGCAACGCTCGGTAACGCCATTCACTCGACCGGGTGAGGCACGTACCCGTACATATCGGAGCCATATCGTACGGACTCCAGGGCCGGTTGGGTCACCGTTTGCATGATCTGTGGGCGGGGGTAGGAGCAACGCATGGCAGATGAGCTGGTGGTGCTGCGGGGCGGGAGCCGGGACGGCGAGAGCACGACGGTCGACCAGGGGGTCCGCCGCATCCTCGCCGCATCCGATGCCCCGGGGCTGCTGGACATCTACGAGGCCAATGGGGAGACCGAGCACGTGCGTGGCAACGACGGGCCGGCGTACGTCTTCGTGCACGCCGGCCAGGAGCCCGCCGACGGCGTGGCCCCCGAGCTCCTCCACCCCCCGACGCGCTAGCCGCACGGGGCAACCCCACCAGCCCCGCCAACCTCAGGCGTTGAGGAAGTCGGCGATCTCGCGGCGGAGGCGGGCGCGCTCGCGGAGCACGACCCCCGGCCGGTCGAAGATCACCAGCCGCGCCTTGGGGAGTGCTGCGGCGAGGTCCCGCGCCACCTGGGCCGGATGCAGCAGGTCGCCCTCCTGACCGAGGACGAGTACGTCGGCGGCGACCGAAGCCAGGACCGACCGGTCGTCCACGGGAGTGACCGGCGGCAGCGACGCGACCGCGACCGGGATGCCGGGCGACGCCAGCAGGAACCGCGCGCGGCTGTCGACGTAGGCAGCCACCCCCGGACGAGCGCGGAGGTCGGCCGGGATCTCACCCTCGACGAACGCGCGCACGCCGTCGAGGTCCCCGGCCGCGATCGCCTGCAGGAGCGTGTCGAACCGTCGTACGGCGTCGTCGGTCCTCGGCTTGTCGATCGCTCCGGGCAAGAAGCACACGACCTTGTCGAAGCGCTCGGGGTGCCGCGCGAGCAGCGACAGCAGCGCACCGCAGCCCATCGAGACCCCCAGGGCGCGCGTCGCGCCGGACGTGTCGGCGACCTCGAGCAGGTCCTCACCCAGGTCGCGGTAGCTGAACGGCGCAGGCACCGTCTCGTCGTGACCGCGCGCGGCGTAGAAGACACGGGTGCCCTCGACCCCGCTGAGCAGCGGACGCGTCTCGGCAACCGAGGCACCGAGCCCGTGCGCCGCAACGGTGACCGGCTCGCCGGAGCCGGTCACGAGCGCGGTCAGCCCCACGGGCCGCCAGGGCGCATCCCGCGCACCGCAGGACGCACGTCGACCAGGTAGACGATCGCCGCGATCGCCACGACGAACCCGAAGATGCCGAGTACGCCGGCGGCACCGACCAGGCACAGCAGCAGGCTCACGCCCAGGATGATCAGCCAGATCTGCTTGGTCTGCTTGCCGGCCGCGAGGAACGCCGCCGCGGGCCGCGTCGCCGCGTCGATGAGGGCCCACCCGACGAGGACGAGCAGGCCGAGGTTGAGGATCTGGAGCAGGCCACCGGCCAGAGAGAACATCCCCAGACCGTAAACGCGCGCGACCCCCGGGCCGCGAGGGCACCGGGGGTCGAACGGGCTGGTGGGTCGCGGCGGAGCCGCGCGAGCAAGGGACAGCCAGCTGGGGAGAACTAGCCGATCTTGGCGGCAGCGTCCTCGACGGCCTTCTCGCCGGCCTTGGCGGACTTCTTGGCGGCGGTCGCGGCGGCCTCGGCCTTCTTCACGGCCTCCTTGCCCTCGGCGATGGCAGCCTCGGTGGCCGGCTGGCGACGGATCTGGCCGACGAGCCGCTCGCCACGGATCGTGAGCTTCGCGTAGAGGTCGGTGGCCCGCTCGGTGGCCTTCTCGACGTTCGTGCGAACCGTGACGGGCAGCGCCGTGACCTGGCTCGGGACCTCGGCGAGCAGCGACTGCGCCTTCTTGGTCACGTTGGTCGTCGCGACGGTGAGCTCGGCCGGGATCTCCTTGGCGCGCTCGATCGCGAGGTCGGCGACACCGACGTAGGCGAAGAGCGGCTTCTTGGCGGCGTCAGCGTCGAAGGACGGGAGGTTCTTGAGGGTGAAACGGCCGGTAACGGTGTTGCCGGTCTTCTTGACGTCTGTGGTGACGGTCATGCGGTGCCTCCTGAGGCGGTCTTGGTCGAGCTGGTGGGGCGAGCGGGGGTGCTCTTGGTCGTGGACGTGCCGGCCTTGCGGGTGGGGCTCTTCTTGACGGGTGCCGGCTTCGTCGCCAGCGGCTCGGCCGCGCCCTCGGACAGGACGGTGGCCGGGATGGTGGCGGAGCCCGGGGCGACGACGTTCTCCTTGCGGAAGCTGTCGTAGATCTCGAGCAGCACCTGCTTCTGCCGCTCGTTCAGCCCGTCATCGGCGAGGATGGAGTCGGCGACCATGCCGCTCCCCTCCCGCTGCTCGAGGATTCCTGCCTGCACGTACAGCGCCTCCGCCGAGATGCGCAGCGCCTTCGCGATCTGCTGCAGGATCTCGGCACTCGGCTTGCGGAGCCCGCGCTCGATCTGGCTGAGGTACGGGTTGCTGACGCCGGCGAGCTTGGCCAGCTGTCGCAGCGAGACGTTGCTGTCGCGACGCTGGTCGCGGATGTAGTCGCCGAGGTGGCGTACGTCGATGCCGGCCACGGTGAGCTCCTTCCGCTTGCTCGTTGGGGTGCAACTACGAACCTACGGGAGGGTGCTAGCAGTTGCAAGCGGTCTTGCTAGCACTAGCTGGTGAGCCTGGTCACAGGGGCGGTTTCAGACACCGGAAAAGCGGTGAGGGCTTGGTACGGCGGCACTTCTGCGCCTCAGCAGGGTGCGAGCCAACAACCGATCGACGAGGGAGCACTGCATGCGCACGCGCACATCCGGGGGCCTGTTCGTGGCCGGGATCATCGCCATGGTCACCGGCGCGACGACGGTGCTGGTCACCGCCGCTTCCGGGAGCGGCGCGATGGCGGCGGAGAGCTGCCCGTCGGGCTCCCCCAGCAGCAGCGCCTCGGCCTCTGCCTCGGCCAGCGCGAGTGCGAGTGCCAGTGCTTCCGCCAGCCCCTCGGCGAGCTCTTCGTCGAGCGCGAGCCCCTCACCGAGCGACTCAGCCAGTCCGTCGCCGAGCTCCTCGTCGGGTGGTGGCCTGCCTGGCCCGCTGCAGTCGATCATCGGTGGCGGGTCCCCGAGTGCCTCCCCGAGCTGCAGCCCGTCAGCTGGCCCGTCCAGCTCCGGCACACCGACGCCGACGCCGACGTCCTCGGCCGACTGCACGACGTCGACCAACGTCGACGCCCCCGACATCGAGGCCGGCGACGGCGACACCGTCTACGGCCGCGGACCGGCCGGCGCGCACGTGGCAGTCTACGCCTACAGCCGGCCCTCGACGACGTACAAGGCAGTGCGCGACGGGCGCGCCAACTCCGACGGCACCTACGCGACGGTGGTCGGCCCGACGCGCAACACCCGGCTCTACGCGCAGGCCGACGGCTGCCCGAAGAGCCAGAGCGCGGTCATCAACGTCCACACCGCGATCAGCCTCATGGTCAAGCGCAACGGCGTCCGCGAC
>JAVXVI010000180.1:0-7069 GCA_032230005.1 Actinomycetota bacterium | reverse complement strand
CGCTGACGGGTCTCCTTCTCCCCCATCGTGATGACCTGTCCTACGCCACGCCCGTCCTGCTGGTCCTGATGCTCGTCGTGACCGTCGCGATGGTCGGCGGGATGTGGGTTGCGCTACCGGCGGCACTCGCAGGGGCTCTGTCCCTGAACTGGTTCTTCACGCCGCCGTACAACACCCTCGCCGTGCGTCACGCTGACCAGCTCGTCGTCCTCGGCGTCTACCTGGCGGTTGCCCTCGCCGTGAGCGGCGTCGTCGACCTGGCAGCCCGCCGCACAGCAGAAGCAGCACGCGCGCGAGCGGAAGCCCATGCCCTCTCTACCTTGGCCGGTGCAGCCCTCGGCGCGGAGCAGACGCTGCCAGACCTGCTTCGTCGTGTGCAGCAGACATTCGGCATGCGCGAGGTCGCTCTGCTGGAGAGCATCGGCCAGGAGTGGACGACAGTGGCTACGACGGGCGCGGCGGAACTGGCGGACGGTGACATCGAGCTCCGCGTCGCGGCCGGCCCGGGTCTGCAGCTCGCCGTGCGCGGCCCAGCTCTGTTCGCAACCGACCGTCGGGTGCTCACTGCCTTCGCGGACGCAACGGCAACGGCGTTGGAAGGCTGGCGGCTGGCAGAGAGGGCTCGGGCCGCAGCGCAGCTCGAAGCTGCCGACAGGATGCGGACGGCGCTGCTGGCGGCTGTCGGCCATGACCTGCGGACGCCGCTGGCCGCTGCGAAAGCGGCAGTGTCCAGCCTGCGTCAGCAGGATGTCGACTGGCAGCCGGCGGAGCGGGAAGCCCTGCTGGAGACGATCGAGGAGTCCACGGACAGGCTGCAGGCACTGGTGGCGAACCTGCTGGATGCCTCGCGCCTGCAGGTCGGGCTGGTGTCGGCGCGGGCAGCCGCGGTCGGGCTGGCCGAGGTTCTTGACGTGGTCATGCTCAAGCTGCCGCCGGCTGACCGCGACCGTGTGCATCTGGATATCGCCGACGGCCTTCCGGACGCCCGCGCCGACGCCGGGCTGCTCGAGCGGGTACTGGCAAACATCCTGGACAACGCCCTGCGTCACGCACCGGTCGGCAGCATGGTGACCGTTTCAGCACAGACCAGCGACGGGTTCCTGCAGTGCGACGTCGTCGACCACGGTCCCGGAGTGGCGGCCAACGACCGTGCACGCGTCTTCGCGCCCTTCCAACGCCTCGATGATCGAGGCGGATCGGGGATCGGCCTCGGGTTGGCGGTCGCACGAGGCTTCACCGAGGCGATGGGTGGGACGCTTGCGCCGCGTACGACGCCGGGCGGTGGTCTGACGATGCGGGTCTGCTTGCCGCTCGCCGACGCAACCCCCATCGACTCCCTGCGCACGCCGTGACCAGAATCCTGGTAGTCGACGACGACCCTGGTCTGGCCAGGGCGCTCGCCATCAACCTTCGGGCGCGCAAGTACGACGTCGACGTAGCCGGCTCCGGGGCGGATGCGTTGCGGATCGCTGCGCGCACCCGACCCGATGCGGTCATCCTGGACCTCGGCCTGCCCGACATGGACGGCACCGAGGTGGTCGCCGGGCTGCGTGGCTGGACGTCCACCCCGATCCTGGTCCTGTCCGCTCGGCACGACCAGGTCGACAAGGTCGGGGCCCTGGACGCGGGCGCCGACGACTACGTCACCAAGCCGTTCGGGATGGACGAGCTGCTGGCGCGACTGCGAGCCGCACTTCGACGGGCCGGCGCAGTCGCCGACGTGGCCGCAGCCGTTCTGGTGACGGCGTCGTTCAGCATCGACCTCGCAGGCAAGCGGGTCACTCGTGACGGGCAGGACGTTCGGCTGACCCCGACCGAGTGGCATCTTCTCGAGCAGCTCGCGCGCAATCCCGGCCGGCTCGTCACCCAGCGGCAGCTGCTGCGCGAGGTGTGGGGACCGGCTGCAGAGCAGCAGAGCCAGTACCTGCGGGTCTACATCGGAACGCTGCGCCGCAAGCTCGAGCCGGTTCCGGCTCGACCCCGCCACCTCATCACCGAACCGGGGATGGGCTACCGGCTCGAGGTCTGAGCACCAGACCGCCGGCTGAAGGCGGCTTCCGTGGTGAAAACAGCGCGATCGCCGGCAAGGGCGACCAGCGTCGTCGTGACCTCGTCCGTGGCGCTGCTGCTGAGGGTCACGTCGATGACCTCGTGTTCCCAGTCGATGCCTGCCACGAGCCCGGTTGTGGAGGCGCGCGGATGCCACTCGCGTCGAACGATCTCCGAGAGCAACGCCACCAGCTCGGCCGGCGGCGTACGCGCTGGCTGGTATCGGATGAGCGCCGCTATCTCAGCACCGAGTTGGTCTTGCATGGCGCGATCCCAAGCCTGCGGGTCACCCGTCGCGGGGTCGTAGTGGCACACCACGTGCTCACCCGCGAGACGCACCGCGAGCAGGCCTCCCGTGATGGCTTCTGCCGGTGTGGGCTTGCGCCCTGCCGGCATGGGCCCGGCCAGCTCGGTCAGCGCACTGGCGATCCGTTCGGCCGTTGCCAGGTCCAAAGGAGCTCCCGCTTGCCAGATGGTCACGTGATCCCAGCCGGTGACCGCTGGAACGTCAAGGAGAAGGACGGCGGCTCTCGGATCCGCAAGGGGGAGGCCGTCTGAATTCTCTAGCGGAGACGCTTCCGCTCCTGCCAGGATGCGCCGGCCGGAGGAGGCCCCGTGTCACGCATGCAGATCATCGCCCTTTCTGTCATCTGCTGCGCCTTCGGGGCGTTGGCCCTGAAGGGACCGGACGGCTACCGCGGCGCCGCTTACGTGGTGAACGTCGTGCTGGCCATCATCGCCTTCTACTTTGCAGGTCGAGACCTGACCGAGCGCGGTCACCGTCGCGGCTACCTGTTCGCAGCCACCTACGTCCTGCCCCTCATCGGCACCTTCGTGTACATCGCCATGAGCAGCCGTCCGAAGCAGGCCGAGGTCAGCGCCTAGCACCCATGCGTAAGCCGTCGCGGGGCGTCTTACTGGCGCTGCCGCTGTGCCTCTCCGGGTACGTCGGCCTCGGATACGGCTACCACCGGGTCTCGGTCGCCTGCTACGAGAGCAGGCATTCCATCGACAACGAGCCGTTGGTCGGCGGAGGCACGGCGGGAGTAGCCGTCGACATCATGCTGTGGCCGTTGTTCCAGATCTCTGACGCGATCACGTCTCCGGCGGTGTCGTGCGATCCCCGTCCCCTCGGTGCGACCCGAGGAGTCGTCGACGACCCAGCGCTTGTCCAGTAGCGCGCGCGCAACTGACCGTTCTGGTTCGTCACGGTCGCCCCGCGCACCTCCCTGGCTCCGTGAGGTCGGGGTCAGGGCCGGTACTGCTCCTCGATGCCGACGACCAGGCCGCCACTGATCTCGAAGTGGAACAGCGTGTCCATTGCCGCAGAGGTGCCGACGAAGTCCTGCCAACGCGCGAGCGTCGTGCGCTGTGCCCCGGGCTCCTTGTGCAGCATCGCGATGTTGCCCCAGACGACCGCTGCCGGGCTGATCGTGTAGGTCCGCACCGTCGGGTTGTCGTTGCGCAGGAAGTAGTCGTTCGACACGGCGGTGCCGGCTGCGGCCGCTGCAGCGGCAGCCTCCGCCCCACCGAGCATGTCCACCCGGTCGACGTCGACCTCGAGACCGTCGCCTGTACGGCGTACTGCTTTCACCAGGCCGAACTCATCTGTGTGCGTGAGCTCGGTCGGTGGCGGGGCCTTGATGCCGCTTGCTAGGACGTGCGGTGAGGCGCTGGTGCAGTCGGTCACCTGCGATGGGATCCAGGAGGTCCCCCCTCCTTCCCAGTCGATCAGGACGGCGCCCGTGAAGATCTGACGTGGACTGCCCTGCGGGTAGCCGACGACGTCCGCCCGCGGGTAGTCCCGGAGCGTGAGCTCCACCGGATCGCCCTGCATAGGGCTGATGAAGTCGCGGATCGTCGTCGCGCCCGTGCACTTCGGCACTGGCACGTAGACGTGCGACGGGTCCTCAACGACAACAGGCAGCTGGTGCGACTTCAGCGTCTCGATGTCAGCAGAGCAGGACACCGTGGACGCTTCCCCGGGAGCAACGCGGGTGGTGGCCAGATCCCTCGTCGCGTTCGGGTCCAGGGTCTGGCCGCCGAGGGCAATGCCGATGTGCATCGATGCCGCGGTGGCGTTCCGGAACGCGTAGTGCACACCATCCCGCTGCGCCGTGACCCGCGGGCCGTTCGGCAACACGGGGCCGGTGGGTGTGCAGTGCACCTGCAGAACGTCCGGCGCCGCGCCCGCAGTCTGCGAGCCGGGCACCTGCTGCAGCTCCGTGTTGCCGCCGGACAGGAGCGCCGGAACGACGAGTGCCGCTGTTCCGATGGCCGCGACCGAGGCCAGTGCCGAGACGACGCCGACCGTCCGGTGCCGGCGCCGTAGACGCAGGATGTCGTCGAACGCCGGGATCCGGTCAGGGCGCAGGCGTTCGGCCTCCGAGGACAGCAGTTCGCTCAGCTCAGGCATGGGCTTGCGCCTCCGTCAGCAAGGGTGCGAGCGTCGATCGGCCCCGGCTGAGCCGGGACTTCACGGTGCCGACCGGTATTCCTAGAGCCGCGGCCACGTCCGCGACATCGAGGCCCACGAGGTGATGCAGCACGATCACCTGCCGCTGCGCCAGCGGGAGTGCCTTCATCGCCTGGGCGATGTCGACGCCGTCGGCCGACGGGCCTTCCACGTCATGGGACCGGCCGAGGCGAAGAACCGCGCGTACGCCGTTGCGGGACTTCCGCGTGCGGTTCGACAGCAGCCGGAACGCGACCTGTCGTACCCACGCCTCAGGGTCGTCGTACCTGGACACGGTCGCCCAGTGCCGCAGCAGCCGCACGAACGCCTCCTGCACGACCTCCTCCGCATCGCCACGGTTTCCCGCGGCGACCGCCACCACCGACACGAGCCGCGCGTAGGTGCCCTCATAGAGGGCGCGCACGTCCCGTCCGGGATCCGGCGACATGGTCGTCATACCGATAACACCCGCAACACCGTGTCCAGGTTCCCCTGACGCTGCGCAGGTCGTATGTTCGTCCGGCTCGTCAGCCGTGCCACGGACCCATCGAGGCGCCCATACCGGCGGCTGTACACAGCGACTGGGCCGCCAGCCGGCGGCCGACGCGTGCCAACGCTTCCATGACACAAGTCTGACAGCCGCCGCGCGGAAGGGCTACCGATTCGCGGACGTCGAACCCACCCAATCGGTTTCGTCGATGGTGGAACCTTCTGAGCCGCCGCGGGCACTTGGTCAGTGGAGGTGACGGTGCAGGACCAGCAATTCGATGAGTGGGTTGTCGCAGCCGGTCCGCGGCTGCACCGGTCGGCGTTCTTGCTGACCGGTGATTGGTCGACGGCGCAGGACCTGGTTCAGCACGCGTTGGTGGAGACCTGGACCAAGTGGGGAGCGGTGGAAGCACCGGATGCGTATGCCCGTTCGGTCATGGTCCGTGCGATCAGTCGCTGGTGGCGCCGTCGCTGGCGCACGGATATCGGGCTGGAGCACGAGCGGACGATCTCGGAAGCAGACGTCGAGCCGTGGGCCGCGCTGTACGAGCGGGACGCGGTCCTACGCGCCCTGCTGCGGCTACCTCCGAAGCAGCGGGCTGTTCTCGTTCTGCGCTTCTACGAGGACCTCACCGAGAGGCAAGCGGCGGATGCCCTGGGATGGCCCATCGGGACCGTGAAGAGCACCACGAGCCGTGCGCTTTCGGCGTTGCGGGATCAGACTGGCCTCGACCGCCTGGAGGCGTGGCAGTGACCGCCCTGCGCGATGTGCTGCACGCCGTGGCGGATGAGGCAGCCGCGTCCCGGACGCCGGTCGCGGACTGGCTCACGCCGGTGCGGACGGGCATTCGCAGGCGTAGGCGCCGCCGCGTCATGTCGGCGGCATTGATGCTGGTCGTCGTCATTTCTGCGGGCGCGGCGGTCTCGACGACGCTCGCTGCTTCGAGGGACGCCCCCGTCGCGGGGAGGGTTCCGGATGCTGTTCGGACTGCCGAGCCATCCGTCGTACAGGTCACCGGCATCGCTACGTCGTGCTCAAGACGGGCGCAGGGAAGCGGCTTCTTCTTCGCCCCGCATCGGGTGATGACCAACGCGCACGTCCTTGCCGGCGTCGTTCAGAACCTACGAGTGACGACCGACGACGGACGAACCGCTGTCGCCGTCGTGGTTGTCTTCGACCCAGCCCATGACATCGCCGTCTTGCGCGTTGACGGAATCGACGAGCCAGCTTTGCGCTTCGCCGACCGCGCGACCGGGGGTCACGTCGCCGCCTACACCGTCGGCTATGCGGATGACGGCGACCGCACAACCCGAGAGAGCCGCGTGTTGGCACACCAGACTGCGCGTGGCCCCGACATCTACCAAACGCAGATCGTCATACGCGACATCTACGCGTTGCGCGGGGTGGCACGACCAGGCGAAGTCGGCGGGCCCGTCCTGTCCCTGGACGGACGCGTGCTCGGGATGCTGTTCGCGCGAGCCGTGGACGTCCCCGACGTCTCATACGCCCTGACCGCCGCAGAGCTCGCGTCAGCCGCGCGTGACGGTGAGAGCGCATCTACGCGGGTCAGCACCCTCGGGTGCGACTGACGGCCGGGCAGGCCGCCGGCGGCGGCAGCTGCCTCGAGCGAGTCCGCGCCCATGCCAGGCAATGCAAAGGCCCGGCTGAGGGCGAGACACGTAACCGGGAACACGACCGCGTAGCCGAAGATGCCGATCCCTCGCCACGCCAAGGCATTGAAGGCAGGACCGACCAGACCGAGCAGGCACAGCGCGCCGCTGGTGAGCAGGCCGCGGCGTGCCCACCGGTACCGGGCGCCAGCGAACACCGGGGCCGCGAACAGCAGCGCCAGGCCCAGGAACGCGTAGCCGAGTCCATCGATGGCGTTCAGCACACCACCCGGCTCGATAGTCAGCAGGCCTGCCCTGGCAACGTCACCACGCATGATCAGCGGCTCGACCACCGCCAGCTCGACGACGTAGACCACGGATACGAGCGCGACGTAGACCGCGGCGAAAGCGACCGCCAGGTGGCTCCAGACCTTCTTGTCGACCGGAGTGGTGGTGTGCACGCAG
>JAVXVI010000179.1:0-7324 GCA_032230005.1 Actinomycetota bacterium | reverse complement strand
GCCGGTGCCGTCGCGGTTGACGACGACGATCGCCCCCGTCTCGCCCCCGAAGTCACTGGCGGTGAAGCGCGTCGCGACGACCTTGGAGCCGTCCGGCGACAGCTCGGGGTCGTCGTAGGTCACGCCGCCGGTGGCATCGCCCTTGAGCACCGTCCTCGACGTGCGCGCCTCGGGGTCGACGAGCACGACGTCGTAGAAGCCGTCCTGCGCGCCCGGGTCGATCGTGTAGACGACCTCGTTGGCGGTCGTGCTGGCGAACGCCGGGCTCGACAGCAGGGCTGACACGGGCAGAAGGGCGCAGGCGACCGCGAGCAGGCGGCGAGAGGTGTGCATCCGCGCATTCTGACCTGATCCGTCAACGGAGGCTGGGACTTCGCTCAGGAAACCCGGTCCGGCATACTCGCGGCGGTTCCCCCCTTCGTCGTACCGCCCCCAGCAGGAGGCCCCCGATGCCCATCGCCACCCCCGAGACCTACGCGCAGATGCTCGACCGGGCGAAGGAGGGGCGGTTCGCCTACCCGGCGATCAACGTGACCTCGTCGCAGACCCTCAACGCGGCGCTGCGCGGGTTCGCCGAGGCCGAGAGCGACGGGATCGTGCAGGTCTCCACCGGCGGCGCGGAGTTCCTGAGCGGTACGACGGTGAAGGACATGGTGCTCGGCGCGCAGGCGCTCGCGGAGTACGCCCACCACGTCGCCAAGGCGTATCCGGTGACCGTCGCCTTGCACACGGACCACTGCCCGAAGGACAAGCTCGACGGCTACATGCGGCCGCTGATCGCCCTGAGCCAGGAGCGCGTCGACGCCGGCCGCGAGCCGCTGTTCCAGTCGCACATGTGGGACGGCTCGGCGGTCGAGCTGGAGGAGAACCTCCAGATCGCCAAGGAGCTGCTCGCCGCGTGCGCCAAGGCGCGGATCGTCATGGAGATGGAGATCGGCGTCGTCGGCGGCGAGGAGGACGGCGTCGAGAACGCCATCAACGAGAAGCTCTACACGACGCCCGAGGACGCGCTGCGCACCGCCGAGGTGCTCGGGACCGGGGAGAACGGGCGCTACCTGCTGGCCGCGACCTTCGGCAACGTGCACGGCGTCTACAAGCCGGGCAACGTCAAGCTCAAGCCCTCGATCCTCAAGGAGATCCAGGACGAGGTCGGCGCGAAGATCGGCAAGGACAAGCCGTTCGACCTGGTCTTCCACGGCGGCTCGGGCTCGCTGCTCGAGGAGATCCGCGAGACCCTCGACTACGGCGTGGTGAAGATGAACGTCGACACCGACACCCAGTACGCCTTCACCCGGCCGGTCGCGGATCACATGTTCAAGAACTACGACGGCGTGCTGAAGGTCGACGGCGAGGTCGGCAGCAAGAAGGTCTACGACCCGCGCAGCTGGGGGAAAGCGGCGGAGACGTCCATGGCTGACCGCGTCGTCCTGGCTTGCCAGGATCTGCGCAGCGCGGGCACCGCTCAGTCTTAGGACTCTCTAGTCAGTCTGATAACAGTCCGTTACAGTTCCCGGGTTCCGCCGTACGGCGGGACGCTCGCACCTGCCCGCTGAGTCCTGCCTCCGGGTGCGAGCCGCCGACCGCTGCTGAGGCAGGAGCGGGGGACCCACGGTCCTTTCGGACGGCGCCTGATGTCTGGGCCCGTCCTCGGGGTGAAGGCGCTTGCGAGCGCCCGGGCTACCCGGCCCGAACCCGACAGCTCACCCCGCAAGCGTGAGGGAAGGACCCGGTCCGGTGTCTGCTGTTCTCCGCGCTCGTAAGCACGCCCGTCACGCCAAGCCGTCCAAGGCCGCGCCCGTCATGGCTGTCGGCGCCATCAGCGCGTCCTTCGTGGCTGCCGATGCCGCGATGCTCGCGACCGGCGCCTCCGCCGCCTCGTCCGACGACTTCGCCCGCCTGCGTCAGTGCGAGAGCGGCGGCAACTACGCGATCAACACGGGCAACGGGTTCTACGGCGCCTACCAGTTCGACCGCGGCACCTGGAACGGCCTTGGCTACTCCGGGACCGCCAACCAGGCGTCGCCGGCGACCCAGGACGCCGCCGCCGCCAAGCTCCAGTCGCAGCGCGGCTGGTCGCCGTGGCCGGCCTGCTCACGCAAGCTCGGCCTGGGCCGCTCGTCGTCGTCGGACGCCGTCGTCGCTGACGCCGCTGTCGCGCCCAGCCCGGTGGCCGTCACCCCGCGCGCCAGCCGCAGCCGCACCAGCCACTTCCCCAAGACGGTCCACGCGGTCGCGCCGCGGGTCCGGGTCGTGGTCGCGCCGATGACGCCGCCGCCGTTCCTGCACAAGCAGCTCAGCGTCGCCGACGCCAAGCAGTTCCGCATCGGCGTGCACATGTGGCAGGCCCGGATGGCGGCTCGCGGCTGGCCCATCACCGTCGACGGCTTCTTCGGGCCGCAGAGCTCGGCCATCGCCAAGCGCTTCGCCGCCGAGAAGCACCTGCAGCTCACCGCTCTGCCCGGTGAGGTCGACAAGGCCGTGTGGGACGCCGCCTGGCGGCTCCCCGTCAGCTGACGCCGCTCCGGCGAGCCGCCGGAGCAGAATGAGCCCCATGCAGCCGGTGCTCTCGCTCGAGGACGTATCCGTCGTCCGCGGCGGCGTCACCGTGCTCGACGGGATCAGCGCGGAGATCGCGCCGGGCCGCTGCACGGCGCTGGCCGGACCGAGCGGTGCGGGCAAGTCGACCCTGCTCCGCCTGCTCGACCGGCTCGAGGAGCCCTCCTCGGGACGGGTGCTGCTGCGGGGACGGGAACTGCCGTCGTACGACGTCCTGGAGGTCCGCCGCCGGGTGGGCCTGGTGCAGCAGGCACCCGTGCTGCTCGGCGACACCGTGCTGGCCGACCTGCGCACCGGACGGCCGTCGCTGGGCGAGGACGAGGCACGCGAGCTGCTGGGGCGGGCCGGGCTGGGCGACCAGGCGCTCGACCGGGCGACCGCGTCGCTGTCCGGCGGGGAGGCCCAGCGGCTCTGCCTCGCCCGCGCCCTGGCCGTCGGACCTGAGGTGCTGCTGCTCGACGAGCCGACCTCGGCGCTGGACGCGGTCGCGGCCATGTCGGTGGAGCGGGTCGTCCGCGCGCTCGTCGCCGACGGGCTGACCGCGGTCCTCGTCAGCCATGACCTGCGGCAGGCGAAGCGGCTGGCCGATGACGTCGTCGTGCTTCGCGCCGGCCGGGTCGAGGAGACCGGGCCGGCTGCATCGAGCGAGTACCTCGCGGGTGCGTCGTGAGTCCGTCGGTGCCCAGCTGGTACGGCGTGGCCGCCTCCGTGGCGCTGGTGGGGATCGCGTTCTTCGTCGTCATGCGCGAGCAGCTCGGGCTGGGCCGCGAGGTGCTGATCGCTTCGGCCCGGGCCGCGGTGCAGCTGGTCGCGGTGGGTGCCCTGCTGCTGGTGCTGTTCAAGCACACCGGGCTGCCGGGCGCTCTCGCCTGGGTGACGGCCATGGTGCTGCTCGCCGGCCGGGTCGCCGGTGGGCGGGCCAAGGGACTGCCGCACGCGACGCGGGTCGCGACGATCGGCGTCGCCGTCGGCGCGGCAGCGACGTTGGGTCTGTTGCTGGTGGCTCGCGTCATCGACACCTCCGGGCGGGTCGTCGTGCCGGTCGGCGGCATGGTCGTGACGGGCGCGATGCAGGGCGCATCGCTGACGCTGCAGCGGATGCGGGACGAGGCGAGCAGCGGCCGTCGCGCCGTGGAGGCGCGACTCGCGCTGGGTCTCGACGGCGGCACGGCCTTCGCGCCGCACCTGCGGACCGCGCTGCGCAACGCGCTGATCCCGGCGATCGACGGCACCAAGGTCGTCGGCCTGATCAGCCTGCCTGGTGCGACGGTCGGTCTGCTGCTCGCCGGCGTCAACCCGCTGACCGCGATCCGCTACCAGGTCGTCGTCATGTACATGCTGCTCGGCGGGGCAGCGGTCGCCGCCGTGGTCGCGGGTCGCCTCGCCGTACGCAGCCTCTTCGACGACGCCCACCGTCTGCGTCCGGTGCCGTAGTGCTCGTCCACCCGTGGGACGCCGCGCAGAGCGACGACGAGTGGAAGGCCTGGCTGGCGGCCGGCCGCGACTTCGGCACGCTGGTGGCGACCGGCTGGGGCCGCGAGCTGCCGGTGGTGGTGCCGACGCACTTCGTGTACGACGGCGACGCGACCGTCCTGCTGCACCTCGCGCGGCCGAACCCGGTCTGGCGGGCGGTCGAGGAGAACCCGAACGTCGTGCTGTCGGTGATCGACGACGTCTCCTACGTGCCGGCCGCGTGGAAGGCGATCGGTGACGAGGACCCGGCTGCCGGCATCCCGACGTCGTACTACGCGGCGGTGCTGCTCACCTGCACCGCGGAGGTGCTGACCGGCGACGCGCTGCTCGAGGTGCTCCGGACGCAGCTGGCGCACTTCGAACCGGGGTCGGGAGTGGCCGACCCGTCGGTGCACGCCCGCAAGCTGCCGGGGATCCGCGGGCTGCGGCTGTCGGTCACGGGAGTGTCGGCGAAGTTCAAGTACGGCGGCAACCTCGACGACGCGCACCGGTCGCACATCGCTTCCGAGCTCGCGAGCCGCGGTGGTCCCGGCGACGCCGCCTCTCGCGCCCACCTCCTGCGCCGGACGCCGCCGGCCCTGACCTGACGCAGAATGGTGCGCATGAGCATCACGGGACACGACCTGCTGGGCGGACCGCCGCCGACACTGCTGCCTGAGGAGGCCGGCGCGGCGCTGCTGGCCGGTGGCGCGGATGCTGCGGAGGTCGCGGCGCAGCACCCGACGTCGAGCGCAGCCTGGGCAGCTCTCGCCGACGCGGCCTACGGGCGGGGCGCGGTCATCGAGTCCTACGCCTACGCGCGGACCGGCTACCACCGCGGGCTCGACGCGCTGCGGCGAAACGGGTGGAAGGGCTACGGCCCGGTCCCGTGGTCGCACCAGCCCAACCAGGGGTTCCTGCGGGCGTTGCACGCCCTCGGCCGGGCGGCGGACACGATCGGGGAGACCGAGGAGGCGGACCGGATCGCGCAGTTCCTCGACGAGAGCGACCCCGCCGCCCGCGAGGCCCTCCGCGGGGCCTGACCTCTCGTGATCTTCTGACCTCGGACTGACCGGGACGGCGCGCCGGCGTGTCCGCCCGGCGGCTCCGAGACCAGAAGATCAGCCGGGTGGCAGAGCAGTGGATGGGGCAGTTGAGCCTTCCGGCGGGACGATCACCTTTGGTGCTGTCCTGCGGCGGCCCAGCAGCGCGGCCCCTGGCAGCCCGGCCAGCGTCCGGCTGGTCTCGTCGACGAAGGTCATGATCCGCTCGGTCGACCCGGCGATGAACGCCACCCGCTCGTGCGTGTCCGCGAGCGTCCGCAGCACCGGCAGGATGTCGGCCTGCACCTGCTGCAGCGTCGCCGGGATGTCCTCGATCCCGGGGCTGTCGAGGATCGCAGCCACCCGGGCCATGCCCGGTGCGAGCGCCTTGAGCGGCTCCTCGAGCTCGCTGACGATCCCGTCGATCCGCGCGACCATGCGGTTCATCGTCTGCACGGTGTCGGCGAGCCCGCGCACCGCGTTGGTCAGCGACGTCACGGTCGCCGGGAGCGCGGCGAGCGCCTCGGTCTGCGCCTGCAGGACGCCGATGACACTGTTGAACACCCCATCGATCCCGGGAAGCTTCGCCATGCTCGCGAGACTAGGCGGCAGGCCGTAGACTTGCTCCGCAAGAGGCCCCGGCTGCGTCCTGCACGGGGTCCTTCGTCTTGTCGAAGGGGCGACTGATGCCCGCACTCGTCCTCATCGGTGCCCAGTGGGGCGACGAAGGCAAGGGCAAGGCGACCGACCAGCTCGGCGGCTCGGTCGACTACGTCGTGAAGTTCAACGGCGGCAACAACGCCGGCCACACCGTCGTCATCGGCGACGAGACCTACGCCCTGCATCTGCTGCCCAGCGGCATCCTGTCCGCCGGCTGCACCCCGGTCATCGGCAACGGCGTCGTCGTCGACCTGTCGGTGCTGTTCCAGGAGATCGACGCGCTCGAGGCCCGCGGCTTCAGCTGTGAGCGGCTCGTCGTCAGCGCCGACGCGCACGTCATCGCGTCGTACAACCGCACCATGGATCGGGTGGCGGAGCGCTTCCTCGGAAACCGGAAGATCGGTACGACGGGTCGTGGCATCGGTCCGACGTACGCCGACAAGATGAACCGCATCGGGATCCGGGTGCAGGACCTGTTCGACGAGAAGATCCTGCGCCAGAAGGTCGAGGGCGCCCTCGACACGAAGAACCAGATCCTCGTCAAGGTCTACAACCGCAAGGCGGTGACGGTCGACGCCGTCGTCGACGAGCTGCTGTCCTACGTCGACCGGCTCCGCCCCATGGTCGCCGACACCGCCCTGCTGCTGCACGAGGCGCTGGACCGCGGCGAGACGGTGCTGCTCGAGGGCGGCCAGGCCACCCTGCTCGACGTCGACCACGGCACCTACCCGTTCGTGACGTCGAGCAGCGCGACCGCCGGTGGTGCGTGCACCGGCAGCGGCATCCCGCCGAACCGCATCGACAAGGTGATCGCTGTGATCAAGGCCTATACGACGCGGGTCGGCGAGGGGCCGTTCCCGACCGAGCTGCTCGACGCGGACGGCGAGAAGCTGCGCGCCGACGGCGGGGAGTACGGCACGACGACCGGGCGGCCGCGCCGCTGCGGCTGGTACGACTCCGTCATCGCCCGCTACGCCGCCCGCATCAACGGCGTCACCGACTTTGTCCTCACCAAGCTCGACGTGCTCACCGGCTGGGAGTCGATCCCGGTCTGCGTCGCCTACGAGGTCGACGGCAAGCGGCTCGACGAGATGCCGATGACGCAGACCGAGTTCCACCACGCCGTGCCGGTCTACGAGTACTTCGACGGCTGGACAGAGGACATCTCGCATGCGCGGACCTTCGGTGACCTGCCGAAGAACGCGCAGGACTACGTCCGTGCCCTTGAGCAGCTCAGCGGCGCGCCGTTCAGCTCCATCGGCGTCGGTCCCGACCGCGAGCAGACCCTCGAGCTGCGTCCCCTTCTCTAGGCCGCGACAGCAGCGGGCGCCGTACGACGGCGACTGCGAATCCACGCGACAGCTCGCCTCAGGTGCTCGGGCGGGACGAACACGACGTAGCTGCTCACGATGGCGAGGGAGAACCAGCCGATCAGCAGCGACGCCTCGATGCCGAGGTGCAGCCCGACACCGGCGGCCATGACCCAGTAGCGCAGCCGCGGCAGCCACAACCCGAAGGCGAGCGACGCCTCCACGGCAAGCGATGAGTACGTCAGGATCGCCGACACCAGCAGCGACGTGCTGACCGACGCCGGCACCGCGAACCGCTGCAGG
>JAVXVI010000178.1:0-10395 GCA_032230005.1 Actinomycetota bacterium | reverse complement strand
CCCCCCTTCCCGCTCGACGTTAGGAACGCATCGGCGTTCTCGCGGCGGAATGGACGAGCTCGAGGGGGACAGCACCCTTCCCCTTGCTGACATATCCGGACGAGCCGGACACGTGCGGCATGTCGTGTTCGGCGGACAGGTCTTTGTTGCCTTAGCGTCACCCCCGTGGACGATCTTTCCCGGCCCGAGCAGGACCTGGCCGCCTTCACCCGCACGACCGCCCTCGTGCAGTCCTACGTCCGTGGCGAGGCAGGGGCGTACTCCGCGCTGATGGCCGCCGCTCGGCAGGACCCGGCAGGCACGACGACGAGCTTGGTCGCGTTGGGCACCGTCCTGCTCGACATCGCAGCTGGTGCCTTCCAGATCCCGCCCGACCAGATGCTGGCCAAGGTGTGCGCCGGCATCACCTCGCACTCGGACGCGCCGGCGTGAGCGGTCGCTAGCCTCGGCCCGTGACCGCCCGCCTGGCCGAGATCGTCGGCGTGCTCGACGACCTCTACCCGCCCGGCTGGGCCGAGTCGTGGGATGCCGTCGGGCTGGTCGCCGGCGACCCCGACGCGATCGTGCGGCGGGTGCTGTTCGCGGTCGACCCGGTGGCTGCCGTTGTGGAGGAGGCGGCCGAGCGGGGCGCCGACCTGCTCGTCACGCACCACCCGCTCTACCTGCGCGGGACGACGACGGTTGCGGCGACGGATCCGAAGGGTCGCGTCGTGCACCGGCTGATCGCCGGCGGGTGCGGGTTGTTCGTGGCGCACACGAACGCTGACGTCGCCTGGCCCGGTGTCTCCGACGCGCTCGCCGAGCTGTTCGGGCTGCGGGACGTGCAGCCGCTGCAGCCGCTCGCGGCGGATCCGCTCGACAAGCTCGTGGTGTTCGTGCCCGTCGCCGACGCTGATCGTGTCCTCGACGCGGTGGCGGCAGAGGGGGCCGGCGCCATTGGGGACTACGACCGATGTGCATGGCGTACGACGGGGGAGGGGACGTTCCGCCCGCTGCCCGGGGCGTCGCCGAGCGTCGGCGCCGTCGGCGAGGTGGCCACCGTCGACGAGGCGCGGCTCGAGGTGGTGCTTCCGCGGGGCCGGCGGGCCGCCGTCGTACGCGCCATGCTCGCAGTGCACCCCTACGAGGAGCCGGCCTTCGACGTGTTGGAGCTGGCGACCGTCGCCGGTCACCGCGGCCTCGGTCGCGTCGGCCGGCTGCCCGAACCGCAGACGGTGGAGCAGCTGACGCAGCAGGCGGCCAGGGTGCTGCCTGCCACCGCGTCAGGTGTCCGCAGCGGCGGCGACCCGGCACGGGTGGTCGAGACGCTGGCGGTGTGCGGCGGTGCCGGCGACTCGCTGCTGACGGAGGCGGGCCGGATGGCCGATGCGTTCTTGACCGCAGACCTGCGGCATCACCCTGCGTCCGAGGCGCCCGAGGGGCTCGCCTTGCTCGACGCTGCGCACTGGGCGACCGAGTGGCCCTGGCTCGCCGATGCGGCGGCCCGGCTCACGGAGGTGACCAGCGTCGACCCCGCGGTGTCGACGCTGGTCACGGATCCGTGGACCGGGCATGCCGTCTCCGGCGACTGACCTACCGCTGCCGGGGGATGGCCGGCCCGGTCACGCCGTGGTTGGCCACGAGCCGGCCGTGCGGGTCTGCCGCCGCGCGGATCGCGACCAGCCGGCTCCAGTCGTTGGCGGAGTAGCCCGACGCCGTGTCGACCGGCTCCTCGGCGAAGTTGAGGTACTGCCGCTCGTTCGCCCACGGGGCGAGGGCCGCCACGGCGGCGTGGGCGTCGGCGTACCCGGCCGCGCCCATCTCGGGCGTCGCCGCGATGGCCCCGGCGAAGAACACGAACTGTCCCTCCA
This sequence comes from Actinomycetota bacterium, assembly GCA_032230005.1. GTDB lineage: Bacteria > Actinomycetota > Actinomycetes > Mycobacteriales > SCTD01 > RYN-124. The sequence goes on along the minus strand of JAVXVI010000178.1, from coordinate 8,545 downwards.
AGCGGGGCAGCGCACCAGCGCCGAGGGCCGGCCGCGCGAGCGCGCCGCCGAGCTGACGCAGCTCGGCCAGCAGCAGCGTCGACCCCGAACTGGGCCCGGCGGCGGCCAGCAGCGCATCCACGGCGGCGTCGGGAAGCTCAGCCAGCACCGACGTCGCCGACGTGAACGGGCTCGGGCCCTCAGGGTCCATGTGCAGCCGGATCAGGCCCTCGACCGGTGTGCGGGCGAAGGTGTCCATCTCCGGTGCGAGTGCCCGCAGCGGCGCCAGGATCCGGTCCGCCTCGTCGTCGTCGGCCAGCACCGCGCCGTCGACCATGAGGATGTGCCGGCCGCGGAAGGGCTCGGGCATCTCGGGGATCGGCGGGATCTGAAGCAGCCGGATCGAGGTCGTGACGGCGTCCGGCGCATCGACGGCCCACCGCGCCCAGGCCGGCAGCACCCTGGCCGCCTCGCTCGCGTCCCAGACCAGCCAGCCGGCGTACGCCGTCGAGAACGGGAAGGTCCGGAACTCGAGCTCGGTGACGATGCCGACGTTGCCGCCGCCGCCGCGCAGGGCCCAGAAGATCTCCGGGTTGGTCGTGGCGTCGGCGTGCAGCACGGTGCCTGCGGCTGTGACGACCTCCGCGGCGGTGATGGCGTTGGTCTGGAGGCCGAGAGCCCTGGCGTACCAGCCCATCCCGCCGCCGAGCGAGTAGCCGACGACGCCGACGTCGGGTGACGACCCGTGCAGCACGGCGAGGCCGTGCTCGGCAGCTGCCTCCACGACGTCGAGCCACAGCGTGCCGGCCTTCACGCGTGCGGTGCCGGCCTCGGGGTCGATGGTCACGCCGGTCATGGCGGACGTGCGAAGCAGCACGACGTCGTCGAGGTTGCCGAGCGGGCCGGCGTTGTGGCCGGTGCCCTGCGGTGCGACGCGGAGGCCGGCGGCCGCCGCAGCCCGCACGACCGCCGCCACCTCCTCGGTGCACGCGGGGTAGACGACGGCGGCGGGTCGCTGGTCGATGGCGACGTTCCAGGGGATGCGGGCGTCGTCGTACCCGGGGTCACCGGGCAGGTGCACGGCGCCTCCGCACAGGCCGCGCAGGGCTTCGGCGGGTACGCCGGTCTGGGGCCTGGTCGACTGCAGTGTCACGGGTCCTCCTCGGACGGGTTGTGGTGAGGAGGGCAGGCTGACCCGCCGTACTTGCGCCTGACCTGCGAGCCACTTGAGCCCGTCCGTCCGCTGCGCGCCGAGCGGCGGTCGCACTACGGTGGGGGCCCCGACGCGAGGAGTTCCGCGCAGTGAAGGCCGACCCGTTCGTCCAGCTCCGGCTGCTGGAGCTGCAGGCGCTCGACAGCGGGCTGGACCGGCTGGCGCACCGCCGCAAGACCCTGCCCGAGCTGGCCGAGATCGAGCGGCTCGAGGGGCTGGTCGAGGCGCTGCGCGACGACACCGTCCGCGCGCAGACCGAGGTGTCGGACCTGGCGCGGGAGCAGAAGAAGTTCGAGGACGAGATCGAGCAGGTCCGCACCCGGCGTACCCGAGACGAGACGCACCTCAACTCCGGGGCGGTCACCAACGCCAAGCAGCTCGAGGAGCTCCAGCACGAGGTCGCCACGCTCAACCGCCGGCAGTCCGACCTGGAGGACGGCGAGCTCGAGGTCATGGAGCGCGCCGAGACCGCGCAGGCGACTCTCGACAGGCTGACCGGTGAGAGCGACCGGCTGCTGGCAGCGCGGGACGAGGCAGCGATCGCGCGGGACAAGGCGTTCGGCGAGATCGACGACGAGATAGCGCGTACGACGGCGGAGCGCGCGTCGATGGCGGCGACCTTCCCGGCCGACCTGCTCGCGCTCTACGAGAAGCTGCGCGCCGATCATGGCGGGGTGGGTGCTGGCGCCATTGCCCGCGGCGCGTGCGGCGGCTGCCGGCTCGACCTGATGCAGAACGAGAAGGCCGACATCCGCGCGGCGGCCGTCGACGACGTGCTGCGGCACGAGGAGTGCGGCCGCATCATGGTGCGGACGGCCGAGTCAGGCGTCTAGCGATGTCACGACGACTCATCGTCGAGGCCGACGGAGGGTCGCGCGGAAACCCGGGGCCGGCCGGCTACGGCGCGGTCGTCCGCGACGGCCTGACAGGTGAGGTCCTCGCCGAGCGAGCGGCCGGCATCGGGGTCGCGACCAACAACGTCGCGGAGTACGGCGGGTTGATCGCCGGTCTGCGCGCGGCCCTCGACCTCGACCCGGGAGAGGTCGAGGTCCGCATGGACAGCAAGCTCGTCGTCGAGCAGATGAGCGGTCGCTGGCAGGTCAAGCACCCGTCGATGAAGCCGCTCGCGCGGGAGGCGGCGGCGCTGATCGGGCAGCTGCCCAACGTGCGCTTCTCGTGGATCCCGCGGGAGAAGAACAAGCACGCCGACCGGCTCGCCAACGAGGCGATGGATGCGGCCGCTGCCGGCTTGGAGTGGAAGCAGGACGCGGCCGCCGTCTTCCTGGAGGAGAAGGCGGTCGCGGCACCGCCCAACCGGCTGTCGGGATGGCAGGACGCACCGGTCGCGCCGACGACGACGCTGCTGCTCCGGCACGGCCAGACGGTGCTCTCGATCGAGAAGAGGTTCTCCGGTGGCGGGGACCAGCCGCTGACCGAGATCGGTCGCGCGCAGGCAGCAGCCGCCGCCGTGCGCCTCGCCTCGTCGGGCGCTGTCGCGGTCGTGTCGTCGCCGCTGCGACGGGCGCGGGAGACGGCGCTGCTGACGGCCGAGGCGCTCGGCCTTGAGGTCGCGTTCGACGACGACTTCCGGGAGACCGACTTCGGCGACTGGGAGGGGTTCACCTTCGCCGAGGTCCGGGCTAAGTGGCCGCGCGAGCTGGACGAGTGGCTCGCGTCGACGTCGGTCGCGCCGCCGTTCGGCGAGTCCTTCGACGACACCGCGGCGCGGGTGCGCCGGGCGCGGGACCGGGTCCTTTCGTCGTACGGCGGGAAGACCGTCGTCGTCGTCTCGCACGTGACGCCGATCAAGACGCTGCTGCGGATGGCCCTCGACGCACCGCCGTCGGCGCTCTACCGGATCCACCTCGACCTGGCCTGCCTGAACGAGGTCCAGTGGCACGCGGACGGTGCGGCCGTTGTGCGGTCGATGAACGACACCGGCCACCTGTCCGGTTAGGACCGGCGCAGTCTCGCGGCCTTGACCGCGATGTGCAGCGCGAGCCGGCCGTTGGGTGTGAGCAGCAGTGGCCCGAACAGGCGGCGGACGTTCTGCATCCGGTAGTTGACCGACTGCCGGTGCAGGTGCAGCGCGTCGGCGACAGACGTCACGCTGCCACCGCAGTCGAGATAGGCCTCCAGGGTCTGCAGCACGGCCGCGCGGCGGTTGGCGGTGAGGTCTGCAAGGGGCGCCAGGACCCGCTCGGCGAGCTCGTCGGCGGAGACCGACCCGATGAGGAACCGGTCGAACCACGCGTCCTCGAGGTGCAGCTCGCGCAGCCCCTGCCGGCGCGCGAGTTCGAGGACCTCGAGCGCCTCCTCGTAGCTCTCCCGCAGACCCCGCACGTCCGGGTGGGTGCCGCCCCAGCCGCTGACGACGTCCTGCCCGAGGTCGGGCGGCTCGGTGGTGGTGCCCCTGCGGTGCACAGCTACGACGAGGCCAGGGTCCAGCCGGCCGACGAGCACGACGGCACCCCACAGTGCGCGCCGGACCCGGGCGGCGACGTCGCTGCCGAGCGGAGCTCCGTCGTTCACCGACGCGTAGACGGCGACGTCCCACGGCACGTCGAAGTCGACCCCGAGCCGCCGGGCGACGCGGCGGGCCTGCCCGAGCTGGGGCGGCGAGGAGAGCAGGCAGGCGAGCAGCTCGGTCTCGGCCGCGTCCCGGTCCGAGTCGTGGTTGCGACGCGCCGCGAGGTACTGATCCGCCAGGGCAACCGAGAGGTCGTTGAAGAAGCGGTGCGTCGCCGCTTCGAGCTCCGCGGGCGAGGCGCTGGCGAGCTCCGGTGGGGCCAGGTCCCGCACCTCACGCCACAGCACCTGCTCGAGGTGCCGGTGCAGTGCCATCGCGTCTTCAAGGCTGATGTCGACGTCGTCGAAGACGTTGCCCACCAGGGCAGCGAGGTGCTCCGGTGAGCTGGCCTGAGCGTCGCCGGACAGGACGTCGAGGAAGACGGCGTAGCCCTCGACGGTGACATCGGTGAGCAGCCGGGCGACCTCAGGACGCAGCCGCCCACCCGTCAGCTGGGCGACCTCGGCCACGACGCGGGTCGCGAGGTGCGATCCCCAGCCCGAGCCGGGCCGGGCGCGCCCGGCCGCGGTCGTGGTCATCTCGGCAGCCTCGTTCGGCAGGTGGTCCCGGGGTTCGGGGGACCTGTCGGTCGCGGACCGCGTCAGTTCACCACAGCAAGGGTCCCGCGCATACCGGGGTGCAGGCTGCAGTAGAAGGTGTAGCTGCGCCCGGCGACCGTGTTCTTCAGGCCCTGCACGTCGGCGGACTCACCGAGTCCGAGCAGCGGTGCCCAGAAGACCGGGCACTTGCCCTTGGCGAACCGCTTGCACCACGGGTCCTTGCCCTTGCTCGCCACGCCATCGGTGCGCACGTCCTGCACGACGTCGTGCCGTACGACGTCGAGGTTCGTGTAGATGACCTTCCCGCTGCCCTTCGACAGGACCATCGCCGGCGTCAGGTAGCCGTAGAACTGCGCCTGCGCCCCGGCGATGATGTGCGGCGACGCCGCATCCTCAGGTCCGGGCACGCCGTTGGGCGGCGCGGGTACGGGTACCCCGCCACCACCGGACAGCGGACGCAGCGCGACGACCTCCCCGTCCGGCAAGCCGCTCATGCCGACGGCCGCGTAGACCGTGCCTTGGGCGATGCTGACGCCACCCCACGAAAGCGTCGGCGCGACCGGGCCACCGACCATCAGCGGCCGGTGCAGCAGAGAGACGCCTGTGGCGGCGTCGTACGCATCCAGGAAGCCGTGGAAGTCGACGGTGTAGACGATGCCGTTGGCGGTCGACACCGGGTTGCCGTAGTGGGCGCCGTCGGCGACCGGAGCGACCCACTTCTGCCCGCCCGTTGCCTGGTCGAGTGACCACAGGTAGCCGCCGACGGTGATCGGCCCGAACACCTGCCCGCCCGCGACCGCGGTCGAGCCGACGATCCCGCCGACCGCTGACGGCGGGCCGACGATCTGCGTCCAGACCGGCTTCATCGTCTTGGCGTCAATGACGTGGTAGACGCCGGACTTCTGCCCGTCACCGACGACCTTGCGACCGTCCGGCAGCGTGAACAGGTTGGGCGAGGCACCGAAGTCGAGGTCGAGGTCACCGCACTGGCCGATGCCCTGCGGGTAGTACGGCGCCGGGTTGCCAGGGATGTCGTAGCAGGGCAGCTGCGAGTACTGCGGGACGTACTCGTCGATCGTTCCCTTGTACGACGCGACGACCTGGCCGAAGCGTGCACTGGACCGGTCGATGTCGAACTTCAGCACCGCGTCGGCGTTCTTGTGCTCGGCCTGCGGGCGGAACGGGTTCGCAGAGCCGACGTACGCGACCTTTGCCGCGGCGTCGACGGCCGGCGTCGACCAGATCCCGGCCCCGGCGTAGTCGTTCTTCGGCTTCGTCGACGGCGGCTGGATCGTCCACGTCTTGTGCAGCATCGCGCCGGCCGGCTTCGTCGAGTGCGGGCTGTGCCCGGTCTCGATGAAGTTGAAGCTGCCCTGGAAGGCGTAGCGGTCGGTCTCGTCACCGAGCTCGGCCGACCCGCCGGAGACACCTTCCATGACGACGCCGTCGAACACCACCGGGCTGCCGTAGACGTCGGAGCCGGTCTGGTGGTCCAGTGTCGTCATCCAGAGGATCTTGCCGGTGCGCTGGTCGAGGGCGGCGACGAACGGCGTGCTGACGCGCGAGACGGCGACATACAGCTCGCCGTCCTTCACCGTGACGGACGAGTTGATGCCGCCTTCCTTGAAGTGCGTCGACCACACCGGCTTGCCGGTGTCCGCGTTGGCGGCGAAGACCCAGCCGTCGTTGGAGGCGATGTACATGCAGCCGTCGGCGATGGCTGGGGTGCCGGTGAAGTCGCCGGAGCCACCGGCAGCTGACGCTGTGAAGGTCCAGGCCGGTGACAGCAGGGCCGCCTCGACCGGGCCGATGGTCTTCTCGGCCGGTTGCGTCCTCGTGTTGGACTCGTCGTGGCCCATCGACGGCCAGTCCCCGCCGACGTGCTTCGCCGGGCCACACGCGGCACCGGCCGCGGCCGACGAAGGCAGGGCGAGCAGTGGCAGCAGGAGCACCGCCGCTGCAGCCGCCTTCGTCAGACCTCTCATCCCGAGACCGTGACTGACGTGAAGCGGAGCGTGCCGGCGTCGGTGCTGGGGCAGGCGGTGCTCAGCTCGAGCCCGAAGATGACCTGCAGTGGTCCGCGCACGGTGCTGTCCCACCGGACCGGGACGTCGATCGTCCCGCTGTCGGACGCGCCACCCTGCTTGACGCTGCCGATCCAGCGTCCGGTCGCGTCACGCACTCCGACCGACACGTAGACGAACGGGTCGACGAGTGCCTCGGTGAAGGCGGCAGTCACCTTGTGGACCGGACCGGTGACCTTGTGCACGATCTTGAAGGTCGCGTAGTGGCCGGCGCCCGGGCAGCTGATCGGTCCTGGTGCCGGGTACGTGCGGAACACGACGATCCGGCCCTGCGGGTCGGCTGACTGATAGCCGTCGGAGTCGCCGCCGGACGGACCCAGCGCGAACGGCGGGGCGTAGGTCTTCGCCGGCGCAGCGCCCGACGGAAGGGCGAGCAGGCCGACGGTCGCGATGACGGCCGCGAGCAGCCGTGACGCCTTCATGGCGCCCACGGCGCGTTCGGCCAGGTGAGGGCGAGCGTCTCCCGGCGGTTGCGAGGGCCGAGGATGCGATTGGACGCGGCCGGCGAGATCTCGTGCTCGCTGCCGGGCCGGATCAGCAACGACTGCCGCGTCGCCTCGACGGCGTCGCACGAGATCTTCAGCCGTGAGGCGTCGGGGTCGACCTTGTAGGGCACCGCGGCGTTGCGCCCGAAGATGCCGTTGCGGATCGTCCGCTCCGGGTGCGACTTGCCGTCCGTCGGCCAGTCCGCGATGTGGTCGTGCTTGGACGTGTAGTTGTGGGCGTCGAGCGCGTTGAGGCGCGGGTCGAAGCGGTCGCCGTCCAGGTCGTGCGGCAGGTTGTACAGCTCGCACGCCTTGGCGCTCATCTTGAAAGCGCGCAGGCCGGTGATGACGGACTGGGGCGAGCCGAACCACAGGCTGTCGGTTCCCCAGACGACGCGCTGCGCTCCCACGTGCGTGATGAGCTTGCCGAGCAGGTGAGCCAGCTCATCCGGCGTGCTCATGACCGAGCGCATCGTCGCGCCGATCTCGGCGTAGACGTTGGGGACGTTGCCGTGCTGGAGGCCGCGCGGGATGAAGCGGCTTGCGTCCCAGCCGTTCTCGCGCAGCGTCTTGACGAGAGAGTTGACCCCGCGATCGGCGGAGTTGACCTTGTCGTCGCCCGGGTACGCCGTCTGCGTCTCGCTGTCGTAGCCCGAGTGGTAGACGATGAAGTTGATGTCGGGGTTCTGCCGCGCGGCCGGCCCGATGTCGCGCGGCGAGGCCGCCCGCTGGTCGAACGTCGGCAGTGCGAATCCCTTGTGGCAGGCGATGACGTTGGGCCCGCCCTTCTTCACCAGGTGGCGCACCTGGTTGATGAAGGCCATGCCGACCTCGTCGTCGAGGAACCAGCCGCTGGAGTTGGGGATGTCGCCCCAGGGCGTGTAGACCTTCCACCCCCGCAGCCGGCTGCCGAGCGAGACGACGTTGTTCTCCATCGCGTCCCACTCGTCCTGCTGGAAGACCGGCCGCACACCGGGTGTGTTGTGCCCTCCGGAGCCGCGGTTGGGCATGACGAACGCGTGCATGACCGCACGCTGCGACTTCGCCAGCTTGTTGACCATGTCGATGGTCTTCGCGGCCTCGCTGATCGGCAGCGGCTGCTGCTCGGGAGCCGACGGCACAGCGGACAGCACGGTCATGTTGGTGGAGGAGTCGAGGTACAGCTCCTTCATGTAGTGGAACCGCGACAGGTTCTCGATCGGGTCGAGCTCACCGCCGCGACCGAAGCCGTGCGGCTTGCCGTCCTTGTAGGTGCCCGGGAACCCGCCCAGCGGCCCGGACTGCTCCCACAGCGCCATGAACACGACGTGGAAGCCGGGGTTGTCGACGCGCCACATCCCCTGCGAGTCGATGTGGTGCGACTGGATGTCGAAGATGAACTCACCGGGCAGGTTCGCCAGCTGCGCGCCTGGCCACTCGAGGTCACAGGCACCCGTCCCTGGCGGGTTGGCGGCGGCGTACGACCCGAAGTGCCCTGGCATCACCTGCGAGATGGCCCACAGGCCGAGGCCGTACGCCGCGGCGCTGCGCACGAAGGAGCGGCGGCTCAGGCCCATGCGGCGTCGCAGGTCCTCAGCGGCCTCGTCCTGCATCTCCATGATGCGGAACTGCTCCGCAGTCGGCGGGGGTGGGATGAACTCGCCGTTCGACGCCGG
>JAVXVI010000177.1:0-16168 GCA_032230005.1 Actinomycetota bacterium | reverse complement strand
GCCGTCGGTGTACGTGCGCAGGATCGTCGGGATCCGGACCTCGATGGCCATGGGGTAGGGGCCTTCCTCACTGTCGGGTGCTGCTCCTATCGTCCAACAGGCGCAGGTCAGGCGTGCATTCCGGGTGGGCCAGGCGCCTCTGTGATCCGGATCTCCTCCTCCACGACCTCCCCGTCCGTGATCCGGAAGGACCGGACCTCATCGGCGGGCGAGCGGGTGGAGACCAGCAGCCACGAGGCTCCCGGGGTGTTGACCGACCAGCGGATGTCGGTGCGCGACGGATAGGCCTCGGTGGCCGTGTGCGAGTGGTAGACGACGAGCAGGTCCTCGTCGGCGTCGTCGATCTCGCGGTAGACCTTCAGCCACTCGGCGCTGTCGAAGGTGAACCCCGTAGGGGACCGCTCGGCGTTGTCCATCTCGAACATCCGGGTGGCCACCCCGTCGCGCCCGGCGATCACGCCGCAGCACTCGTCCGGGTGGTCGCGACGGGCGTGCGCGACGATCGCGTCGACCATCGAGCGGGGCAGCGTGAGCACGCGCCTCAGGCTACCGAGCCCGCGACCCTCAGGCCTGCGGACGCGGTTCGAGGCACGACAGCAGCGACTCCTGGAGCCAGCCGAGCCAGCCGTAGATCGCCATCACCTGCGCGTTCGGGTCGTCGGGGTCGAGGTCGTCCTCGAACGCGTCCTCGGTGACCTCCAGGCGGGTGCCGAGGACGAGCCGGATGTCGTTGAGCCACGACAACCAGAGATCGGCCTCGTCGCGGTCCAGGGCGAGCTTTCCGCCGACCCCGAGCAGCGGCTGCAGGGACACCAGCGCCTGCGAGGCGGCGGCCCGCTTCCCCGCCCGCAGGTCCGACTCGGTGAAGCGGCGGAACTCCTGCGCGGCCGCGTCGTCGTCGCCGTACGCCGCTGGGAAGAGCCGCGCCACCGCCGGGTCGTCCGGCGTCGACACCTCGCCCGGCGGCAGCCCGACGAGCGCCTCGAGCGGGTCCCCGGTGACGTCCTCGGGCTCCCCCAGGAGCTCGAGCAGCTCGGCTGCGCACTGCGCGAGGACCTGCGCCTCCACCTCGTCGAGCTTGGCCTCGACACCGTGCCGCGTCCGCTTGAAGCGCACGTCAGTCCTGCTGCAGCGTGGCCCACAGGCCCTTGGCGTGCAGCCGCGCGACGTCGTGCTCCATCTGCTCGCGGGTGCCGTTGGAGACCACCGCCTTGCCCTTCTCGTGGACGTCGAGCATCAGCGCGTGCGCCTTCTCCCGCGGGTAGCCGAACAGCTCCATGATGACGAACGTGACGTAGCTCATCAGGTTGACCGGATCGTTCCAGACGATCGTGACCCAGGGCCGATCCGCCGCGACGTCCTCGTCCAGGTCCGGCAGGTCCAGCTCGGCAGGAGCGGTCAAGAGGTCAGCTCCCGCTTGAGGACCTTTCCGGTGGTGTTGCGAGGCAGCTCGTCGTGCACCTGGATCTCCCGCGGCACGGCGAACCGCGCCAGCTTCGACCGCACCCAGTCCTGCAGCTCCTTGTCCTCAGCCTTCCCCGACAGCACCACGTGAGCCACGAGCTTCGCGCCGTACGACGGGTCGTCGACGCCCACGACTGCCGCGTCGGAGACCTTCGGGTGGGCGAGCAGGACGTCCTCGACCTGACCGACGAAGACGTTCTCGCCGCCGATGACGACCATGTCGTCGTCGCGGCCGAGCACCGTCAGCCGGCCCTCCTCGTCGAGCACGCCGAGATCGCCGGTGCCGATCAGCCCGTCCAGCCGGTCCTTGTCGGACCCGTCCGTGTAGCCCTCGAACGACAACCCGCTGCCCACGAAGATCCGCCCCGACTCCCCCGGCGGCAGCTCCTTGTCGTCCTCGTCCACGATGCGCAGCGTCACGCCGTGCGGAGCCTTGCCCGCCGTCCGCGGATCCGCCGCCAGGTCCTCGGGCGTCGCGACCGCGGCGTAGGCCACCTCCGTCGACCCGTAGAGGTTGTAGAGCACCGGCCCGAAGGCCTCGAGCGTCTTCTCGGCGATCTCTCCCGGCAGCGCGCTGCCGCTGGAGGCGATGACGCGGAGGGAGGACAGGTCGTACGACGAAGGGTCAGCGGCGAGCAGCTTCTCGAGCATCACCGGCACCACCACGAGGGTCGTCGCCTGGTGCTCCTCGATGTCGGCCAGCACCTGCTTCGGGTCGAACTTGCGCCGCAGGACTGCCGTCGACCCCATCACCATCGCCAGCGACAGGTGGCCCAGCCCCCACGCGTGGAACACCGGCGCGGCGATGACGGTGGTCTCCTCGGCGTGCAGCGGGATCCGGGACAGGAACGACACCAGGTCCTCGATGCTCGCGCCGCTGCGGGCCGCGCCGCGAGGAGCACCCGTCGTGCCGCTCGTCAGGATCACCTGCCGCGATGCGCGCGCGGGCCGCGGCGGCGCCCCCGGACCCGGCTCGGTCGCGATCTGCGTGAGCTGCTCGGTCGTGATCTCGATGCGGCCGTGCGATGCCTCCGCCAGCAGGTCCGCGAACTCCGCGTCGTGGACGACTGCGGTGGCCTTCTCCCGGGTCAGCACCTCGTCGACCTGGCCGCCGGCGGAGCCGGTGTTGAGGTAGAGAACGTCGGCACCGCACTTGGACAGGGCGGTCGTGGCCTCGACGAAGCCGCGGCCGTTGCGGGCCAGCAGGCCGACGGCGTCGCCTTCCGCTATGCCCCTCGCCCGCAGCTCCCCGGCGATGCGGTCGGTGCGGGTGTCGATCTCACGCCACGTGAGGACGCCCTGGTCGTCGATGATCGCCGGCTTGCGAGGGTGACGGGCGGCGCCGGCGGCATAACCCGTCGCCGGCGTGAGGCCCCACCGCGCCACGGCCAGGGCCATGCCGATCAGCTGATCCGGCCGGGCCGGCTTCAGGAGACCGGCCTTCGCCAGGATCCGTGCGGCGGCGAGGTCGACCACGACCCGTGCTCCTCTCGTCGTACAGCGATGTCACGGTTTCACGGCAGCGAACCACCCTGGACAGCGGGCGGTGCGCAGCGCACGCTCTGCCTGTGACCGTCCTACCCATGCCGCCGCGCACCGAGTGGTTCGCTGACGTGCGCACGGGCGACGGCGCCGGCGAGCGCGCTTTGCGGGTGTCCTGGCACCTGGACAGGGGCTGCGTGGTGCTGAGCACCTGGCGGGACGGCGGCTGCGTCGCGACGACCCGGCTCTCCCCCGACGACGCCGCCCGCCTCATCGGCGTGCTGGCCGACGGCCTGGCCGCAGCCGCCGAACCCGCGACGATCAGGACCGACACAACGGGGTAGGGACCGGGCCACCACCTGAGCCCGGAGGATCCCTTGCCTGACGCCATCGTCCTGTTGAAGACCGACCACAAGGACGTCGAGAAGCTGTTCAAGCAGTTCGAGAAGCTCGGTGACGGAGCCAAGAAGACCAAGCGCGAGGTCGTCGACAAGATCATCGAGGCACTGAGCACGCACGCCGCCATCGAGGAGCAGCACTTCTACCCGACGGTCCGCGAGAAAGCACCGGACATCGACGACGACGTGCTCGAGGGCCTCGAGGAGCACCACATCGTCAAGTGGACGCTCTCCGAGCTCGAGGGGCTCTCGCCGGAGGCGGAGCGCTTCGACGCCAAGGTGAAGGTGCTCATCGAGAGCGTCCGCCACCACGTCGAGGAGGAGGAGGGCGAGATGTTCCCCAAGGTCCGCGAGGCCATGGGGCGCAAGGAGCTGCAGGCCCTCGGCGAGACCATGGAGAAGGCGAAGGCGATCTCGCCGAAGAGCCCGCACCCGAAGGCACCCGACACCCCGCCCGGCAACCTCATCGCCGGCCCGACCGCAGCGGCGATGGACGGCACGAAGGCGGTCGCGAAGAAGGGCGTCCGGAAGGCCTTCCGTCGAGGCTGAGTCGTCGAGAAAAGGCTTATGCCGTACGGCGGCGGGCCCGGCGGACCACGAGACCGCCGAGCACCATGGCCGCCAGCGCGAACCCGGGCGTCCACGGTCCCTCCGGTACGGCGGCCGCCGGGGTCACGCTGGCGCAGACCAGTCGGGGCGTAGCGCGCACCGGCGCCGGCGCGGCCGGCGTTCCCGTGACCCCTGCATCCGACACCGTGATGGTCTGCGTGTTGGTGTTGCCGTACGGGTCGGTGATCCCGCCCGGCGGGATGACGCGCGTCGCACCGGACGCAACCGTGAACGTCGCGCCGCCACCCTCCACCGACGCCGCCACGTTGGTCCTCGGGCGGTAGCGGTAGTTGGCCAGCGGGTCCGGAGCCGGGTTGGCCACGGCGTACTGCCCGGTGCCGGTCGCGACGACGGTCGCGTAGCGGTACGTCGACACGGTGAAGCTGCCGGAGTCGAGGACGTAGGGCTGGACGGTGCCGGGGGCCAGGGCGTCGTGGCCGGTGACGTGGAAGCGGTAGGTCCCGGTGGGTGCGTCAACCGTCGGGTCGAAGTACGCCGTCCAGTGGTTCTCGGACCCGCACTTGTCGTAGTGCACCGGCACCGTCGAGTCGAGGTCGCTGGCGACCGTCTCCCAGGCGCCGCCGTTCTGCCGCTGCAGCTCGACCATCGCGTCGTTCTGCTTCCACTCCGCCGACGGTCCGCCGCCGATCCACGCGAACGACGTGCCGGTGAAGCGCTGCACATCTGCCGGCTGCGACTCGGGGGTGCCCGCGAGCACGTCCGGCGATGTCGCTGCCGGCGCCACTGCCAGCTCCGTGGTCGGCGGCGGCTCGAGGCAGTTGCGCTCTGTCGTGCACGGCTCGACCGGGGAGTCGGCGGCCATGAGCTGCGCGAGGTGCACGAGCCGGTTCTTGAGCAGGTTGCCGGTCTGCTGACCGAACAGCGAGAACGACCCTTCGTACTGATAGGCCTCGTACTCCTGCGTCGTGGCCATGTAGGACGCGTAGTCGTTGGCCAACCCGGCGATGAAGACGTTGCTGAAGAGCCCACCAGCCGCCGCCTTGACCGACCTCTCGATGCGGCGGCCCATCTGGATCGTCGCCTCACCGGGCACCGACACCAGCCCGGTGTCGTTGATCCGCAGCACCTGGACGCGAGCCGTGTAGGGGCTCACGCCGGGAGCCCCCACGATCAGCTGCTGCTCGCGGTGGTGGCTCGGGTAGACGGTGGTGGGCAGGCACGTCCCGTCCCCGGTGCCGAGCACCGCTTCGCGCGAGGTCGAGCGGTACGACGGGTCGTCAGCCGTCGCGGAGTCCGCGCCGCAGGACTTCGTCGGGTCGTACTTCGGGTCGTCGTACGGGTCGTAGGGGTCGTTCTCGACGCCCTGCCCGCAGAAGCAGACGAAGTCCATCCGCGCGTCCAGTGTGACGTCGCTCGTCAGCTTCGGACCGAGGTCGCGCCAGAGCCGCAGCGCCTCCGGCGTCTGGCGCATGCCGCCGTTCTCCATCTTGGCAAACTGGCCGAACGGCGGTGACCGGTCGAGGCTGCTGTCGTAGCCGTACGCGTCGTAGGTGCCGTCCGGCCAGCCGCCGTTGTCGGCCTCGGGAGTGATGTCGCCCTGCGCGCCGTTGACGAGCGCGTCGACGACCTGCCAGTCCGCCGGGAAGGTCACGCCGTCGGCCTCGGCCGCCGCGCGGATCGCCGAGCTCACCGACCTCGTCGTCTCCGACGCCTGGTCGCCGTTGAGGTAGTAGTTGAAGGTCTCGACGATCACGCCGTGGTTGGAGAAGTTGGTGATCAGTCCCAGAGGCACGCCGTCGAGGCGGTCGATGCGGATGGCGACGAACCGGTAGGCGTTCTGCGTGTCCGTGGTGAGTGTCGCCTCGGGGTTGAGCTTCCAGGCGTCGCCACGGCGGTTGTGGTTGGCGCCGACGATCTGACCGACACCGACGGCGAGCTTGGCCGGCGCGAGGCGGGACGCGGCCTGCGTGATCGCGTCGACGAGGCCGTTGGCGACGGCGTAGAAGACGCGCGGGTCGTACTCGTCGCCACCCAGGACGGCGTAGCCGCCGTTCTGCCACATCGCGCCGACCGAGCCGTGGGTGTGCGTCGCCGAGATGAGCAGGTGGTCGCGGCTGATCCCGAGTGCCTTCAGGTGGTCGGCGACGTAGGTGTGCACCTCGCCGGGGATGCCACCGAGGTCGGCCTGCACGATCGCGACCCGCTGGCCCTTGCCGTCATCGAGGACGTAGGCGTTGGCCTGCAGGCGGCCGTAGGTCCCCTGCGACGGTGGCCAGGTCTTGGCGTAGAGCTCGGTGTCGGGAGCCGCCTTGTTGGAGGCGCAGGACGGGCCGCCGCCGAGCAGGAAGGCGGCGCCCTCCTCGAGGTGGTTCTCCGGGTTCGGTGAGTAGCCGCTGGTCTCGGCCGCAACCGCCTCCGCGCAGTTGCGGGCGGTGTAGGCCCACTGCGGCGACGTGACCGGCGGCGTGATGTCGCCGGTCGCGGCGCCGGCGCAGAAGACGCCAGCACTGCAAGCGGCGGGAAGGGTCAGGGCCTGCGGTACGACGGCAGTCCGCTCGGGAGCGCCGGCGCTGGCCGCGACCGGGGCACCCAGCAGGACCATCGCGACGGCGGCGAGAAGGGACAGCAGGCGCAGAACGGGACGCTTGGGCACGCGGCACTACTCCGTTTCGAGCGGGTTTCGGAGGAGTTCGACGCGCGGCCCTCCGCACCTGCAGGTGAGGATGGGGAGGTGACCCGACGCCCTGCCAACGACCCAGGGCAGTACGACGACCTCGCAGCGGAGTGGTGGAAGCCACGCGGCGCGTTCGCCCCGCTCCACTGGCTGGCGGCGGCTCGGGCCGCCCTCGTCCCGCCGGCCAGCACCGGTGGAGCCGTCCTGCTCGACGTCGCGTGCGGCGGCGGGCTGCTCGCGCCGTACGCCGCTCCCCTCGGCTACCGCCACGTCGGCGTCGACATCGGGGGGTCCGCGGTGCGGATCTCGCGCGAGCACGGCATCGAAGCCGTCCGTGGCGACGTGCTGCGGCTGCCGGTCCGCACCGAGTCGTGCGACGTCGTCGTCGCCGGCGAGATCTTCGAGCACGTCGCAGACCTGGACGGCCTCGTGGCCGAGATCGCCCGGGTCCTGGCCCCCGGCGGGGTCCTGGTGTGCGACACGCTGGCCGACACGGCCGTCTGCAAGGCTTTGCTCGTGACGATCGGAGAGCGGCTGCCGGCAGTGCCGCGCGGCATCCACGACCCCGCCCTCTTCGTCGACCCACGACGGCTCCAGGACCTGTGCGGGAAGCACGGCATCGACCTACGCGTGCGCGGCCTGCGGCCGGCGGTGCTCGATGTCCTGCCCTGGCTGGTGCACCTGCGCAAAGACGTGCGGATGCTGCCGATCAGGTGGACCGGCGCGGTCTACCAGGGCCTCGGCCGCAAGGTCATGACATGAGCGACGCCGTCGCGCTGGCCCGCCAGCTGGCGCCCGCCTTCGCCGCCCGTGCCGACGTCCACGACCGGGACGCGTCGGTGCCCGCCGAGGACCTCGCCGACCTGCGCAGCAGCGGCCTGTCCGCGCTGATGGTCCCGGAGAGCCTGGGTGGGCTCGGCAGCAGCTTTGCGACCTACGCCGCCGTGGCCCGCGGGCTGGCGCAGGGCAACGGCGCCACGGCGCTGCTGTTCAACATGCACTGCTCGATCACCGGTGCCCTCGCGTCCACCCCGGACGACCTGGCCCGCGAGCTGGGCGCCCCCGAGGGCTTCTTCTCCTGGCGAGACGGCGTGCTTCGGGACGCCGCTGCCGGCTCGCTGTTCTTCGTCGCGATGAGCGAGCGCGCTGCCGGGTCGCGCTTCTCGAAGATGACGACGACCTACGAGCGCGAAGGCGACGGCTGGCGCATTCGCGGGAGCAAGACGTTCTGCAGCGGAGCCGGCCATGGCGACGCCTACCTCGTCGTCGCGAGGTCCACGGATCGAAGCCGGATCAGCCAGTTCCTGGTGCCGGCCTCGGACGGCGTGACGGTGGAGCGCACGTGGGATCCGCTTGGCATGAGGGCGACCGCGAGCAACGACGTGCATCTGGACGTTCTGGTCGACGACAGCGCCCTGCTCGGTGGCGTCGAGGGGCTCGCTCCCCTCCTTGCGCAAGCACTGCCGCACTGGCTGGTCGCGTCCTACGCCGCCGTCTACGTCGGCGTCGCCCGCGCGGCCATCGACGAAGCAGCCCGCCAGCTGACGGAGCGCGGCCTGCACAACCTGCCGGCCGTCCGCGCGCGGCTCGGCCGGGCCGATGCCGACGTCGAGGCGGCGTGGCTCGTGACAGCGGAGGCCGCCCGCCAGGTCGACATCGCCCCCGGCACCCCCGAGACCAATCGCTGGGTCTACCGCGCGAAGCTGCTGGCCGGCGACACCGCGAGCCGCGTCGCGACGTCGATGGTCGAGGCGTGCGGCACCTCGTCGACGCGTCGCGGCAACCCGCTCGAGCGGCTGTTCCGCGACGCGCGCTGCGGCGCCCTGCACCCGGCCACGAGTGACGTGTGCGCCGACTGGCTCGGGGCAGCGACACTTGGACTCGATCCCGACAACGACACGGCGGTGGCTCGGTGGTGAGAGCAGTCCTGACCGGAGCTGCTGCGGCAGTCCCGGCGGCGATGGACCAGCAGGGGCTCTGGGACGAGTTCTTCCGGGACCACTACTCCGGCAGCCGGATGGCCGAGCGGATATGGCGGTCTTCCGGCGTCGTACGACGGCACGGCGCTCTCGACCCGCGGATCGAGGACGTCAGTGGCCTGGGCACCGGCGCCCGGATGGAGCGCTACCTCGGCGAGGCCATGCCGCTCGGCAAGGACGCCGTCACGGGCGCCCTCGACGCAGCGGGCGTCGCGGCTGACGACGTAGGGCTGTTCGCGGTCGTGTCGTGCACGGGCTACGCCACCCCAGGCGTCGACATCCTGCTGGCCCGAGATCTCGGCATGAGCGCCGACGTGCAGCGGCTCCTGGTCGGGCACATGGGCTGCTACGCCGCGCTTCCCGGCCTCGGAGCCGTTGCGGACACCGTCGCCGCGAGAGGGCTGACGGCCGTGTTGCTGTGCGTCGAGCTGCCGAGCCTGCACGTGCAGCCGGCCACCGACGAGGTCGAGCAGATGGTGGCCCACGCGCTGTTCTCCGACGCCGCCGCGGCCGTCGTCGTCGTACCCGACGGGCACGGGCTGCAGGTCGTCGACACGGTCGCGCGTACCGACGTCGGCCACCAGGACCACATGACCTGGGACATCACCGACCACGGGTTCCGGATGGGATTGTCGGCCCGGGTCCCCGACGTGCTCGCCCGCCATGTGCACGACGTCGTGACCGGCCTGCTCGCGAAGCACGACCTGACCATCTCCGACGTCGAGGGCTGGGCAGTGCATCCAGGCGGCCCGCGGATCCTGGACGTCTGCGCCGACAAGCTCGGGCTGCCTGAAGGCGCACTCGACGCGTCGCGCGCGACACTGCGCGACTACGGCAACTGCTCGTCCGCGACCGTACTGCTGGTGCTCGACGAGCTGCGCCGCCGTACGCCGATCGCCATGGGTGGCCACGTGGTGATGCTCGCGTTCGGGCCGGGCCTGACCCTCTACGCAACCCTGCTGCGTCAGGCCTGACGACACCGGCGGCCTAGGCGATGCTCGACCTTCGGGCGCGAGCGGCATGAGCCGCCCAGGTCGCCAACGCATCAGGCCGCAACGGGCGGCTGAGCAGGAAGCCCTGCACACGGTCCGCGCCCATGCCTTGGAGTGCGGACAGCTCGGCGGCGGTCTCCACTCCCTCGGCGACCACGGTGATGTCCATCGACTTCCCGAAAACGGTCACCATCCGCACCAGTGCCCGTCCGCGCTTGGCGTCGAGCTGACTGACGAACGACCGATCGATCTTGATCGTGTCGATCGGCAGCTGCTGGAGCTGCGCCAGGGACGTGTACCCCGTGCCGAAGTCATCGATGGCCACCTTCACGCCCAGCGCCCGCACCGCCTCGAGCTCGTCCGCCGCGGCGAGCAGGTCGTCGAGCACCACGGTCTCGGTGATCTCCACCGTCATGCGCTCCGGGGCGATGCCGGTCCGAGCCAGGACCCTGCTGATGTGGGCGGGCAGGCGCCGGCTCAGCAGGTGGCGTCCGCTGATGTTCACCGACACCGGGATGCCCGCGAGGACGGCGTCCTTGTCCCACAGCAGGAGCTGTCTGGCCACCTCATCGAGGACCCAGCAGTCCAGGTCGACGATGAGGTCCGTCGACTCCGCGATCGGGATGAACGCGTCCGGGGGCAGCATCCCGTGGCCCGGCCGGTTCCAGCGCACCAGCGCCTCGAGACCGACCAGACGTTCCGACGCAGCGTCGACGACCGGCTGGTAGCTCAGACGCAGCCCGCCGCCGTCGGGCTGAGCAAGGGCCGCTCCCAGGGCCGTTTCGACGTCCACCCGGTGAAGCAGCTCGGCCTGAAGCTCCGCATCGAACAGCTCGATGGCTGAGCCGTGGCGCTGCTTGGCTCGGTACATCGCAGCGTCGGCGCGGGCGATCAGCTCGATCGGGTCCTCAGGCCCGTCCAGGCTCAACGCGATCCCGACGGACGCACCGACGACGATGCGCTCGGATCCGATCTCCATCTCGGCATCGACGACCTCCACCAGCCGGCGTCCCAGCTCGGTCACACTCGCGACGTCGGTGCACTGCGCGACGACGATGAACTCGTCGCCACCGAAGCGTGCCACGAAGTCGCCGCTGCGCAAGGTGGCATTCATTCGCGCCGCTACCTGCTGCAGCACCGTGTCGCCGACCTCATGCCCATGCCGGTCGTTGACCTGCTTGAAGTCGTCGAGGTCCACGAAGAGAACCGCCGTGGCGGCGCCGGTCCGGTTCGCGCGGTCGATGGCCTCCTGGATGCCCGCGACCGCGGCCGGCCGGTTGTAGAGGCCGGTCAGCGAGTCGTGGTTGGCCTGATGGCTCAGGTGCGCCTGCAGCTCGTCACGCTTGATGATCGAGTCCGACAGCACCATCACCGAGCTCTGGAGTGACTCCCCGAGCCGACCAGGCAGCGTCGCTCCGAGCACCGGGTCGGCGAAGTCACAGTGCGCCAGGGCATTCGCCTTCGCATCGAGCAGCCGGAGGCTGGCCACGAGGTCGCCGAAGGCACGAAAGGCGAGCCTCGTCTCCCGCGGACCGTGGTTGCTCCGGACGGCAGGTGCACCGTGGAGGTCTCCCTCGTTGACGGCGTGGGCGTACGCCGCGAGCTGCTTGAGCGGCCGCGAGACGGATCGGCCGAGCAGCAACGCGACACCGAGCGAGGCCAGGGCCAGGATGGCCGTGCCGAGCCCCCAGAACAGCAAGCCGGACCTGCCATCGGTCGCGAGCTTGCTGGCGACGTCGCGAACCTCGCGCGCCGCGGCCGCGACGACGTCGCGTAGCAATGCGCTCTTGTGAAGGAACCCACGGAAGACGGCTGCCACCTTCGGGGTCTCCGACGTCGCCAACGGCTTGACCGCCGGCGCGGAGAGCAGCTCGGCGGCGACCGCCGCAGTGAAGCGCGCCACTCCCGGATCGGCCGCCACGACGTCCAAGCTGTCGACGACGGACGCCACAGCAAGCCGACGCACGTAGGTGACCGTGGCGTCGTACACCGCGGTATGGCGGGCCAGGCTGGCGAACGCGACGGCCGCCGACTTCGGCGTCGCGCCGGGCGCCGGGAACCACAGCGCGCTGAGGTCCAGTCCCTGCGCGGTGGCAACTCCCTCGAAGAGGGTCACGAGTTCGAGGGCCTCGATCGGACTGACGATCCGCGCCTCCCGCCCGGCGACATCCAGCCCGGACAGCGTGTGCTGAACGGAAGCGCTTGCCACATCGACGTTTGCAGTCAGTCGCACCAGCGCATCAGCGGGCGGCACGACACCGAAGTCGATGTCGCGAGACAGCGCGCGGAGGTCGACGTCGTGGATGGGCGACCCCGCACCGAGCGCGGTCACGGCGGTAGTTGCCCGGATGCGTGCCTTGGCTGCCTCGCCGGCGAGATCGATCCCCAGGAACTGTGACGCGACCGCCGGGGTGACCCCCAGCTGCGCGAGACGCACTGTCATCGCCTGCAAGGACTCCTGCGTGCGCAGCGCGTCACGGAGGTCGACGAGGCCGGTGAGGTGCCTCAGCTCCCGCTCCACGGCGCCGGCCTGCGTCGCTGTCGCCTGCCGGGAGAGCACCATCGTGCCGGCGAAAGCGCAAAGGAGGGTCACGGGC
This sequence comes from Actinomycetota bacterium, assembly GCA_032230005.1. Taxonomy (GTDB): domain Bacteria; phylum Actinomycetota; class Actinomycetes; order Mycobacteriales; family SCTD01; genus RYN-124. Next base: position 4,012 of record JAVXVI010000177.1, on the reverse strand, counting down.
AGCAGGACGAGCGTGACGAGACGAACGGTGATGCCGATGCCCGGGGCGGAGCCGCGGCGCAGGCGGTTCGTCAAGGCGTTCCTCCGGGTCCAGGGCGCGACACGAATGCTCGTGCCTCACACCTAAGCCTCGGCGCCGCGCGGCGGCATGTTACGAAGGCCGCTGAAAACGACACCAAGGTGCCGGACGGGGTCGCTCGTCCATGGCAGTCATCTAGTGCCGACGGACACCAGATTCCGTCAGCGGCGCGACGTTCCTTCACGGGCGGTCAGCTGCTGCTTGCGCCGCGCCCGGTAGGCCACATCGGCAATGACTCGCGCCACACTCGCCGGGTGCCAGCGCTGGTCGGTCGGGCTGCGGTACAGCTCCGCGTTGAGCGCGGCGGCGATCGTCGCCAACGACGCCCCCTCCCCATGGAGTCGCGTGATGCGGTGGAGACCGTGTTGGTTCGATACCTGCGGCGCGGCCGCTCGCGTCACTCGACCGAGGTTCTGCCCAGCAGCAGGAGCAGCGAGGAACCCGTCCTGCCCTCTCAGGAGCTTCGCCAGCTCCAGGAGGGGCAGCGCAGGACTCCAGATGTACCCCTGCCCGGCGCGACAACCCATGCGGTGCAGGATCGCCAGCTGCTCCGGTGTCTCGACACCCTCCGCGACGGTGCGCAGGCCGACGGCGTGGCCCAGATCGACCACGGACGCGGCGATGGCCAGGTCGTCCGCCCGGAAGGCGACGTGCTGAACGAACTCGCGATCCACCTTGAGGGTGGTGATCGGCAGCTGTCGCAGGTAGGTCAGCGACGAGTAGCCGGTGCCGAAGTCGTCCAAGGCGACCCCGACGCCCAGGTCGCGCAGCTCCCCCAGCACGCGGCCGGCCGAGCGGGCATCGGTCAGGAGTCCCGTCTCGGTCACCTCCAGCTCGAGCGACGTGAAGGGGAGCCCCGCGCTGTCTGCGGCATCCCGCACCCGCGCAACGAGCGCCGGATCGCCGACATTGCGCGCCGAGACGTTGACCGCGAGATAGGCGGTCGCTGGCAGCAGCCCGTCGCGCCGCAGCGTGACCGCGTCGCGGCAAGCCTGCCGCAACACCCAGTCGTCGAGGGCCGCGATCAGACCGGTGTCCTCAGCGAGGGGCACGAACAGCGCGGGAGGCACCCAACCGCGGGTCGGGTGGTCCCAGCGCAGCAGTGCCTCGAGGCCGAGAACCCGTCCGCTGGCGAGCTCGACGACAGGCTGGTAGTGGACCTGCAGGATGTTCTGGGCCATCGCGTCGGACAGCTCCCGCCCGAGCTGGATCCGCTCGTTCCACTTCTCCTCACTCGAGGTGTCGAAGGCCTGCCAGCGCCCCCGGCCGAGCACCTTCGCGTCGAACATCGACGCCTGCGCGTAGCGGAGCAGCGCGTCGGCGTCGGGCACGAGGGGTGGCGTGACCGCGATTCCGATGCTCGCAGTGACGGTCACAGGGACGCCCGAGATGTCGATCGTCTCACCGAGGATCGCAAGGAGGCGGTCCGCAAGGCGCGCGAGGTCGGCAGCACCGACGTCCTCGCTGAGCACGACGAACTCGTCTCCGCCGAAGCGCGACACGGTGTCGTCAAGGGCGACAGCCGCGTGCAACCGCGCCGCCACCTCGGCGAGGACCTGGTCACCGCCGATGTAGCCGTGAGTCGCGTTGATCAGGCTGAAGCGGTCGAGATCGACGAAGATGACGGCGAGCGAATGGCCGCGTCGCTGCGAGCGCGCGATCCCCTGGGCGAGCCGGTCCTCGAGCAGCGCCCGATTGGGAAGGCCAGTCACATCGTCGTACGTCGACTGCTTGGCCAGCTGGCGCTCGAGTCGCCTGCGCTCACTGATGTCGCGCCCGATCACGGACGCTGAGACGACCTCGCCCTGGCGGTCGAAGATCGGCGAGATCGTCAGCGACACGTCGACGCTGGTGCCGTCGCGACGTTGCCGCACGGTCTCGAGGCCGTGCACGAAGTCGCCAGCGGCCACGACACGTAGCAGGGACGCGACTTCCGCGCCTGAGGCGGCGGGATGAAGCAGGCTCACATGTCGCCCGATCACGTCAGCAGCCATGTACCCGTAGAGCCGCTCGGCCCCGCGGTTCCACGTCAAGATGACGCCGTCGAGGTTCTTGGTGAACACGGCGTCGGCCGTGAACGTGACCAGGGCGAGGAACGCCTGCGCCGCCTGCTCCGACTCCTGCCGTTCGGTGATGTCGTCGGACAGGTCGACGATGCCGATGAGCAGACCGTCATCAGCCAGCACGGGCGCAGCCGTGACCCGCGCCGGGAACGTCGATCCGTCGTGGCGGCCCAGCACGAGATCGCCCGTCCACGATTCACCGGAGAGCACTGTTGCCCCGATGACGCGGGCCTGCGGTAGGGACTCGGGCGGGATGACGATCCGGCCGATCGGCTTGCCTATCGCTTCGGCGGCCGTCCATCCGTAGGTCCGCTCAGCGGCGGCGTTCCAGAACAGGATCAAGCCGGCCGGGTCGGTGACGATGACGGCCTGCCCCATGGCAGCGAGGACGGCTGAGTGGAACCGAGCGGCGTCACCGGCCACGTCAGCAGCCGGACCGGGCTGCGTGGAAATGGTTCGAGGGCCCTCGTCCATGGCGCACGGTAGGCACTGCTACGGCCGTTGCGGCAACGACTGCGCGGGGGACGCCAGCCCGGCGACGACTGCCCGCAGTCGGGCCAGCTCGCTTTCAGCCCGTTTGAGGTCCTCGATGTCGGTGCCCGTGCCGATCCACTTGAGCGGCCGGCCATCAGGCCCGCGCACCGGCAGGCTCCTGCACAGGTGCCAGCGGTACTCACCGTCGGCACGCCGGATCCGCGACTCGATGTCGTAGGGCGAACCCGTCGCCACCGCCGTGCGCCAGCTGCTCTCAGCAGCCTCACGATCGTCCGGATGAAGGGTGGTGGGCCAGTCCCACTCCTCACCTGTGAGGCGGCGCAAGCCCGTGTACTCCACGGTCTGCTGGTTGACGTACTCCGTTCTGCCCTCGCTGTCCGTGACCCCGACGAGCAGCGGCAAAGACTCGGCGATCAGACGGAACTCCGGGCCAGTCAGCGACAGGCCCACCCGCCGATCCCGAGCCTCAGCAGACTCGGACTCGCGCCGACCGAAAGGGCTGTTGATGATGGCGGACACGCGTTGCCGGCTGACCCCCAGCAGCGAGGCGATCTTGTCCATGCTGAGGCTGTCGGCGTACAGGGCCCTGGCTTCAGCGCGACGCAGCCGACTGCCGGCGTCGAACAGGCCGTCGAGCAGCTCGGCAAGGACGTCGAGCACGATCGGATGGCGCGCGCCCGTCAGCAGCTCCGCATAGCTGAGTCCGCGGGACCGACCGGATCTCAGCTCCTCCGCGCGCGCGGCGACGACCGTGAGGCGATCCGGTCCCTGCTCGAGGATCTGAACGACGGCGTCGAGAGCCTCGAACAGCTCCGCGTCATAGGGGTCCGACATGGCCGGATCATCGAGGCTGCCCGGGTGGCCGCAGAGACGAATCCCGGCAAACAGTCAGATCCCATCAGATTCACCGCTGATCGGATGTGATCCGCAGGAACTAGTTCGATTGTCGCTCGGCCGAGGACGCCCCCAGCCTGCGGCGCAGGTCAGGGGCGTCGTACGTGCGGTGGAGGTGCCGGGAATCGAACCCGGGTCCTCCGGCGGTTCAACAGGGCTTCTCCGGGTGCAGCTAACGAGAAAGTCTCAGTCCCCAACCCTCGCTAGCAGTTGTTCGGGGACCCAGCCACTGAACTTGTCGATGCTGACCCCACTGGCGTAAGTCAGCTACCAAGCCTTGTAGATGACGTGAGGTCCTGGGCCCAAGGCATGCCCAGGTTCACGGCTCGTTCAGTCTCGCTTAGGCAGCGAGGGCGAGCGTGTTCTGCGTGTTGGCAGTTATCATTTTCGACGAGGTTTACGAGATCACATCGCTTCTCGACCCGCTTCCCCTGCATCAACGTCCAGAGTCGAAACCGTTCACCCCCTGGGTGTGGTGCAGT
>JAVXVI010000176.1:0-2648 GCA_032230005.1 Actinomycetota bacterium | reverse complement strand
AGGCCATGCAGCTCGACGAGGACTTCCTGCGCGCCCTCGAGCACGGCGCGCCGCCGATGGGCGGGATGGGCCTGGGCGTCGACCGGCTCGTCATGCTCCTCACCGGTGTTGGCATCCGCGAGACGATCCTCTTCCCGCTGGTGCGCCCAGAACAGCCATGACAGGTCCTCACGGCCCACTGGCAGTCGCCGTACTCGCACTCGGTGCCCTGACCTCCGTCGCGGTGGACGCTCTGACGCGCTAGCGTGTCGAATTGCTGGAGATGTCCTGATCGTCCGCTCTTCCCAGGGGGCACGCATGCGCGCTGCTGCGGCGATGCTCATCGCGATAGGTGTTGCGGTCCCGACGAGTACGGCGAACGCGGTGGGCGCGGCGCCTTGTCGGCACCAGCTCACGGACCCCGTGGGCGACCTGAACACCACGACACCCACTGTCATCGTCGCGGGGCAGGCGGCGGACCTGATCGCGGCCGACGTGCGGACGGATGCCAGGAACCTCTACGCCAAGGTGCAGGTGGTCGACCTTCCGGACGAGGCAAGTGCGCCGGTCGCGGATCTCGCCTACCGCGTGACCATCACGACCAACGGCCAGAGCTACTGGCTCGACTACGACAACATGAAGCTGGGCGGTCCTGTCACGGAGGCCTGGCACGTCACGGCAGGTGATGCGTCCCCGGAGGACAACCCCAACGGTGGCGCCGGCTCGGGCGAGCTCGCCGGTGACGGCACGGGCAAGGTCGACGTGCGCAAGAACACGGTGCTGATGACCTTCCCGCGCAGCGCCTTCGCAGCGTCCGGCGGCGTCGGCAGGACCATCACCGGGCTGCACGCCATCTCCTGGTGGGGTAACGGTGTCCGCGAACCGACCACGGGCAGCTTCGAGGGCAGCTATGCGGGAGCTGACCTGGCTCGCTCAGCTGCCGTCTACACCAGCGGTCGGCCGTCTTGCGCCTGAGGGCTGTTACCTGTCGGGCTCGGGGTCGTACCCCTTGCCGGGGGCCTTTGCCGGATCGGAGACACGACATGCGCGCTGCGATCGCCCTGCCCCGCCGGGCCGTTGTGCTGGTCTGCGCCGCCCTCTCGGCGGCGGCGTTCGTGCCGAGCGCGGGCGCGGCGGCACCCGCGTGCAGGCACCTGATCAGCGATCCGCGGGGTGACGTCGACTCGCTCGGGTCGCCGCCCCTGGTCGACGACCAGAGCCTCGTTGACCTCGTGTACGTCGACCTCAAGACCGACAAGCGCAACGTCACGGCCTCCTTCGCGGTGGTCGACATCGACCCCGAGACGACGACCAGCCCGCTGCGGCACAGCTTCGTCGTGTACTTCGGGAGCCAGGGCAAGCGCTACGCGCTACAGGCCTCGCGCGAGGTCGACGGCGACATCTACACCGCCTGGGTGGTCACCGCGGGCCAGGACTACAGCGACAGCCCCGGCGGCTACGCCTGGGCGATGAGCGGGCTGGGTGCCGTCACCGGTTCCTTCGACGGGGCACGCAACGTGGTGCGCGTCGTCGCTCCGCTCGAGCTGTTCGCCGCCACGGGCGGGCTCAAGGGCCTGCTCTCCGAGGTGCACGCCATGTCGTGGACCGGTGCCGGCGCGGCGGGCGCAGCGGCTGAGGGCTCCGACGACATGACCGACCGGGTGCGCGGATACCGGATGGGCGCGACCTCGTGCGCGGGCTGATCGCCTCGGTCGCCGGCGCCGGGCTGGTGCTGCTCGGCACTCCCGCGGCCCTACCGGCTGCGGCAGCGGCGGGATGCCGGCACCAGGTCACCGACCCTGCCGGCGACGTCACGGCTCCGCACGACGACGCGACCGGACTCGAGCGCTCCCTGGACATCACCGCGCTGGACGTAGGCGCCGACGCCGCCTCCCTGCTCGCCTTGGTCCACGTGAAGGCGATCGAGCCTGAAGAGGCTGCTACGGCGGACCGCTCCTGGTCGGTGTGGCTGGGCTTGGGCACCGAGCGGTATGAGCTGCGAGCGTTCAAGCCGGGCGTCGGCGCGCCGACCTACGAGCTGCGACGGGTCATCTCCGGTGACGACCAGCCTTCCCAAGCAGGTGTGTCGACGGTGGGCACCCGGCGGGTCGCCTGGGTCACGGGTCGCATCGATGCCGCCCGGGACGTCGTGGTGATCCAGGTCCCGCGGCGGGCGTTCGCGCCCAGCCGGGTCAGGGGGCTCGTCGACGGGATCCACGCGCAGGCACTGGGTGAGGTGTCCAACCCGCCCACCCCGGCCGGCTACTGGAGCGTCTACCCCCTCCAGGACCAGGCCGGCAGCGGCTCCTACCGAGTGGGCTCGGCGTACTGCCGCAATTGAGCGGCCGCGGCGCCCCGAATTCGGCCCCGAATAACCGGTGTGATTTGCCAGGCGTAATTTCGCACGCTTTCATTGCGGCAATTGCTTTCCCGCAGGTGAGAGGAATTCGGCCGTGGCGCAGAAGACAGTGGTGATCCTCGAGGACGACATCGACGGCGGGCCGGCAGACGAGACCGTGTCCTTCTCGCTCGACGGCACCAGTTACGAGATCGACCTGACCTCGAAGAACGCCGCGCGGCTCCGCGACGCGTTCGCTCCCTTCGTCGGTGCCGCGCGCAAGGCCGGGCGGACAGGCTCGAGAGGCCCCTCCAGACGTCGGAGCCGCCGC
>JAVXVI010000175.1:0-16086 GCA_032230005.1 Actinomycetota bacterium | reverse complement strand
AGCGCACAGTCACGATCCCGGCCGGCTGGCTGCTCGACGGCCGGCTCGTACCCGCCTACGCGCTGACCTGTTACAAAGCCCAAGGGCTGACCTGCGAACACGCCCTCGTGTATGGCACCGCGGCGCTGAGTCAGCAATCCGGCTACGTCGCGATGTCCCGCGGCCGGACCAGCAACCACCTCTACACCATCCTCGACCCGAGCGTCAGCGGCGACAAGCCCGACAGCGGCCTGGAGAACCGGGAGGTGCTCGACGACCTCTGCCGGGCCCTCGCCCGCGACGACCGACAGCAACTCGCCAGCCCTCGCCTGGCCGCGCCGGCCCGCGAGCTGCAGCCCGACCCGTTCCAGCAGTGGGCGCTGCAAGCAGCTCAGAACCGCAGTGAGCGGGACCGGGCCGACGACCACCAGTGGGACTTCGACCACCACCAGGCACACGACATAGGCCGCTCCCGCTAAGAGCGACGGCACAAGAACGGGCTGCCCTTTCGAATCCGGCTGGCTGGACCCACACATCTTCTAGCCGTCACGTGACGCGTGGGGACGTTCATGGTGACGTTCGTGGGTACCCGGCCGCTTGATCTTTAGCGACATGAGTACCGCGCACCTGGCGCACCAGCCGGTAAACCCGCACGGACCGGATGCCGATCGCCGGGTCTTGCCGTGAGTGGCCGGGAGTCATCTACGGCGATCGCCATGGAGTTGCTGACGACAAGGGAGGCCGCGTGTCTGCTCCGAGTCCCGGAGTCGACGATGCGGTACTGGCGGCAGACCCGATACGGACCGCGCCACGCGAAAGTCGGCCGTCGTGTGTTGTATAGCCGTCAGGATCTGGAGCTCTGGTGGGAGCGGCAGCGCGCCCTTGCTTCCTAGCCGACCTGCGCAGCCCGGCCGGCCTGCGCGGCGAGCCACGCGGTCTCGATCGCCTCGCGGGCCCTGGCGCGTCCAGCGTCCATCGGCCTGGTGTAAGTCCGCATCGTCACCGAGCCCGAGGGCAGGTGGCCAGTGATCTCATCGATGACGATCTGCGGCACACCGGCGTCGTGCAAGATCGCGGTGAAGCGGTGCCGGAAGCTGTGCGGGTGGAGCGGGCCGGGCAGGCCGAGCGCCTCCCCGACCCGATGCAGCCGGTTCTGCACGCTGACCGGCCGCACCACGGTGCCGGGTTCGCGGATCCGGTGGAACAACAGCCGGTGCACCTGCGTCACCGAGGCGTCGGGTTCTCCCCACGGCAGCGTGATGGCGGCCAGCCCGTTGCGCAGTTGGGTCGTCGAGATCGCGGCCAGCACGAAGCGGGGGAGCGGTATGACGCGACGTCCGGAGTCGTCGGTCTTCGGCGGAGCGAACACGAACCCGTCGCCGGGCAGGTAGATGAGCTGGCGGGAGATCGTGAGCGTCCTGCGCTGCAGGTCGATGTCGGTGTCCGGCGCGATGGCGAGCAGCTCGCCGACACGGACGCCGGTCCCGATCAGCAGGTCGAGCTGGGCCAGGGCCATCTCGGCCTCGCCGCCGACGGCGCCGCGTCGCTGGGCGGCGATGGTGTCGCGCACACGGACAACGTCGGCCAGCTCAGGGGCGTAGGGGATGCCGCGGACTCGGCCGCGCTTAGGGAACGGAATGCCGTCGAGCGGGTTGCGATCCAGGATGCGGTCCCGCACGGCGCTCTTGAGCATCGCGCGGACAAGCGACTCGGCGGCCCGTCGGGCTTCTCGGCCGGAACGCTTCTCCACCGTCTCGAAGAATCCGGTCAGCAGCAGCGGGCGGTCGAGCCTGCTCACCTTCAGCTCGCCGAGCTCGGGATAGATGTGCAGCCGGGTGCTGTTGCCGTAGGAGCGTCGGGTGTTCGGCGAGAGCAGCTTCTTGGCCTCCAGCACCTCGTCCAGGTACTGCCGCACGGTCTTGCTGCGCTCGCCGGCGCCGGCCAGCCCGCCGCGGTTGAGCTTGGCTTTCATCTCGGCCTCGTGCTGGGCAGCGGCCCGCTTGCCGTGGACCACCTTCTTGTAATAACCGCCCTGCGGGTTGTAGAGCCGGACGTAGTAGCGGTCGTCCTTCGCGTCGCCGGGCTTGACCTTGCCGATCGCCATGTCGCCTCGCCTGTAGCGTCGCGCCGGTGAGCCCCATGCCCGTCGTTGCCGCGGCCCGTGACGGCGCCGCTGTGCGCGAAATTTCTCGCCAATCATGCCACGGTCATGCCACACGGCGCCATATGCGACCCGTTTTCGCAGGTCAGGGGCTTCTGCTGTGATCGACTTCCGCTATCACCTGGTCTCGATCATCGCGGTCTTCCTCGCGCTGGCGGTGGGCATCGTGGTGGGTACGACGGCGCTGAACGGTTACGTCGTCGACTCCCTGCGGGCTTCGAACAAGAAGGTCATCCACGACAAGCGTGGCCTGGAGGGCCAGGTCAAGGACCTGCGCAACCAGGTCTCCCGGCGTGAGCAGTTCGCGGACGCGGTCGCGCCCGAGGTCGTAGGAGGACAGCTGTCGGGGGAGCGGGTGCTGCTGGTGACGACCCCAGGCGCGTCCGATGCGGTGATCAAGTCCCTGACGACACTGGTCACCCAGGCAGGCGGTGCGACAACCGGGCAGGTCTCGCTGCGAGCCGACCTGCTCGACCCCACGAAGGCGCAGGTCGTGGACGACGTCGTGGCCAGCGTGGCGCCGGCCGGTGTCACCCTGCCCGAGGGGACGGCGGGCGACCGGGCGGCCGTGGAGCTCGCGGCCGCGCTGCTCACGTCGACCGGCTCGACGCGGTTGCCCGAGGACGCGGCAGCCAAGGTCCTCGGCGGGTTCGCCGGGGCGGACCTGGTCGACGTCCAGCCGCCGCCCGGCAGCAAGAGCGGCACGCCGCTCGGTCTCGCCACCCTCGCCGTGCTGGTCACGGGAGGTGCCGACGGACACGCCGCTGACGACGTGACCAAGCAGCGGCAGCGGATGGTGCTGACCCTCGCGCGGGCGATGGACCTTCGCTCGGCCGGAGTCGTGGTCGTGGGCCCCGAAAGCGCCGCGGGGACGGGCGGTCTGATCGAAGCACTGCGGCGGGACGGCGGGCTGAGCGACCGCGTCTCCTCCGTGGACGCGGTGGACACGTCGTACGGCGCCGTCAGCGCCATCCTCGCCCTGCACGAGCAGGCCACTGGCCGGTCGGGGCGCTACGGGCAGGGACCTGGCTCGCAGGCGGCGGCGCCCGCGCTCACCACGCAGTGACGTCCGGGCCGCGCCGTGCCGTGGCGGGTGCTGCTGCAGCGGGAATCGCGCAGCGGCTGCTGCTGACGACGCCGCCGGGCCCACCTGCATCGTGGCTTCGCAGCAACCACCGCGGTCAGCAGGTGTCGCTGGTATCAGGGCCTGCGCTCGCCATCGCGATGACGGCGGTGGCAGCGCTCCCGCGATCCGCTGCCGTGGTGAGTGCTGCCGGCGTCGCAGCGATCGGGCGCTACGACGACACCGCGGGTCGCGTGGACGGTGCCAAGGGCTTTCGCGGCCATCTCGGCGCATTGCGTTCGGGTCGGCTCACCTCGGGCTCGGTCAAGGTCCTGGGCATCGGTGCCGCCGGCCTGCTCACCGCGATCCGGCTGGGTCCGCGGCGGCCTGGGGACGTCCTCCTCGGCGGGGCGGTCGTTGCCGGCTGCGCGAACCTCGTCAACCTGCTCGACCTGCGGCCCGGTCGTGCCCTGAAGGTCGGGACGGCCGCGGCCCTGGCGCTGGGCGACCTCGGCGTAGCTGGGAGCTGCGCGGCCCTCCTGCCGGCCGATCTGGGGGAGCGCACGATGCTCGGTGACGCCGGCGCCAACGCGTTGGGTGCGGTCCTGGGCTCGCGTCTTGCCGCTGTGCTGCCAGGGCGGCGGGCGCGGTTGGCTGCTCTGGGGGTGCTCGCCGGCCTGAGCATGGCGAGCGAGCGGGTGTCGTTCACTGCCGTGATCGAGGGGAGCCCTCCGCTGCGCTGGCTCGACCAGCTGGGTCGACGCCCATGAGGGTGAGGACGCTGGCAGGGGCGGCGGCCGGCGTCGCTGCCGTCACAGTCGCCAGCAGAGTGGTCGGCTTCGGACGCGTCGCCGTCCTCTCTCGGGCCGTCGGGACGTCCTGCGTCGGCGATACGTACCAAGCGGCCAACTCGATTCCCAACGTCGTCTTCGAGGTCGTCGCGGGCGGCGCCCTCGCCAGTCTCGTCGTCCCTGTTCTCGCCGGCGCCGTCGCCGCAGGTGACCGCGAGACCGCCGGCCGGGTCGCGTCCGCGCTGCTCTCGTGGACGGTGCTGCTGCTGACCCCCGTCGCGGCGGTCGGCATGCTCATTGCCCCGTGGCTCATGCGGGCGCTGGTCGGGAGCGGCCCCGAGTGCGGTCGGCCGATGCTGCAGGTGGGCGGCCGGATGCTGGTGGTGTTCCTGCCGCAGGTCCTCCTCTACGGAGTCGGGATCGTGCTCGGCGGCATCCTGCAGGCGCACCGTCGCTTCCTCGGTCCAGCGATCGCCCCGTTGCTGTCGAGCCTCGTGGTCATCAGCGCCTACCTCCTCTACGCGGCGCAGGGAGCCACCGCCCTCGACCGGCTGCCTCGCCGTCAGGAGCTGACGCTCTCCGTCGGGACGACGCTCGGCGTCGCCGTCCTGTCGCTCGGGCTGCTCGTTCCGGTTGCGCGGTGCGGTCTGCGGCTCAGGCCGTCGCTGACGTTCCCCCCTGGCGTCGCTGTCCGGGTCCGGCGGCTGGCGATCGCGGGAGTCGCCGCGCTCGCTGCGCAGCAGCTCGCCCAGGTGGTGGCCCTGCGGTTGGCGTCGCACGGCACCGAGGGATCGGTGGTGGTGTTCCAGGTGGCCACCGCGCTGTTCCTGCTGCCCTGGGCGGTGCTCGCCGTGCCGGTCGCGACGACCGCGTTCCCTTCGTTGGCAGCCACAGCCGAGTCCGGAGACGTGCGGGCGTACGCCGAGATCGCTCGTCGTTCCCTTGTGGGCGTGCTGGTCGCGATGCTCGGCGGGGTCGCGCTCCTGGTCGCCGTTGCAGGTCCGGCTGCGCGGATCCTCGCGGCCGGCGTTCCGGGACCAGAGAGCGTCGGCTCGCTCAGCCGCGCGACGGCCGCCTTCGCCCCAGGGCTTGTCGGCTACGGGCTGATCGCACTGCTCGGCCGAGCCCTCTACGCCAGGGGCGACGGCCGTACGCCGGCGACAGCCACGGTGACCGGCTGGGTCGTGGTCGCCGTCACGGACATGGCCCTGGTCTCCGCGGTGCCAGGCATGTCGCGGGTCGTCGCCCTCGGTATCGGAAACTCGGCAGGCATGACCGTCGCGGGTGCGCTGCTGCTGCTCGGGCTTCGCCGGGCGGCGCCCCAGGCACTCACGGGCGGCACTCGGACGGCGGGGGTGTGCCTGCTGGGCTGCGGGCTCGCGCTCGCGGCAGCGGCGGTCGTGCCCAGCCTGGGCCGCTCGGTGCCGGCCTCCCTCGCGACCGCTGCGGTGCTCGCGGTCGTCGTGACCGTTGTCTACGCGGCGGTGGTCCGGCTGCTCGACCCGGCCGCACTTCGAGCGCTGATCCATGCCTGAGCTCTCCGATCACCGCCTCGACGGACGCCGGGTCCTGCAGGTGGTCGCCACCAGTGCCGGGGGAGTCGGGGCACACGTCCGATCGCTCGTCGACGGGCTGACGCAGCGCGGCGCCGACGTTCGTGTGGCCGGCCCTGCATCCACCCAGGAGGTCTTCGACTTCCCGTCGTACTCCGTCGTCGACATCGGCGTCGCCCCGCACCCGGTGCGCGATGCTGCCGCGGCCCTCTCACTGCGGCGGCTCGGTGGCCGCGCCGACGTGGTGCACGCCCACGGCTTGCGGGCCGGCGCCCTTGCCCCAGCAGCACGGCCCTTCGTCGCCACGTGGCACAACGCACAGCTGTCCGGCAGCCGGGTCGGGGCGTTGCTGGAGCGGCATGTCGCGCGCCGCGCGACAGTGACGCTTGCCGCCTCGCCCGACCTGCTGCGTCGGGCACTGGCGTGCGGGGCTCGCGACGTCCGCCTCGCGCCCGTCGCCGCGCCGGCGGTAGCCCACTCAGGTCACGATCCGCAGCTGGGTCACCCCTTGGTCATCGCGGTCGGGCGCCTTCACCCGCAGAAGGGCTACGACACGCTGATCGAGGCCCTGCCCCTGATCGGCGATGCCGTGGTCGCGGTGGCCGGAGACGGCCCGTTGCGGGCCGAGCTCCAGCGACGTGCGCCAACCGTGCGCTGGCTCGGGCGCCGCGACGACGTTGGCGATCTCTACGAGGCCGCGGACGTCGTCGTTCTTCCCTCCTTGTGGGAGGCCCGTTCGCTGACGGCTCAGGAGGCGCTGCGGGCAGGTCGGCCCCTGGTGGCAACCGACGTCGGCGGGATGGCCGAGCTGGTCGGCGACGGCGCCGTGCTGGTGCCCGCGGGCGATGCCGTTGCCCTGGGAGACGCCGTACGACGGCTGCTCGACCATCCGCATGAGGCGGCCGCCCTCGCGGCTCGGGGGCGCGCGGTGGCCCGGACGTGGCCGACCGTCGAAGACACGGTGGCCCAGGTCGCTGCTCTCTACTGCGAGCTGCTCCGATGAGGTGGGCCGCTGCGCTCCTGGCTCCCGCCCTCCTCCTCACACCGATCATGGAGTCGGTGCACACTCCGCGGGCTCAGCCGGCGAGCGCTAGCTCCATGATCGGCGAAGGAGTGGGGACCCCTCGGGTCGTGGTGATCGGCGTGCCGGGGCTGCGCTGGAGCGATGTCAACGCGCGGGACACCCCGGCCCTGGCCCGGCTGGCGGCACAGGGCAGCGTCGGCGTCCTGTCGGTGCGGACAGCGGCGCCCATCGACTGCCCCGCCGACGGCTGGCTGACCCTCGGCGCCGGCAACCGCGTCCGCAGCGCTGGTCGACACGCCAGTCGTTGCTCTGCGGCCCTGCCGGCGCCGTCGTCGTTGCCTGCCCAGGTGCGCGCCAACGCCGATCGCAGGGAGGACGCCGTGCCAGGCCTGCTGGCCGACACCCTGCGCGAACGCGGCCGGTGCATCGGGGCAGGTGGCCCTGGGGCGCGGTTGGCGGCCACGACGAGCGACGGCACCGAGACAGCAGGGGGTACGACGGGCTCCGCCGCCGATCTCCTCGGCCCGCGAGGCGCCTGCGACCTGGTGGTGCTCCAGGGTTCGGTGGTGGGCGGCTCCGCCAGGTCCTCGGGGGCGGCTGGGGCCGAGGCCCTGGTCGCGCGCGTCGACCAGCTCCGCCCAGCAGGATCGACACTGATCGTGGTCGGCCTCAGCGAGGCCCCTGGCGAACGCGACCCGCACCTGCATGTCGCTCTCGCCGTCGGTCCCGAGTTCCGTGGCGGCGGCCTGGTGTCAGCCAGCACGCGCCGCACCCCGTACGTGCAGCTGATCGACGTCGCGCCGACCGTGCTCGAGCTGCTCGGCATCGCAACCCCCAACGCCATGCTCGGTGAGACCTGGCAGAGCAAGGGGCCGCGCCCGACCATCGCATCCCTGGAGGACGAGGCGGTCAAGGCGGTCGAGCACAAGAGCGTGACGGTGCCGTTCTTCGTCGTCCTGGTCGCGGTGCAGCTCGTCGTCGCGGGGCTGGCACTCTGGCGCCGGCAGTGGCGGGTCGTGGAGGTCATTGCCCTCGCGGGAACGACGGCAGTCGGCGCGTCCTACCTGGCGAACCTCGTGCCGTGGTGGCGGAGCGGGTCACCGCTGCTCTCGGTGCTCGGGGTGACCGCCGGGATCACCGTCGTGCTGACCTCGATCACCTTGCTGGGCAAGGGATTGCTGTCGCGCGCGGGCCTGGCCTGCGGCCTCACCGGCGGGATCATCGTGACGGACCTGCTCACCGGCGCGCACCTGCAGCTGTCATCGGTTGCCGGCTACTCGCCCCTGGTCGCGGGCAGGTTCGCCGGGATCGGCAACGTCGCGTTCGGCGTCCTCGCGGCGTCGGTCCTGCTCGCCGCCGCGAGCACCCGCAGCGCGACGGCCGCCGCCCTCGCCGGCTTGGTCGTCGTCGTCGACGGCGCACCGATGTGGGGGAGCGACGTCGGCGGTGTGCTCGCCCTCGTCCCGGCCTATGCGCTGCTGGTCCTGCTCCTTGCCGGGTGGAAGGTGAACATCGCCCGGCTGGCGCTGGCTGCGGTGGCCGGCGGCCTGGTCGTCGCCGCCTTCGCCATCGCTGATCATGCGCGGCCCGCGGACCAGCAGACGCATCTGGGCCGATTCGTCGGGCAGGTCCTCGACGGGTCGGCCGGCGGTGTCCTGCAGCGCAAGGCGGAGGCCAACCTCTCGCTGCTGTTCCACTCGCCCGTGACCGCCTTGCTGCCGCTGGTCGTGGCTTTCCTCCTGGTGCTGTTCCTGCGGCCGCCGCCGGTGCTGCGACGGACGCTCGACCTCAGCCCTGCCTGGCGGGCCGGGCTGCTCGCCGTCGTGACCGCGTCCGGCCTGGGCTTCCTGCTGAACGACAGCGGTGCCGCCGTACCCGCCCTCGCGATCGTCGTCGCGCTCCCGGCAACGCTTGCCGTTCTGGCGCGTCACGCCCGCAGGTCGGCCGCCGCAGGTTAGAGTGAACTTCCGTGCAGCGGGCCGCGCAGAGGCCGCTGGAGAGCACGGGAGCCCATGTGGCGCGGTTTTCAGGCGATCGGCCGAATCAGTCCACCTGCCACCTGTTCGTCACCGGCGGCGTCGCCTCCTCGCTCGGCAAGGGGCTCACCGCCTCCAGCCTCGGACGGCTGCTCAAGGCGCGCGGGCTGCGCGTCACCATGCAGAAGCTCGACCCGTACCTCAACGTCGATCCCGGCACGATGAACCCGTTCCAGCACGGCGAGGTCTTCGTCACCGACGACGGCGCCGAGACCGATCTCGACGTCGGTCACTACGAGCGGTTCCTCGACGAGAACCTGCACGGATCCGCCAACGTCACGACCGGCCAGGTCTACAGCGCCGTCATCGCCAAGGAGCGGCGCGGGGAGTACCTCGGCGACACCGTCCAGGTCATCCCGCACATCACCAACGAGATCAAGGACCGCATCCGCGGCCTCGCCGGCCCGGACGTCGACGTCGTCATCACCGAGGTCGGCGGGACCGTCGGTGACATCGAGTCGCTGCCTTTCCTCGAGGCCGCGCGGCAGGTGCGCCAGGAGATCGGCCGCGACCACTGCTTCTTCCTACACGTGTCGCTGATCCCCTACATCGGCCCGTCCGGTGAGCTGAAGACCAAGCCGACGCAGCACTCCGTGCAGTCTCTGCGCGCGATCGGCATCACGCCCGATGCGCTGGTGCTGCGGTCCGATCGGCCGATCTCGCAGGGGCTGAAGCGCAAGGTCAGCCTGATGTGCGACGTGGACGAGGAGGCCGTCGTCTCGGCGGTCGATGCTGCCTCGATCTACGACATCCCGAAGGTGCTGCACTCCGAGGGACTCGATGCTTACGTCGTACGACGGCTGAACCTCCCGTTCCGCGACGTCGACTGGACCGACTGGGACAAGCTGCTGCAGCGGGTGCACCACCCGGCGAAGGAGGTCACCGTCGCCCTGGTCGGCAAGTACGTCGACCTCCCGGATGCGTACCTGTCTGTCACTGAGGCGCTGCGGGCCGGCGGCTTCGCCAACGACGCGAAGGTGAACATCCGCTGGGTGACTTCGGACGAGTGCGAGACCGCAGAGGGTGCTGCGAAGGCCCTCGACGGCGTCGACGGCGTGCTCATCCCCGGCGGCTTCGGGGTCCGCGGGATCGAGGGCAAGGTCGGCGCGATCCGCTACGCCCGTGAGCGCAAGGTGCCGACGCTCGGGTTGTGCCTCGGCCTTCAGTGCATGGTCATCGAGGTCGCGCGGTCACTGGCCGGGATCGAGAAGGCCAACAGCGCCGAGTTCGAGCCCAACGGCCCCGACTCGGTCATCGCCACGATGGCCGACCAGGAGGACGTCGTCGCCGGCGAGCGCGACATGGGTGGCACGATGCGCCTCGGACTGTGGGAGACCTTGCTGCGCAAGGGCTCGGTCGCCGCGAAGGCCTACGGCGACGACCCGGCCACCGAGCGACACCGGCATCGCTACGAGGTCAACAACTCCTACCGGCCGGCGCTCGAGGAGGCCGGGCTGGTCTTCTCGGGAACGTCGCCGGACGGGCACCTCGTCGAGATCGCCGAGCTGCCCGAGTCGACCCACCCGTTCTTCGTGGGAACGCAGGCCCACCCGGAGTTCCGGTCCCGCCCGACCCGGGCGCACCCGCTCTTCCGGGCCTTCGTCGCCGCCGCGGTGTCCCGTGCCGACGGCCGCATGCTCCCGCTGTAGCCGGGCAGGATGGCCGCATGAGCCGCCGACGCACGCGTGCAGAGCACGACCAGGACCGCAAGCTCGCTTTCGTGCCGATGTGGCCGCTGGTGGCCGCGATCGTCCTCGTCGCCGTTGTCGCCTACCTGCTCGGTCGCTGATGGCGCACGACTACGAGGTCCTCGACTCGGCGCGGGTCTACGAGGGCGGCGTCATCGCCGTGCGCCGCGACGAGCTCTCCATGCCGGGCGACACGACCGCCGTACGCGACGTCGTCGAGCACCCGGGTGCGGTGGCCATCGTGGCGCTCGACGACCAGCACCGCGTTGTTGTCGTCCGCCAGTACCGCCACCCGGTCGGGCGACCGCTCGACGAGCTGCCGGCCGGGTTGCTCGACGTCGACGGTGAGCCGGCGCATGAGACAGCCAAGCGCGAGCTGGCCGAGGAAGCGGGACTGGCCGCCGATCGGTGGCACGTCCTCGTCGACCTCCTGACGACGCCGGGGATGTCGACGGAGGCCGCGCGGATCTACCTCGCCCGCGGACTGCACGAGGTGGACCGTGACATCCAGGGCCACGAGGAGGCCGAGATGACCTCGGACCGGGTGCCGATGGCGCACCTCGTGGCCGGGATCCTGGAAGGCGTCTACGAGAACGCCCTCCTGGTGGCCGGCGTGCTTGCCGCGTCGCACGCGGCCGCCGGCGCCTTCGCCGGGTTGCGTCCGGTCGACGCACCCTGGCGGGCCCGGCCGCAGGCCTAAGCGCTGCGCGCTTCCTTGCGGCGTACGGCGGCGAGCGCGGCGAGCAGTACCGGGTTGAACGCGGCGGCGTCCCGCGCACAGGCCTCGTGATCGGCATCCACGACGTGCGGCTCGACCCCGAGAGCGGCGGCAAGAGCCCGCTGCTTGCGGGGCGGCACCAGCCGGTCCCGGGCGGTGAGTACGACGGCGGCCGGCTGCGGCAGGTCCCCGACCCAGCCGCTGCTGTCGAACCGGCCCAGCTCGCGGCCCGCCTCCGCCAGGTCGCGGGCGTTGCCACGCGAGAGCTCCGCGGTCACCCAGGCGCTCTGCTGCTCGTCGGCACCACTGAGCCGCATCAGCGCCCGCCACGCCCCGAGCGGGAACGCACCCAGGACCAGTCGCAGGCCCCCCATGGTCCGCCAAGCCACCTTCTGCTTCGGATCGCTCCAGTCGAGCGCCGTCGCGCAGAGCACGAAGCCGGCCACGGCTTCGGGATGCCGCCGGGCCAGCAGCTGCGCGACCGGGCCACCCATGGAGTAGCCGACGACGAGTGCGGGTGCGGCGTCGAGCTCGGCGAGGACGGCCGCCGCGTCGTCGGCGCAGTCGGCCAGCCGGAACCGCTCCGCGGTCCGCAAGCCACGGCCGTGGCCGCGCAGGTCCATTGCAAGCACCCGGTAGCCGGCGCGCTGCAGCGGGCCGAAGGTCTGCAGCCAGTTCAGGTCGCTCGGGAACATCCAGCCGTGGATCAGCAGGACGACCGGGCCGCTGCCGCCGGTGTCGCGCAGGAAGAACTCGCCCCGGCCGGGCACGGAGACCGTCCGGCCGGGCGGCAGGGGCAGCGGGGCAACCGGCGCGCCGGGGGCGCTACGGCGTCGACGTCGACGTGGCATGTCCCCATTGTGCCGACGGCCGGCGAGCGCGCCTGACCGCGGGGGTGTGGTCAGTGAAATGGACCTGCTGTGGGCTCGGGACGTGACTGCGGTTCTGCTGGCTGGGCAGCTCTTTCGGGCACCAGCCCGGTGTCGACGAGCCCTTGGGCGACGTCACGCAGCTTGAGGTTGAGGTGCTGGGAGGCGCGACGGAGCAGCTCGAAGGCCTGTTCCGCGGTGATGCGCTCGCGCTCCATCAGGATTCCCTGGGCCTGCCCGATTATCTCGCGGGACACCAACGCGATCTGCAGGTTGCCGGTCCGGCCGCGCTCCGTCTGCTGGGTCTGCGCCAGCCCCAGCGCCAGGCCGGCGTTTGCGGCGAAGATCAGGCCCTGAGCGCGGTCCGTCGCGTTGAAGGCGCCCGGCAGGCGCGCGTAGAGCTGCAACGCACCGAAGGTCTTGGTGCCGGCGAAGAGCCGGTAGGCGAGCGCGCTGCGCATCCCCGCGGCCAGCGCCTGCGGCCCGAACTGCGGCCACGGGCCGTCTTCACCGAGGTCGTGGACGTAGACGCTGTCCTGCCCGCCGAGGGCGTCGACGCACGGGCCTTCACCCAGCTGGGTCTGCAGCTCGTCCAGCGTCGCGACGAGCGGCGATGTCGGCGTGGTCAGGTCGAGCAGCGCATCGACCTGGCAGAGACCGGCTTCGTCGCAGTTCTCCAGGGCCCGCACCGACAGGTCGACGATGCGCTGCAGCATCTGATCGACCGTCGCCGGGCTGAGCAGGACCCTGGCGACGTCGGCCACCAGACGCGCCAACTCGTCGGAGGTGTCGTCGGGCCCGGTCCCGGTTTGGATGTCGGTCACGGCCTCTCCTATCCAAGCGAGGCCAACAGGCGTAGATTAGCGCTGTCTTCGACATAGAGGATACGGCCCGCCGCTCCCGTTAGGACCGCGGAATGCCCGTCCTCTGTTCCAGATCTGCGGCCTGATGCGTCCCGCTGTGGATGCCGGGCGAGACCTCACCGGCTCGCTGCAGTTCGAGCGCGGGCGTGCCTCGATCACGCTCAGCGGCGAAGTAGACGCCTTCACCATCTCGCGCTTCGGCGGTCTGCTTGACGCCGCGATCGCCCTGAAGCCGGCGCAGGTCACGGTCGACTTCGACGCCGTGACCTACCTGGGCACGTGCGCAGTGCCCGTGATCGAGGGCGGCGCCGAGCGACTGGCTCGCAGTGGCGGTCGCGTCGTGCTGCTTCGTGTCCCTCGCTCGGCGCATCGGCTCCTGCAGGCCGCCGGGCTCAACGAGACGATCGAGGTCGAGCGCGCCGACAGTCAGTCGGCACTCCTCCGACGTCTCGCGGTGAGCAGCATCCCGCGGGCACGACAAGTCCTCGACGGGGCGCTCGAGCTCGTGGTCACCATGGCTCAGGCGGTCGTTGCCGGCGCTGACGGAGTCAGCATCACCCTGCCCCGGCATGGCCAGCTGGCGACTGTGGCGGCGAGCAATGACGTGGTGCTCGACATGGATCACGACCAGTACCAGACTGGGCAGGGGCCGTGCCTGGACGCGGCACTGAAGGGCACGCGGTTCCACATCGACGTCGTCGACGAGGAGAGCCGCTGGCCCGATTTCATCCCGCGTGCCAGGGCGCGTGGGATCGCCAGCATCCTGTCCACACCTCTCCTCGCTGGGGGGCGTCCCCTCGGTGCGCTCAACATCTACTCGCGCAACCGTGGCGCCTTCGCGGCCCACGAGATGCAGTGGGCTGATCAGTTCGCCGTCCAGGCTGCGACCGTCGTCCATGTCGCAAGCGACGAGGGCAGCCCAACCCTCGAGGGCGACCTCGCCGACGCGCTGGCCTCGCGGCACACGATCGCGGTGGCGCAGGGCGTTCTCATCGCCCTCCATGGCGGAACCCCGGAAACGGCGTATGCCGCTCTCACCGGCGTGAGCCGACGCACCGGTCGGCCGCTGCGGTGCATCTGCGACGATCTGGTGCAGTCGCGGGCGACCAGGGCAGTGCAGGCAGGGCCCCGTGCCTGAGCTTGCTGCGTCCCTCGACGCGTTCCGCCGTGATGCTGGCCTGACGCACGCACAGCTGTGGATGCGCTACTTCGGCCTCGGCGGCATGAGCCCCGCGCTCGAGGTCGAGGCGATCGTGTACGGCGCCCTCGAGCCAACCGTGCTCGATCACGACCGCATCGCGCACGCCCTGAACGAGCGATTCACCGAGCTCGGCCGGGACCACCCCGTCGCCTACACCGAAAAGGATGACGGCCATGCCCAGTGAACCGACGCCGGCCGAAACCGTGCCGCAGCCGGCCGCGAACCGAGCCGGGCTGGCCGCAGCCCGGGACGTAAGGGCTCAGGCCCGCGACAGCGCAGCCGAGGCGCGCGACGGTCGAGCGTCCCACCGCGACCAACGAGCACGTGTGGTGACCCACGACGCCGATCCTGGGTGTGCCGAGCGCTTCATGGCGGCCGGTGACCGCGACGACGCCGCCGGTGACAGGGCCGACGCGCTGGCCGACCGCCGAGCCGCTGGCCGCGACTTCCAGGAGCTGGTGGCGCGCGGCGCCTCCCCCCTCCGGGGCATCCAGGACGGTCCCAGCTTCCTTCGCGCGCTGGAGGACCGAGGCATGATCGGCATCGCGCAGGGGTTGCTGATGGCCGGCCTGCGTGTGACCGTCGACCGGGCCTTCGAGCTCCTGCTCGAGGAGTCGCTCAGTAGCAACCGGCGCATGCGCGACGTGGCCTCGGAGTTGGTGGCCGAGGGCAATGGACGCGGCTCCCAAGCAGCCGAGCCTGACCCGCACGCGTGAGGCGAGTGCTGCGACGAGCCAGCACTCCCTTTGACTTCCCAGCCTGGCCTCTCGCTACGTTGGGAAGGTCGGACATGAGGCGCACAAGGCTCACCGACCTTCACCGGCGGGCGTTCGACGAGACGTAGTCGGTGACCATGAGAACGCAAGCACGGGAGGTACGACACATGTCTATCCGCCTGAACGACCAGCAGACCGCCGACTGGATGGGCGCCGTCCAGTCCGTCGAGGAGATCGCCGCCAACACTGACAGCCACTCGACCAGCAAGCCGTTCATCGACACGATGGCTCGCTTCGTCCGCGACGAGCCCCGCATGGTCGTCCACTTACTGACTCTGGTCTGACATGGGTGAGACGCGAACTCATGAAGAACTGATCGAGGCAGCGCTCACGCGCCTGGAGCGACTGCTGCCCAGCATGGCGCCACGAGTCCGCAGCGGCCTCGCCGACGCCGTCCCCATGTCGGTGGAACAGCAGGAGTCTCCGTGGCCAAGGTGAGCGTCGACGCACGGCTCGACGTGGCTCGACGCGAGGCCTCGGACGCGCTGGATGCCCTGCGAGGTGCCGTGCTGCGTGGCCGTGACGCGCTGGCTGCGGTAGCCGATCTGAAGGACGAGATGAAGCAGCCGCCGCCACCAAAGCGGCAGTCGCAGACGCAGGGGAGGGGGGCGCTATAGCGGTGCCCAGGACGGTGCATGGATCGACGAGTGGACGCTTCTTCGCCAAGGGTCCTGATGGGTCCTAGGGGTTTCGACGTGCATCCCGACGAAGACTCGTTCAACACGTTGACGGAATCCCGGGCTCGACTGCTGCGCGCCGATGAGGGACTTGCCGAGCGGGACCAGCAGGCACGCGAAAGCGGTCCTCAAGCCGAGCTCGACGAGGTCGCTGCCACCCGCGACATGATCAGTTCCGAGTGGGACGACCTCGCGCGCCGCCACGACACCTGGGCGCAAAGTCGAGACCTGAACGCGCTCGACCGGGACAAGGTCGCCTCAGATCGTGATGTCACCGCCCGCCGCCTTGCCGGCGACGGCGATACTGGCTTCCCGAACCGCTGGCACTCCGCAGCGGACCGGGACGACAGTGGTGGAGATCGCTCCGACTCCTTCGACGACCGCCGCCACAGCGCAGAGGCCCGAGAGCGGGCCGCGACCGATCGCGAACAAGCCACCAACGACCGCAAGGCCGCAGCTGGAGATGCCGCGGATCTACAAGTAGAACTGCGCCAGCTCCGAGAGGCGATCATTACGCGAGGTCTGATCGGGCAAGCCATCGGACTACTGATGGCACGAGACGGATTATCGACCGACCACGCCTTCGCGCTGCTCACCCGGCAGTCGCAGGTGCAGAACTTGAAACTGCGCGAATTGGCCGCGTCGATCGTTGCGAAGGCCCAACCTGAGGCGACCGTCAAGAACTAA
>JAVXVI010000174.1:0-3262 GCA_032230005.1 Actinomycetota bacterium | reverse complement strand
TCGCTGGGGATGCGCAGGGTCAGGAACTGCCCGGCCTTGTACGGAAGGGCGGGTCCCTCGAACACCAGGGAGTGCGCGTCGGCGGTCTCCTTCACGACCTCCTTGACGACCAGCTCCCGCGGCGCGTGGTCACTCAACGGGAACCCTCCCCGCCCGGACGGCCTCGTCGATCGAGCCGCGCAGCGACTCGCACGAGGGGATCTGTGCGGGATGCAGGCCGGCTGCGCGGCGCTCGGCCAGCTCGGTGCAGGTGGTTGCGGCGTCGCCTCGCCACTGGATGCTGGTCTGCGCGACGCTGCTCTTGCGCACGAGCACGACGGTCGCGCAGCGGCGGCAGGTGACCTCCGACATGGCGCCGTCGCGCTCGTCGGTCCTCACGGTCTGCGCGCCCTCAGACGGCGGGGGCCGGGATGGCGCTGGGCAACGGCTTGCCGGCCGCAGCCATCGCGACGAGCTGCTCCTGCCATGCGCTCACGGCCTTGGTCGCGTCGACCTCGAACTCGAAGCGCTCGACCATCTCAGGGAGCACGTCCTCGACGTCGACGTAGAACTGGTCGTACCACCGGCGCAGCTGGTAGACGGGCCCGTCGGCCTCGCAGAGCAGGGGGTTCTCGATCCGGGTCTTGTGCTGCCAGATCTTGACGTCTTCGAGGAAGCCGGCGCCGATCAGGCGGGTCAGCTTGCGCGCCACCTTGCCCATGGTCTCGTCGTCGAGGCCGGGGATGCGCTTCACGATCATCCCGTACATCAGCACGAAGCTCGACGTCGTCACCGGGTAGTGGCAGGTGATGAGGATCGACTCGATCGTCATGTCGCCGTAGCTGTCCCAGAGCTTGTCGACGAGGTACGACGGGCCGTAGTACGTGGCCTCGCTCTTCGTCGTGCCTTCGTACCGGCCGATTTCGATCGGCGCACCGGTCGCGGCGTGCTCCGGCGTCGTACCCGCGTAGTACTGGGTGCAGATGTGCCCCTCGAAGACGTTCTTGAAGTACGTCGGCAGGCCCTTGTGGATGTAGTAGAAGTGCGCCATGTCGACCATGTTGTCGACGACCTCGCGGCAGTGGATGCCGTTGACCGGGATGGCGTCCCAGGTCCAGTCCGTCCAGTCGCCGGAGGCATAGCCCTCGAACTCCGGGATGGTGACGTCGTCCGGTGGCGGGTTGCCCTCCGGGTCGCACCACACGAACAGGTGGCCGTTGCGCTCCAAAGTCGGCCAGGCCTTGGTGCGTGCCCGCGGCGGGATCCGCTTGGCGTAGGGGATCTCCTGGCACTTGCCGTCGCCACCCCAGCGCCAGCCGTGGAACGGGCAGGCGATGTTGTCGCCCTCGACCTGACCCATCGACAGGTCGCCGCCCATGTGGCGGCAGTAGGCGTCGAGGCACTTGAGCGCGCCGTCGGCGCCCTGCCAGACGACGAGCTTGCCGCCGAAGGCCTCGACACTGTGCGGGACGCCGTCGGAGAACGTGCTGACGAGGCCGAGGCAGTGCCAGCCGCGGGCGTAACGGTCGGGGGCGGCACCGGCCTCGATCTGGCGGACGTCCGTGGCGGTCATGCGGTCCTCCTGGTGGGGATGTCCTGGCGGTGCAGCCGCTGGACCAGCTCGGTGACGGCACCGGCGAGGGCAGCCCGACGCCCGGGGTCGACGTCCGCGAGCGCGTCGGTGAGCGTGTCGACGTGGTAGCGGTGGACCTTCTCCAGCGCCCGGCGGCCCTTCGCTGTCACGAGGTAGTGGGACACCCGGCCGTCCTTGTCGTCCGCCTGCCGGGTCACCAGGCCCTCGTTCTCCAGGGACTGCAGCACCCGGCTCGCCGTCGGCTGGCTCAGGTCGAGCCCGGCGGCGAGCCGCGTCGCGCTGACCGGCCCGGTGTCGGCGACCAGCGACAGGAAGTGCAGCCCGGTCCGGCTGACGGCGACTCGGGTCGCCGCAACGGTCTGCTCGTGGAAGCGGGCCGAGCCGGACAGCCGGTAGAGGTCGTTGAGCGCCTGCGCCAGCTCACTGAGCGCCGCGTCGGTCATGGCAGCCATCTTCGCACCAGATGCATTCGGTAAGCAAGTAGTTGGGGACCGAAGGTCGTAGGACCTCAATGGTCCGTCCGCGATCTTCCCCGCGCCGCTCGCCCGCCGTAGCGTCCGAGAGCCGGATCCGCGCGTCCGCAGGCCCGGCGGGGAGCATCGATGAAGATCCGGATCCCGCTCGTGACCGCGCTGATCGCGCTCCAGCTGACTGCGGCGGGGCCGGCCCTCGCAAGGGGTGGTGGCGGTGGTGGTGGCGGCGGCACGCCACCGCCTCCCCCGCCACCGACGTCCAGCGTCCCCTCGGCTCCCCTGCTGCTGTCCCCCGCGGCCGGCGCCAGCGTCGTGCAGCCGGTGACGATGTCCTGGGGCGCGAGCACCGGGACCACGGCGATCGTGGCCTACAACTGGGCGGTCAGCTCCACGTCGTCGTTCAGCGTTCCCGTGCGGCAGGGCTCCACCGCCGCTTCCACGGTCGGCGGGGTCGTCCCGCTGTCGGCGGTCCTGACCGGCCTGAGCGCGGGCACGTACTTCTGGCGCGTCGACGCCGTCCAGGACGGCCTCACCACCGGTGCGTGGAGCGCCGTACGAAGCATGGTCGTCACCGGCTCGGCCGCGACGACGCTGCCGGCGCCGGTGATGATCGGACCGCCTGACCAGTTCCGCTACCACCCCTACGAGACGGTCCACAACGAGTGGCTTCCGGTCCCGGGCGCCGACCACTACCTGCTCGAGTACGACAACGAGCCGACGTTCACCCTGCCGCTGTTCAACGCGGACTTCACCCCGTTCCCGGCCAACGTGACGACCGCGCCGCTGATGTTCGGCGAGCCGGTCGGCAACCTGTGGTTCCGCGTCGTCGCGGTGGCCGCCGACGGCACGCGCAGCCTGCCCTCCAACGTCCGCATGGTGACGATCAGCTTCATCGCGCCGATCCCGCCGGCTCCACTGCTGGTCGGCCCGCCGGACGGATCGTCCGGCCAGGTGCCCTTCGTCCTGGACTGGGCCGATGACGCCAACCAGCAGAGCTACGAGCTGCAGATCGGCCAGGACCCGACCTTCGCGCAGGCCAACGCAGCCGAGTGCACCGGTGTCGACTGGTGCGTGCGCGGAATCCCGGAGTCGCAGTGGACCGTTCCCAACCTGATTCCGGGCACGAAGTACTGGCGGGTTCGTTCCGAGCACGGTGAGATCTCCACGACAGTGCCTGCGCTTTCGGCGTGGTCGGCCGTGCGGTCGATCGTGGTCG
>JAVXVI010000173.1:0-25599 GCA_032230005.1 Actinomycetota bacterium | reverse complement strand
GCTCACTCGGCGCAGGTCGGAGTACGTCGCCGGCGGCTGACTCGGCGGCGGCGCGGCCGTGGGCGGGGCCGGGCTCGGCTGGGGCGGTTGGCTCTGCTCTGGCCGGTCCGTCCGCGCGGGAGAGGGGTGCGGCACCGGCCGGACGGGTGTGGGTTTCGGTGCGCCCGGCGTGCTTCCACCACCCGTCGACGTGGGGCCCGGCTCGGGGACCACCTGCGGGGTCGGCTCCCCCGGACCGACGATCGAGATCGGACTGCCGATGCCGGCATCTACCGGTGACGGACGCGGCGTCCGCTGGGCCGGGCTGACGACCGGTCGCGGCCGGAAGGACGCTGCGATGCCGGCCGGGGGCAGCGAGATGCCCGTCGACAGCTGGTTGCCGACGAAGTGGACGGCCCGCCAGGCCACGAGCGCGGTGATCGCGATGGCGAGCAGCCACGCGAGCACGAACATCGGCCACGGGATGGCGCGCGGGGGGCGAGGCATCTGGTCACGGCGCCATCGCGTCGGCGTACTCCGGCACTTCGACGTGCTGCTCCTCGAGCGGCTCTCTGCGCGCGCTGCGCAGGCGCCGCCAGTAGCGGGCCAGGAGCCACCCGTAGAGCACGAGGAGGGCGAGCCCACCGGCACCGATGGTGAGGATGCGGCGAAGCGGCGCCTGGGAGAGAAGTCGCGCCCGCAGGTGGGTCGGTGCGGCGCCGACCGTCCAGTCGAAGGTGCTGCCGGCGTCCGGCAGGCCAGCCCGCCGCACCGAGACGTGAACCGTCGTCGTACCAGCCGCGGTCAGGGCCACCGGGACGGACCACTGGTGGTCCGCGAGCTGCTCGGCAGTCAACGACGACTGCTGCACTCCGCCGATTGCCTGCACGGTGATGATGACCGCGGCGATGGGTGCCGGTGCGGGACGGCGTGTGTCGAAGACGCCGAGCAGTACGACGTTGCGCCCTGGGCGGTTCGGCCTGATCGCCAGCGTCTCCTGGAGATCTGCCGCCTGCCCGTCCACCACCCGGACCGTCGCCGGGCCGGAGGTGCGCGTGAGCTGCGGCTCCGTCGCCGGCTGCGCACTCGTGAGCACGGCGGCCAGCAGCAGGACCCCTGCAACAGCGATGCCCTCGACGAGGACGGTACGACGGGGGGCAGGGCCGCCGGGTCCGCGTCGAAGGCGGGTGGCCGTGAGCAGACCGAGCCCGCCGGCCAGCGCAGCAACGAGGACCTTGAGCAGGAGGGTGCGGCCGTAGAAGGTGAGCAGGAGCGCGTCGACAGAGCCGACGACTCCGCTGGCGAGGTAGACGCCGGTGACGACCATGACGCTGATGCAGGCCGCTGCAGGCACGGCGAAGGAGCGCAGCGCGACGCGAGCCGTCTCGGCCGGCGCGAAGCCGCGCCGCAGCATCGGGACGGCCACCAGCCCGAGGACGAGAACCCCACCCGCCCAGGTGGCCGCGGCGCCGAGGTGCGCGGCATCAGCGAGGACGTGCAGGGCGACGAGGCCGGTGCCGGTTGCGGCGTGACCGAGGAGTGCGCTTCCGGTGCAGGCCGCAGCACCCCCGAGCAGGAGCAGGGTGGTGCGCAGCCGCGGCGCGAGCCGATTCCCGGCCGCGAGGACAAGCAGGGCGAGTCCGACCTCACGCAGCAGCCAGTGCTGCCCGTAGGCGCCGACCAGCAGTCGACGGCCGGCCCAGTGACCAGATGCCAGCTGGTCGAGCAGCAGGACGGCAGCCAGACCGGCTCCCGACGCGGCCCCGACGCGACTCACCCGACGGCACCGGGCAGCGGCATCCAGAGCTGTCGCGCGGAGGTGCCGCCGGAACAGGCGCTCGCAGGCGGCACCACCGAGCGACAGCGCCAGTGCCAGGAAGACCAGCCAGCGCAGCGACGCCTCGTCGGGCCGCGGCAGGGACTCGTGCAGGCCACCGGCCGCGACGTGCTGACCCACGCCGAACACCAGAACGCCACTCGTCCGGTGAAGGTCGTCGCTCGACAACGTCTCCCAGCTCACCCGATAGGCGTTGCGGGGCAGCGACGGCAGGGCGGCTGCCAGGGTGATCGGCCCCGACCGTCCGGCACCTTCGACCAGCACGTGCACGGGTCCGGCGGCGAAGCGCCGGCCGTCGGTGTCCGTGATCTCGATGCGGGTGGCGTCGACGACCACCGACTCGCTGAACTGCAGCTGCAGATCCGGCGGTGCGGTGTCCGCGCTGGCGCCGTCAGCAGGCGTGCTGTGGTCGAGGTAGGCGTGCGCACTCGCCGGACCGGCTGGGACGACGACGAACAGCGTGACGAGCAGGCCGAGCAGCGCGAGGGCGGGCCGGGCGGTTCGCCCCGCCCTGCGCCGGCTCGGCCTGCGGGTCACAGCACCGGCAGGTGCGCGAGGGTCAAGCCGTCCTTGGTCAGCGTGACCTTCTCACCGGCGCGCAGGGCACCCTTGGTGTTCTGGTAGACGAGGTAGTACGTCTGCCCCGCGCGCAGGTTGTGGCCCTGCCGCATCAGGGACACGCGACCGGTGCCCCCGAGGCGCGACTCGCTGCGCAGGAGGGGCGGATCCGTCGTACCGGCCTGGAACCTCGTCGCCTTCTCCGCGTCCAGAACGACGTAGGTCAGCGTGATCAGACCTCCGTCCCCCACGACGGCCACCCGCGAGAAGCGGACGCCGAACGCGTCCTCCATCGCGGCGCTCTGCGGCACCCGGTGCGACACCGAGCTGGCCCGGGCCGCCATGACGTTGTGCGTCACGAGCGTCGCGAGGAGCGCGATGAGCAGCATCGTCAGGAGGCGGGTCCCGCCTCGCACCGCCGTCACGGCTGGCTCAGCCGGGTCGAGGCGAACGAGTCGAAGTAGGCGGTGCCCGAGGAGGTGGCGTTGGTCCCCGCCACCACTCCGAGTCGCGCCGTGTCCACGAGGAACCCGGTCGTGCTTCCCGTGCTCTGCGCCCGGTTCATCCCGTCGACAGCGAGCGTCACGGTTCCGGCGGTAGCACCGAACGCCGGCCCGGCTCGCCAGTCCAGCCGGAGACGGTGAGC
Source organism: Actinomycetota bacterium (assembly GCA_032230005.1). Lineage (GTDB taxonomy): Bacteria > Actinomycetota > Actinomycetes > Mycobacteriales > SCTD01 > RYN-124. The sequence goes on along the minus strand of JAVXVI010000173.1, from coordinate 22,579 downwards.
CCCCGGTGGGAGGGTGACCCAGGCGCTTCTCGTCACGCGTCCACCGGTGAGCGACAGGACCAGGCGCACCTGCGGCACGCCGGCTGCCAGCCGGTACTGGACGGCGAAGACCTGCGCGTCGGCCGAGGTCCGTGCGTCGAACAGGGTCAGGACCGAGAGCGCGCTCCCCGGGTTCAACGTGTGCGGGTCGAACCAGAAGGCCGCGTGGTAGGTCGGCTCGCCGGCGGGCGACGCGTCGGTGACGAAGCTCGCCGTGTTGGCGACGCCGCCTGGCAGGCTCACCTGCAGGCCGTAGTTCGTCGCGCCCGCCGGGATGCCGGCGGCGAGGGTGGTGGCCACCGCTCCGGTCGAGCTCGTCCACCCGGCGAGGGTGTCGAACGCGTCGGAGAAGATGGCGTCCGGCCGGGCGATGACGACGGTCCTGGACGAGACGTTGCTCCAGTTGCCGGCGGCGTCCTGCACGCGGAGGTGCAGGAGCTGGTTGCCCTGCGGCAGTCCGTTCAGCGGCACCGTCACCGTGACGAGGCCGGCGTTGACGCTGACCGGGATGGACGTGCCGCCGCCGACGCCGGGGTCGGCTGCGCCGAACCAGAACTCGGCAGCCGGGATCGCCGACACGTCGGTGACAGGCGCCGTGACGCTGAGGGACAGCGCTCCGGGGTTGGTCCCGACGGTCAGGGCTCCCAGGACCGGCGCGATCCGGTCGACGTTCAGGTCGATGGCGAACAGCGGGCCCCAGTTGCCGGCCGCGTCCTTGCCGCGGACGTAGACGTGGTGCAGGCCCTCAGCCAGCGCGTTGATCTCCGTGACCGGGATCAAGCCGTAGACCGACTCCGTCGTGGTGTCCATCGTGCCGTCGACCGGAAGGAGCGGCAGTCCGGTGCCGGGGGTGTTGGCGGCACCGGCCTTCGGGTCGAAGAACGCCTCGGCGTCCGTCACGGTGTTCTGCAGGGCGCCGCCGGCGTCCTTGTCGGTGATGGCCGCGGAGATCAGGAGGAAGCCTGGGTTGCCGCGGTCGGTGAGAACGCCGTTGGTCGGGTTCGGCCCGACAGTTGCCGCGTTGACCGCAGGACCGGTCTTGTCGATCGGGAGCGGGATGTCCAGCGGCGGACCCCAGAGGCCGAGCGCGTCCTTGCTGTGCACGAAGACGTGGTGCGCGCCTTCGCTCAGCAGCGTGAGAGCCGCAACCGGGATGGTGGCGTCCTCGGAGACGACGGCGGCAGCCCGGTTGACGTTCATCGTGACGCCGGCTCCGTTGACGCCGACCGTGTCGATGAAGTACTCGGCATTCGTGATCGTCCCGCCGGCGGCGGTGTCGTCACCGGTGGCCGACACCGCGACTGCGGAGGCGGCGTTGGCCGGAGAAGTCGTGAGGGTGCCACCGGTGGTCTGCGGCCCGGTCTTGGGCAGGTTCAGTACGACGGCGCCGATCGCGCCCCAGTTGCCTGCGCTGTCCTTCGCCCGTACGAAGAGCGTGTGCTTGCCTGCGGCGAGGCACTGCAGTGCGACGGGCGGGGTCCCGGTTGCAGGAGTGCAGATCTGACCGGCGGGCAGAGTCGCCCTGATGATGCCGGTGACGCCGGTCACCGAGACGGCGCCGAACGAGCTCGCCGGGGCTGCCGTCATCGGCACGCCGAAGCCGACGCCGGTCGTGACCGCGTCGTCAACGACGTACTCGGCCTGCGTCACGTTGCTGCCGCCGGTCGTGCTGTCACTGAGGTCGGCCGTGACCGTGACGTCGTGCAGGCCGTCGGCCGGGTTGAGGCTCGCGGCCACGTTCTTGGCCACCGGGCCGACGCCGTCGGTGCTCGCGACCGGAGCAGCGGTGTCGAGGAAGGTCAGCATGCCGCCGAACGCGAACTGCTGCGGGTCAGCGGTCGTCTGTGCGTTGTTGTCGAGGTGCTCTGCCGCGTCGAAGAGCGCGATCTTGCTCTCGCCGCCGGTGGTCATGGTGACGACCGTGTCCGCCGTCGCACCCGGCTCGACGGTCTCGGTGACCAGCGGCTCCGGGTACGTCAGGGGGTGACCGTCATCGGCGACGCGGACCTGCGGCACGCCGAGGGTGCTCATGGAGTGGGCCTCGGAGCCGACGTTGACGTAGCGCAGGAGGACCTTGCGGCCCTGGCCGGTGCTGATCGGGTCGGTCGCCGGGAACGGCTTTCCGTTGATGAGCCGGTACTTCGGCCGGAAGCTGCGCATGTCGAAGGTCGCCGGGTTGGCGTTGAGCGCGGGGTCGACCTCGCTGAGGACCACGAGCGCGTCGTCGTCGTACGCCGACTCAGGTGTGCCATATGCCGTGCCGGCCGCGGGCAGCACGACGAGGGCGCCGGCGAGGCCCATGGCGACCTGGCGCGTCCCGTTGTTCGTGTGACCGGCCTCGTAGAGGAACGTGCCGGGGCGGCTCGCTGTGAAGGTGTAGCTCTGGGTCCCGTTGAGCGCGACGCCGGTCTGGTCGTCACCCGTCGCACCGCCGCTGGTCACGTGGGTCTGGCCGGGCAGCGCGAGGGAGACGTTCTCCCCCGCGAGCAGGTTGTGCAGGGTGATGGTCACCGCGTCACCCTGCCGGACGACCAGCTGCGGGCCGGGCGCCGTAGCCGAGCCGGCAACGCCGGTGCTGGAGAAGCCCCACACGCTGAGGGGCTGACCCAGGACAGCTGCAGTCGCCGCCATGGCGTAGACGTCGCACGTTGCGGCACCCGCGGTGCTGGTGCAACCGCGGACAGAGAGCGGCCCCACCGGTGCTGCCGGGATGACGGCAGCGGCTGGCGCGGTCACGGTCGGCGCCGGAGCCGATGCGCCGGCCGCGAGCGGGTGCAGGGCACCGAGCACGCAGGCTGTCACCAGGGTCGAGAGCAACCGGGCGGCCCTTCGGCGGCGGGACACGTACGTCCCCCACGGCTCGATGGCAGTTGAGGTCTTCATCGCGCGGCCCTTCACTTCGCCGTGCAGCCGGCGGGCGGGTCGATGCGGAAGACCGTCATCATTCCCCCGAAGGTTGCCCCGTAGTTGGTCGACTGCTCGAGCGCGTGGCTGTGGGCGATGTGGTAGTACTCGCCGCACTGGTTGTTGGACGTGATGTAGGTCGGGAGCGGGTTCTTCGTCCCGAGGTACGGGCTCTCGCTGAACCACGTGTCTGTGCCGACGAGGAGCTGGTCGGTGATCGCCGGGATCTCGGTCGGGATCGGGTTGGTCAAGGCGTTCCAGCCCTCGACGTCCTTCCAGTCCATGAGCACGTCGACGGCCTGCCCGGGCTCGACATCGATGTCGTACTTGAGGTACGAGAGGTCCTGACCCGCGGGACCTTCGAGCGCCTTGCCGTCCTTGTTGATGACGCGCTCGTCGCTGCCGTGCGGGTGGAAGGGGTAGTTCACGGTGCCGGCGTTGAGGTAGCGGATCGTGGCCGGCAGCGGGTTGGTCGTAGCGTCGTACGGCCGGATGTGCACGAGCGCGCCGTACGGCTGGCTCGGCAGCCAGCTGGCGTTGTTCGGTGCCAGCGTGTCGGGCATGCTCCGGCCGTTGATCATGAAGTAGCGCGCGTTGTACGCGTTCCAGCTCACCGGCTGCTTGCGCTCCACGGCCAGGTGCACGTCAGGGTCGATCTCCGAGAGCAGGAAGACGTACTCCGTGCTCGGGTTGAACGCCGAGTCTGCGCGGTTGTTCACCTGCGAGGCCGAGGCTGCCGGCCGGACGACGAGGGCGCCGTACATGCCCATCTGCATCTGCTTGTTGACGTCGCTGCCGGTCTTGTAGAGGTAGGTGCCTGGACTGCCGGCGGTGAACGTGTACGTCACCGAGCCGGTGTCCTTGGCTGCGGCCTGCACCATGGAGGTCAGCGCGCCGCTGCCGTCGAACTGCGGCTGCGCCGGGTTGCCGTCCGCCTTCACGCCCTGCTGGCCCGGGAAGATGATCGAGGTGGCCTCGGGCAGTGTGTTGTGCAGTACGACGGTGACGGCCTTGCCCGACGTGACGCAGAGGGTCGGACCAGGCAGCTGGAACCCGCGGCTGCTGTTGCTGTAGCTCCACATGTAGATGGAGTTGCCGTCCGGCGTGGACACGTAGCCGTCCTGGGCGGTGAGCGAGAAAGTCTGCTGTGCGTCGGTGTCGCAGAGCAGGCCTTCCGAGGTCGCCGCCCGCGCCGGCCGTGAGGCGGTGACGAGTGCAGCAGACGCAAGGGCAGCGACAACCGCCACGGTGAAGAAGCGGCGGGACGGCATGTGCACGGCCCGGCTCATCGGTTCGCCGCCGTCTGCGCGGCGTAGGTGCCGGGGGCGCCGACGCGGATCTCGGTCATCATGCCGCCGTATCCGGCACCGCCACCGTTCTGCAAGAAGGAGTACTTCCGGTCGTAGAGCAGGTAGGTCCCCGGGTCAGGCGCGGTGAAGATGACGTCCCTGCTCTCCCCCGGTCCGACGTCGACGGTGTTGGTGGTGAGGTAGTTCGTGGTGCCGTCCCGGCCCTTGAGCAGGCTGGCGTCCTTCGCGACGACCTGCAGGTCGATGTTGTCGACCGTCATCGCGTGGTTCTCGTAGCCGAGGCTCGACAGCCGCAGCAGCACCCGGTCGCCGGTGTTGCAGGTGATGAGCGACGAGATCGGCTGGTACTGCAGCCGGCCCGCCGCCGCCGACAGCGGGTCGCCGTTCGGCGCCGTCGTGTCGGGGTAGCCGCGGCCGTTGAGCAGGAAGAAGCTCGGGTCGTAGTCCGTCCAGTCGCTGACCTGGATGTGCGCGTCGCGGTAGTGCGCAGCCGACCAGAGCTCGGTGATCATATAGGCGAACTCGCGGTCGTAGCGCGTCGAGCCGTCGCCGTCGTTGTAGGCGTACTTCGTCCCCACCGGGTCACTGCCGACCGGCGCGTTGTTCTGCTTCGGCCGGACGAAGACCATCCCGGTCATGCCCATCTGGACGTGCTCCACGTCCTCGAAGTGGCAGTGGTACATGTACGTGCCTGCGTCGTGAGGCCGGTAGAAGTAGCTGAGGTCACGACCGACCGGGACGGACAGCGAGAGCTCCGGCACGCCGTCGAACAGCGGGATCGCGTTCACGAAGCCGTGCCAGTGCAGCGTGTGCCCGTCGAAGAGGTCAGGACGCGTGAGCAGACCGAGGTTGGTCAGCGTGATCGTGATGTCGTCTTCCTCGTCGAACGACATCATCGGCGCGCTGATCTGGGCCTTGCCCCGCTGCGCGGCGATCTCCGCCGCCGTCAGCCCCGTCACGTCCCGGAAGCCGAAGACGTAGGTGTTGAACGGGTCAGGAGCCAGCGAGTCGGGGAAGAACGGGAGGTCCGGCTTGGCGTTGGCCGGCATGGATACCCAGCCGTCCGTGCCCACCAGGTGCACCGACTTCTTCGGATGTGCCACGGCAGCGGCCGCTGAGCGCACCCCCGTCGCGGCGCGAGCGATACCACCACCCACGAGCCGGGTGCCGAGCACCGTGGCGCCGGCGATCCCGAGGCCCCCTTGGAGCAACGACCGTCGGGACATGCCCGGGGTTGCGAGTTTGTCGGTCACGGTGATCTCCGAAAGAGAGGAAGGGCTGGGTGGTGGGGTGCTGCTGGGGGGGTGACCTGCCCGGCGCGGGGGGCACCGGGCAGGTCACGCCCGGTCACGGGAGCTGGTCCGAGCCCGCGTCGTACCGCGTGAGGCTGGGCCGGACCTGGCCGTCGATATCAGGAGTGGGAGCCGACACGGTGTAGGTGAGACCGCCGACCGGGTTGCCCCACAGGACCGACAGGCTCGCCGCTCCCAGGCCGCGGGCCACGGACCCGGTCGTCAGGTGGTAGTCGCCCATCAGCGTCGGTGGCAGCAGCTCGGCCACGATGACCGCCTGCCGGAACGCCGGGTAGCTGCGGAAGGCGAGGATGTTCACCCCGACGTCGTACGGAAGGACCAGGCCGGCGTTGGGTGTCACCCGGTTGCTCGCGTCGAGAGTGGTGCCGGTCGTCGTCTGCAGCACCGAGCTCTTGGGGGCCAGCGTCTGGCTCGGCAGGTCAGGCACACCCATGTCCCAGCTGTTGATGGTGTTGACCGAGCCGTCCGGCAGCAGGCCGCCGATGCCGCGGACCCAGCCGCCGCTGAACGAGCCGGCCCGGTTGTCCGTGAAGACGTTGTTGAGCAGGGTCGGCTTGCTGAAGCCGAGCTGGTGCAGCACCGGCGCGCGGCTGAACAGGCTGGTGGCCAGTCGGTCCTGCAACGGCTTGCTGTTGGCCGCGCTCGTGAGCCCGGCCGGTGATGGCGTTCCGTCGCTGGTCACGGCGGTTGCGGTCGTCAGGTTCTTGGCGATCGTGTTGTTGACGATGTTGACGAAGAGCGCGTCGTCCAGCGCGATGCCGCCGCCCTCGTGAGCCGAGACGTTGTTGGCGATCGTGTTGTTGGTGATGTTGATCGTCTCGGGGGTCACACCCGTGACGTGCGATCCGGTCGTCTGCAGCAGCCGGATGCCGCCGCCGTCGTCGTTGGCGAGGTTGGCCTGGATGACGTTGCCGTCGATGCTCACCGGACCGGAGCCCTCGGACAGGTTGTTCGGGTTACTCGGGAGCTCGCCGGCCACGAAGACGCCACCGCCCTCGTCGTATGACTGGTTGAACCAGATCCGGTTGTGCGCGATGGACGGCGTCGGCTGGTTGCTGCCGGCATGCACCTGGTAGCCGAAGGCAGAGATCGCGCCGCCGTACTCAGCAGAGAAGTTGCCGCAGATGGCGTTGTTGGTCACCTTGTAGCCGTCGCTGCCGGCGAAGAGGCCGATGCCGCCGGCGAGGTTCGTGCCACCGTTGTCGCGGATCTGGTTGTTGCTGATGACCGTGCCGTAGTTCCGGTTGTTGGCGACGTAGGGGGTTCCCACGCGCACGCCGCCGGCGTACGACCCGCTGTTGCCGCGGATGACGTTGTCGGTGACGCGCAGGCCGGTGACATTGGCGTGCGCGTAGACACCGCCACCCTGGGTGATGATCGCGCCCGTGCTCTCCCCGGAGGTCGTGCTGCCGAGGTCCAGGATGTTGCCCGCGAAGTCGGTCTGCGAGCCGCCGGTCAGCTGGAAGCCGTCGATCGCCGGTGCGTAGCCGAGAGTCGTCCCTCCACCGCCGCCGAAGCCGCCACCCTGGGAGAGGACGGTGACATCAGCGCCGTCCGCCACGACGCCGCCACCCGAGACGTTGATGCTGCCGACGAGAGCGAGCCAGGCGGCGCCGTTGGGGTTGTCGGGGTTGAAGCCGGAGCCGTCGATGATGGAACCCGGCACGAAGGTGCCGGCTGCGTCGAACCCGCCAGGCCCGACGCCTTGCAGGCGCACCCGCCGGGACATGACGACGTTCTCGTTGTAGTCGCCGTTCGGCGTGTCGGCTGTGGCGGCGTTCGGCCACACCACGACCAGCCAGTACGGCGTGGCGCTGGTCGGGCGGGCCGCGTTGAGGGCCGCCTGGATGGTGGGCGTCTGGCCGGTGGCCGGGCCGACCTCGATCAGGCGTGGGTTGGTGGCCGTGCTGCCCGGTGTGCTCGCGCCGGCCGCGTCGAGGACCTGAAGGGTCAGCCCGTTGACGGTGGTGATCTGGTTGTTCGCCGTCACCGCGAGGCTCACTGCCCCTGACACCGTCGTGGCCGGGACGGTGAAGGTGATGCTCGTGTCGCTCCAGCTCGTCGTCGGCGTCGTCGTGCCGTTGAGGGTCAGAGCTCCGCTGCCCTTGGTGGCCCCGAAGCCGAAGCCGCGGATGGTGACGACGCGGCTGTCTGCAGCGGTGTTCATGCGTACGTAGGGGCGGTCCACTGCGAGCACCTGAGGCGCCGTGGCACCCAGGTCGCACATGGTGGGGTTCGCGACGGTGGCGTCCGGCGTGAGAGCGGTCGCCGCTACCTGCGTCGGTGCCTCGTCGGTCACGGTGTAGAGACCTGGCCAGGCCTGGAAGCTGGTCGCGATGGTGCGGAACCGCGGGTTGTAGTCGGAGTTGAGCTGCCCCGGCTGGCCTGGGTCGTTGCCCACGAAGCGGTACATGTTCGGGCAGGGGCCGGCCGGAACCGGGCAGTTGAAGGTGTCCGTCGACGGCTCGAGCGCCTCGTAGAGCCCGTTGAAGTCGGTGTGCGTTGTGTCGAGCAGACGGCCGTCCCAGTTGTAGAGGCCGACGGGGACGAACGGGATGCCCTGGGCCTCGCCGTAGTTGACGCTGCGCTTGTCGAGGCTGAGCCCGAGGTCGTTGAGCGTCAGGCCCCAGAAGTGCGTGGGGATCGGTACGTCGGTGAAGAGGTTGAAGTTGGGGGCCGTTGCCTGACCAGCCCGGACGGTGACCAGCTTGTCGCCGCACAACGGCTGGTCGTAGCCCTCGAACGGGCTCCCGCCGCCGGCCAGGAAGGCCGGGTTCGTGACGGCGACCGTGTGTAGCGAGCCGACGCAGGGCGAGATGATGCCGGCAGCCTGCGAGGGCGGCTGCGAGGGTGCCGCGAGCGCCTTGTCGCCGGGCCCAGCCGCGCCTGCTGCATCAGCAGGGGTCGCCGGCGGGTAGTTCTCCTGCGGGAGATAGGTGTCACCGTCGAAGACGTTGACGTCCTCTTCGCTGGTGACCTTGTACATCGGCTTGCCGTCGACCGGGTCGTTCGGGATCTCGACGGACACGATGTAGTCCGCAGCAGTCAGGTCCTGCTCCTGTCCCGCAGGAAGCGGGGCGTAGAGGGCGAGGCCGCCCGGGTTGTTGACTGTGTCGGTCGGCGGATAGAGGTTCCGCTTGGAGGTCGCGAAGCCGTAGTTGCCGTTGACCGTCTGCGAGAAGGCTCCTGGCGTGGAGTCGCTGGGGCCGACGGTGACGCCCATCATGGGAGCCTCGACGCACATCCGGTTGGCCGTCGCACCGAACTCCGGAAGCGCCTTCTGGTCGGTCAGCGGAGTGCCGTCGTACTGGCGAGCTGTGCAACCGCGCGGCGGAGCCCAGGTCTCGGACGTGTAGGCATCCTGCAGCTCAGGGCCCTTCACGAACGCACCCCGCTCGGCGCTGACGTTGTCGACCAACGTGGAGCTCCCCGGCGCGCTCGGCACCTTCAGCGGCACGATCTCCTTGCCCTGCCGGCACTCGTTGGGGATGTTCGCGACCGTTGCGGTGCACGGCACGGAGGCGTACAGGTGGACGGGTATGCCGGCGATGCCCGGCTGGTAGGGCTCGGTCGCCGCGTCGGCTGCGTCGAGCTCGTTGCGCGTCGTGTCGTAGGTGACGGTGCCGACGATGCCGCCGTTGGTGCCGAGTGCGTACGGCTGCACGCCCCAGTCGATGGTGGCGCCGAGCCCGATGATGGGGAGGAAGTCGATGTCGACTGCGCCGCCGAGAATGGTCGTCCCGGTCGTCTCGTTGTCGCTCTTGTAGGTGACGCCGGTGGTCTGGTACCGCGTGTTGAACGCCTCGAGGACGAGCCACTTGCCCATCGGGTACGTCTCGCGGATGTCGTAGAGCCCGGTGTCGTCGGTGGTCATGGTGTTGGTCGCCTGATCCATGAGCGAGTTGTCCCGCTCGCGGACCGTCAGGCCGAACGCGGGCACCGGCTGCTCACCGGGGTCGCGCTTGCCGTTCCCGTTCGAGTCGATGAACACGTGCCCGGAGACGTGGGTGAACCAGCCGACGAGAGGAGACAGTCCGACGTCGGTCACCGCGTTATGGGCAACCGTGGCGTTGAAGCTCCACAGGATGTAGTCCTGGTTGTCGTCCCAGAGCGAGACCTGGTAGTCGCCGACCGGGACGTTCTTCAGGTCGAAGGTTCCGTCAGTGGCCGCGCGGCCGACGTAGACCACCTGGTCACCGAGCGCGAGGTTGGACAGCGCTACCCAGGCGTCGGCGATCGGCGGGCCCTTCTTGGCACCCGCGGCGTACTCGCCGTTCTGCTGGCCACCCACACCGCCGATGTACGGCAGCTCGGCGACGACGGTTCCCTTGAGCTCACCGGTCACAGCCGGCCTGGTCGGAAGCGCCTGGGTCGCGACGAAGCCGAACTGCGTGTTCGGTACCAGCTCGGCGCCCTTGGTCTGCTCCGTGTCGTAGCCGGTCGCGTTCTCCTGCGACCAGATGTCGGTGTCGTGGCCGCCCTCGAGGGTCGTGGTCTCGACCCACTGGAAGGTCTGCCCGGCCGCCGGTACCGGCGGCGTCACCGTTGCTGCATAGCGGTTGGGTCCCAAGTTCGGGATGACGATCTCGCCCGTGGCGTCGCTGACGCAGCGGCCGATGGAGGCCGGGTCCACGACCGGACGGCCGGTGCCGGCGTCGAACTGCATCGGCCCAACGCCTCCCGCGACCGGCGCCGGGTCGTGGAGGTAGGTCGTGCACAGGGCGTTGCCGTAGTAGTCCGTGCTGACAGTCCCGAGCACGTCGGTGAGGTGCGCGGTGAACCCCGGCAAGCCCGGCTCGGCGTCGACCTCGTAGGTCGCGTCCACCGGCGCCATGTCGTTGAAGACCGAGATGCGCAACGTGGTCAGGGGCAGCGGTGTCGGGTCGAGCTGGGCGAGGACCCGCTGCGTCCCACCGTCGACCTTGAAGTGCGCGCCGGCGATCTTGTAGCCGTCGGCTGTGACCGAGATGAGGTACTTGCCGCCCGGGAGGTTGGGAAGCGCTGCCGTGTCGGAAAGGTCGGCCTGGGTGCCTTGCGCCACGATCGGTGCCTGGCCCGCGGTGTTGCGCACTGACGGCCACGGGCAGGTGTCGGCGTAGTTGGGGTCGGTTGACCCGACGCCGACGCCGGCCGTTGCCGGGAGGCAGCTCGTCGTCAGCTGGTTGGCCGCCGTCCCGGGGTCGCCCGTGTCGTCGACGTTGACGAGCCACTTGTACGTCGTGATCGCGTCGCCCTTGTGCACGAAGCCCGGCCCGCTGTTGACCGATCGGGCCGCCTGAACGTGCAGCGTGATGGCTCCAGCAGCTGGTGGCACCACGGCCGGGACGGCCGCAGCTGCCGAGGGCAGGCTGGTCGCGGCGAAGGGCACCAGCAGCTGCACGGCAACGGCAGCGACAAAGGTGCTGACCCATACGGGGCGCAGCGCTCGACGGTTCATTTTTCAGTCCCCTGCAGTCGTGGAGCCAACTGCGGGGAGACTCGCTAATCGCGACGCTCGGCAATCGAAGATGACGGGGGCGTCATGGCCTCGCGATCACGGGTTCTTAGGGCAGTACGGCGCGCCGACACGAACCACGTCCCGCGGTTTCGCGCTCATGGTGGTAAAGCCTTCCCAGGCCTTGTGCTCCATTTAGCGTTTCGTTGAGGTCCCGCACTGACTCAGACGGGCTACCGAAGATCGCCCGTCGCGTTCTGGCAGCCGTCTGGCAGTTCCGTCAGAATTCGCGAGGACAAAGCGGGGGGACCAGTAATGCGTGTGCTCATCGTGGATGACGAGCCTGACATCCGTCACGTGCTGTCCCGGGCCTTGGGCGGCCAGGGGATGCGGGTCGACACCGCTGCCGACGGGGCAAGCGCGCTCGAGCACCTGAAGGACACGTCGTACGACGTCGTGCTTCTCGACGTCCTCATGCCAGGCCCCTCGGGAATCGACCTGCTGCCGCTCATCATCAAGGACCATCCGGACGTCCGCGTGCTGATGATCTCAGCCGTCAACGAGCCCCGCAGCCGCCTCAAGTGCTTCGAGCTCGGAGCCGTCGACTACCTGTCCAAGCCGTTCATCCTTGCGGAAGTGGTCGCGCGAGTCCGGGTGCACACGCGCCCAGAGCTGACGGCAGTTCCGCCCTTGGAGCGGCGCCTCTCAGATCGCCGGGCCGCCGGCCGGCGCGCTGCTGATCGTGAGCTCGTGCCAGCCGCGCCAGAGGCCGTCGAGACCGGCCGGTACCTGACGAGGGGACGAGCCACGCTCGACCGCTGGTCGCGAGCCGTCGTGACAGACGGTGTCACCGTCGGGCTGTCTGAGCGGGAGAGCCTCGTGCTCACGTACCTGATGCAGCGTGTCGGAGACGTGTGCACGCGCGAGGAGATCCTGGACACCGTCTGGGGTCCGGACGGCGCCAGCACGGGCAATGTCGTCGACGTCTACGTGGGGCGCCTGCGCGCCAAGCTGCCCGCCGACACCATCACGACGATTCGGAATGCCGGCTATGCGTTCAATGCTGCGTAGGCACCGGCCCGAGCTGGGGCTCGCGTTCTTCATCGGTGTGAACCTCGGCGTCATGATGACGACGCGGGTCGGTCAGACCGTGCCGTTCCACTTCATCTGGATCAGCCTCACGATCGCGTACGGCTACCGGACGTGGACGAAGTCCTGGACCGTGGCTGCCCTTCTCGCCGTGTGCCTGCTTACGGGACTGAGCCTCATCTTCGCCGTCGCGACCGACGGCCTCGATCCCGCGGAGCTGACCGAGGTACCGCTGATGGCGGCCGTCTTCGTGGCGAACATGATGCACGCCTCACGGCGCGAGGCGGCGCTTGGCCAGGTTCGCCTGTACGCAGCCGAGCAGGAGCGTCAACGAGCCAACGAGAGGGACTTCCTGCGCGACGCATCACACCTGCTGCGGACGCCGGTCACGATCGCCCGGGGATTCACCGAGCTCCTTCGCAACGGCTCCACGGACGAGTCCTTCATCGCCGACACCGACGTCATCCTGCGTGAGCTCGACAGCATGTCTCGCATCTCCTCACGGCTGCTGCTCCTCACGGCCACCGAGCTCGGAGACCTGCTGGACAGCGCTGACCTCGACGTCGCCGAGCTGGTCGAACAGGCAGGTGTGCGCTGGCAGCCGGCCGCCGTCCGTTCCTGGCGGGTGCAGACCGAGCAGTGCCAGATCTTCGGCGATGCGTCGCTGCTCGAGTCGGCTCTCGACGCGCTCATCGAGAACGCGGTGCGGCATACCCAGGACGGCGACGCGATCTCCATGCGTTGCAGCCGCCACGGCGACGACGTGCTGATCGACGTGAGCGATGCCGGTGGCGGCATCGACGAGGAGCGCCTGCCCGAGCTCTTCCAACGGACCTGGCACCCTCGCACGTCGGGTGACCGGAGCGGCAGCGGCCTGGGCCTGGCCATCGTCAAGGCCATCGTCGACGCGCACGGCGGCGACGTGCGGGCTTCGAACTCGTCCGCCGGCGGTGCGGAGTTCACCTTGCGGCTGCCCGGAGTGCCGCGCCTGCGGGGCCAGGGGGTCCTGGCCAACGCGGCCAAGCCGTTGCCGTTGGCCGCCGCGAATCCGGTGCGCTGGCGGCCTTAGCCCCGACCGATCAGAGGCTCGTTGGTGCCTCGGCGGACGCGTCGTCGCGAAGGCCCTTCGTCTCTGCCTTGAAGATGCGCATCGACTGGCCGAGCGAGCGAGCCGCTCCCGGGAGCCGCCTCGCCCCGAACAGCACGAGGATCACGACGAGCAGGATCAGGATCTCAGGCTTGCCGAGGTCAGGCACGTCGTACCTCCGGTGTCGTGAAGCGTTGTCGGGCAACGTACGCCGGCCGTGCCGCGTCCGTCGGCAACATGTCGGCAGCGTCAGAATGCCGAGTCATCGCCACCCGTCCGTCTGGCTCACCTTCGGGATCGGCAGCCGTGGGGGTCGGTGAGCGGCGGCGCAGGGACGGCCGGCGCGGTGTGCCGCGAGGTCGTCGCCGAAGACGGGCAGCGAGCTCGCCATCAGGCGCAGTGCGCCGTCCGGGTGCCGGCAGGCGCCCCGCCCCGGCACGACGTTGAGCCACCGGTCCAGCGCGGCACCCAACCGCTCGTCCCAACCACCGCGCGCCAGGCGGCCGTAGGCCTGGGCGACGGAAGGCAGCCCGTTGAGGCAGGGTCCGCACTGGCCGGCGCTCTGCCCGGCCAGGTAGTCCAGGACGTGAGAGGTCTCTGCCAGACCGCAGGCGCCTTGCGGGAGGGCGAGAAGGATGCCGGCGCCCAAGGCGCCGCCAGCCGCCGCGAGGTCTCGATGGGTCAGCGGAGTGCGACTCACCTCCTCCGCAGTCATCCAGGTGCCGAAGTAGCCGCCCACGAGCATGGCTCCGCAGTCGCGGGCATCCGACCCGGCTGCGAAAAGGACGTCGCCGATGGTGGTCCCCGTGGGCACCTCGACGACAGTTCGAGCCCCGTCAGGGGTGGTCACCGTCATCAGCAAAGTGCCGGGCTCGTCGCTGTCACCCGTCCCCCGGAACCAGTGCGCTCCGCGCCGGCCGATCAACGCGAGGTGCGCCAGCGTCTCGACGTTGTTGATGAGAGTGGGTCGCCGGCCGACGCCCCGCTCGAACGGCCTCGGCGGGGTGAACGTCGGTTTCGCGTCGCCCCCGTTGAGGAAGCTCACGAGCGCGCTCTCCTCGCTCGCGACGTAGCGGGCCGGCACGGTGTGGAGCTGCACCTTCGGCGTGTCGCCGGGACGCTCGGCCAGGGCCTTGCGCAGCACGGGAAGCACGAGACTGCCGCGATGGATCGCGAGATGGGCCTCGTCGGCCCCGACCGCCGCAGCGGCCAGCGCGATCCCGTCCAGCACGAGGTGCGGCTGCGTCGACAGCAGGTGGGCATCCTTGCCGCTGCCCGGCTCACCCTCACAGCCATTGGCCACGACGACCGCGGTCCTGCCGGCGGCGACGGCACGCATCTTCCGGGCGACAGGGAAACCCGCACCGCCACGACCGCGCAGACCGCTGCGCTCGATCTCGTCGAGGAGCGCGCTGCGCTCCCTCGCCCCGTGCGGCAGCCGGAGCCGCCCGTGCTCGCCCTCGTGCGCGGCATGGCGCACGACGTCGCGCTGGCCGGTCAGGCGCCGCGGCCAACTTGTCCCGACGGTCGTCATCGCGCACCGGTCAAGGTGGTGCGGACCTGTGGAGCAGTCGTCGTGCTCACCCGGATGAGCGCGGCAGCAGCGACCGGTGCTGCAGCACCAACACCGACCCACCACCCCCATCCGCGATGCGCGGCATCGGTGCCCGTGACGACGAAGTGCAGCAGGACGAGAGGCCACACGCCGTACGACGACAGGTGCACGAGCCGCCAGAGCCGAACCGGGAGGTGGACGCGGAGCAGGCTGGTGACCGCGATGACGAGGAGGACGTCGAGGGCTGTTGTCCCGAGCGCCACTCCCCAGCGCTGGTAGGGCGATGCGCCGGGTACGAGCAAGGCCCACCACCCGACGTGCACGTAGGTGTCGACAAGGGTCGTGATGACGTGGGCGAGCAGCATCGCCATGGCAAGCAGGCTCAGGTTGCGATGCAGATCCTGTGTCGCGAAGCGCGGCCAGGCGCCCGACGCGAGAGCGCGTTGCGTTGCGGCGACACCGAGGACGACGGTCGCGGTCAGCAGCAGGAAGGCGATGACGCCCGTGGCGCGTGTTGTGTACCAGAGCGGTGCGGCCGAGAACACAGAGGCGGTCACGGCTGGGCCGTAACAGGGGCATCGTTGGGCCAACCACCGACGCACCGCACCGGCCCGTCATGGGCGACGAGTCGGGCCGAGAAGCCGTGTTCCTCCAGCCAGGCAGGAGCATCCGCTCCGGCAACGATCGCGCAGGTCGAGGCCGTGTTGGCCAGGACAGCGGTCGCCGCCGTCACGCTCACGGTCCGCCAGGGCCCCGTGGTCGGCCGGCCGGTGCGTGGGTCGAGGAGGTGGTGCAGCTCGTTGCCGCCTCGCCGCCAGCGGCGGGCGGCGATGCCCGATGTAGCCAGGCCACCGGAGAGCAGGGCGATCACATGACCGCTCCCGTCGTCCGCCGGGCGCTCGGGATCGACCTGGTCGCCGATGAGAACGCTCCAGCCCCCCGCCGGCGGCGCGCCGGCTGCGGCCATGTCCCCGCCGAGGTTCACGAGGACGCCGCAGTCGGCTGCTTCCTGCGCAGCCGCGGCCGCCAGGTCAGCCGCCAGGCCCTTCGCCGTCGCACCGAGGTCGACCACAGCAGCCTGGGGCCAACGGGCCCGCTGCGCCGCGTCGTCGAGCTCGAGGCACTGCCAGCCGATGACGGGCGCGACGACGACGGGAGTCGTCGGCCCATCTGCCGGAAGAAGGAGGAAGGTGCGGTCGTAGCCGAGACTGATGAGCGCCGACCCGACGGTGGGATCAACCAGGCCGCCGGTCCACTTCGCGGCGTCGATGGCGACGCGCAACGCGCGCGCTGCAAGGGGCGAGACGGATTGCCACGCACCGGCGTCGTGGTTCAGACGACTGAGCTCGGAGTCACTGCGGAACCGGCTCAGCGTCTTGTCGACGTCCTCGAGCACGTCCTTCACCGCCTCCATCGCGTCGGCGAGGGCAGCCGGCTCCGTGACGAGGACCTGGGCGGAGGTGCCGAGGCTGCGCCAGCGCGCAGAACCCAGGCCGGCGGCATCCAGCTCGGCGTCCTCGGCCTCTGCTTGTAGGACCGGCGGTGACGTGGTGGTCATGGCGTCACTGTTGTGGGCGGCACTGCCACGAACCTGACGGTCCCCTGGGAGCCGGCTGTGAGGCTCAGCTGCTGCCCGAGGACGTTGCCGGGGCGGACCGACTGCGCGCCGGGGCCTGCGAGACGGCGGCCGCCCTCGCCTGCGCCGCCGCGGCACGGGCCTTCGCCCTTGCGGCGGCGAGCTTCGCCCGAGCCGAGGACGTACGCGCCGCGGCGGCGCGAGCGGCAGCTCTGGCGGTTGCGGCAGCCTGCTCGGCCGCTGCTTTCACCGCAGCGTCTGCTGCCTGCTGAGCCGACGTGTCGGCGAGACTCACCGGCGCGGTCGCAGTCGAGACAGCTGAGCTGCTCGCCGGCCCGGCGATCGCCGCGGCCAGTGCACCTGCGCCGACGACGGCGACACCGGCGGTGGCCGCCGTCAGGCGGCGGACGGCGCCCGATGCGCGGTCACGAGTCTGGGTTGCTCCGGCGAAGAGCGCGGTTCTGCTCGAGGTGGTCCTGGTCATGGGAGCCAGCGTGCGCGCCGCGACTGGCCACAAGCGCCGCGCCACCTGCCAACTGCCTGAGAGTCGTCAGCTGCTGCCCGAAGACGTCACCGGAGCGGCGTTCGTGGACTGGGTCGTTGCAGCCGTGTTGCTGCTGGACGTCGACGTGAGGCTGCTCGGGGCCGTCGTCGCGACCGCCGTCACAGCCTGCGCCGCGACGGTCGCGGTCCCGGCCGCGGCGCCGGGTGCCAGCTGCGCGGCGAGGGCTCCGGCCCCGACCAGAGCGAGTGCGCCCAGCGAGCCAGTGGCGAGCTGCACGTGCCGACGGGCTCGGTCTCGATCTGCTGCCGTGCTACCGGCGTACGTCGCAGTGGTGCCGAACGGGCTGGGCGAGTTCGATGTCATGCCGCAACTGTTGGCGGCTCACGTGGACTCAGCCTGGACACCCGCTGCCAGCTTGCTGTCAGCGGGTGTCGGCGGAAGCATTTTGCCCCGGATTGATCCTCCCGACTGATACGAAGTGCGCGTGGACGCGGAACAAGCCCAGCAGCTGGAGTTCGCCCATGCGTTGCTGGAGCAGATCGGCGTCGGCATCATCTCCTGCGACGCCCACGGGGAGAACTGGGTTCGCAACGCAGCCAGCCTCGCCGTACTCGGCCTTCCCGACACCGGCCTGCGACCCGAGCAGGCTGCGCCGTTGCTCGACATCCTCACGCCGGAGGGCCAAGCGCTCCCGGTCGATGCCTACCCTCTGCTGCGTAGCTTGCGCGGCGAGGACGAAGCGGAAGCAGAGCTGATAGTCGGTCCCGCTGGTGGTCCGCACCGGGTGGTCATCAGCTGCAACACCCAGCTCCGGGCGAGCGACGGTCGCGTCCTCGGCGCGGTCTCGGCACTGACCGACGTCACAGCGGAGCGCGCCGCGCAGCGCCAGCTCGTCTTGGCCCGAGAGGAAGCCGACCGCGCCACGACGTTCTACAACGCCGTGCTGGCGGCCATGCCCGACTACGTCTTCGTCCGCGACCTGGCGAGCGGCGCCCTCGTCTACGGCTCCCACGACCGACCCGTGTTGGGCATGACCACGGCCCGCATGACGGAGCTGGGACCGATCCATGCCGCGGACCTCGTGCACCCCGAGGATCGGGCACGGCTGGCCGCGGTCAACGTCGCAGCCGGCGACCTGGATGACGGTCAGGTCCTGCAGATCCGATACCGGGGCCGGCATGCAGACGGCAGCTGGCGGTGGATGAGCCGCCGCATCACGCCGTTCCGGCGGGACGTGACGGGAGCTGTTGTCGAGGTACTGGGCGTGCTACGCGACATCACCGACCTCGTGAGCGTGGAAGAGGCCTTCCGGCACGCCGCGCTGCACGACTCGCTCACGGGTCTGCCCAACAGGGGCCTGCTGATGGATCGGCTGGAGGCCTCGCTGTCGAGGGCCGTTCGCGAGGGACGGCAGGTGGCTGTTCTCTACTGCGACCTGGACGGCTTCAAGGCCATCAACGACAGCTCCGGCCATGCGGCAGGGGATGCGGTCCTGCGCGAGGCCGCCCGTCGTCTCACGGCCGCTCTGCGCCAGCACGACACCGTGGGCCGCCTCGGTGGAGATGAGTTCGTCGTCGTCCTGGAACCCTGGCACCGGGCCGATCGTCCCGCGACCGATGCGACCGACCTGCCTGTCGCTCTCGACGTTGCACGACGCATCCAGGCCGCCCTGCACGAGCCCATCGACCACGACGGGGCATCGCACAGCATTGGTGTCAGCATCGGCATTGCGATCGGGCCAACGGCAGGACGACCGCCACAGCCGGACGGCAGCGCCGCGAGCGAGGCGAGCCTGCTGCTGCAGGACGCCGACGCCGCCATGTACCGCGCAAAGGCCGAGGGCAAGGGGCGCATCGCGATCGGGTGATTTGCGCTTGTTGACGAATCCGTAAAGCAGTGAATACTTCAACGATGCCGTTCACCCCGGGGCGCCCGATCGCGGAGGCGAAAGCAGAGCTCTTCAAGGCGCTCGCCCACCCGGCGCGAATTCGGGTTCTCGAGCTGCTCGCCGAGGGCGAGCACACGATGGGCGAGTTGGCGGTGCACTCCGGCCTGGAGCCCTCCCACTTGTCCCAGCACGTCATGCAGCTGCGTCGCGCCGGCCTCGTGGACAGCCACCGCGTCAAGACGACGGTCATCTGCTCCCTCCGTCACCAGCAGACGGCCGAGCTCCTCGCCGTGGCCCGCCAGCTGATCAGCAGCAATCTGCGCCAAGGCCAGGCGCTGCTCGCCGCGATCGACAACGCCGACGACGCAGTGTCAGGGGCTGGACGCGTTTCCGCGTGAGCGAGGACGACAGCGGGCAAGGCGCCAAGCTTCAGCTCGAGACGCGGTGGATCGAGGACGCCGTTGTCATCAGCGTCGCGGGTGAGCTCGACATCGCCACCGCGCCGGCGCTGCGCGAACAGCTGCTCCGCGTGTTCGCCGAGCAGACGCCCGGGCACGTTGTCGTCGACTTGACGCTGGTGACGTTCCTGGACGGCGCGACGCTCGGGGTGCTGGTCGGCGCCCGGCGACGACTGCACCACGACGACGCGCGCATGACGATCGTTGCGCTCGAGCGCGTCACCAGGGTGATTCGGGCCGCCGGTCTCGATCAGGCGTGGCAGCTCGTCGACAGTCTCGAGGCGGCCCTCACGGCTGCCCCTCCCCCACCGCCGTGAAGCGCTCAGGCAGCAGCCGCTAGGTACGCAGTCGGGTGGGGCGGGTGGGGCTCGAACCCACGACCGAGGGATTATGAGTCCCTTGCTCTAACCGGCTGAGCTACCGCCCCACGGGGAGTCTAGAGGCGGCAGTACCAGCAAGACCGGCCCTACTTGTCCTGGACCTCGGTCGCCTCCGCGCGTCGCCCGAACAGGTCCAGCACCTTCGCACTCGACTGGTCTCGGTCGCAGAGGATCTCGACGAACGCGTCGAAGGCGCGGCGCTCGTCGTCCACGATCATCCGGATGTCGCTGAGCCGGTCGGCGACCCGGTCGACTGCCACCGGGCCGTACTCCAGCAGCGGCGCGAGCAGCTCGTCGACAGCCCGCCGGCGGGTGTGCCACAGCGCCAGCGCCCGGAGCTCGGAGCGGGGGTCGGCGGGCATGGCCCCGACGTTCCCCCAGACCGCGACGTTTCGCAGGCGTTCAGCCGACTCCGTCGCCGGTGTCCTCAGGCGGGCGGCGCCCCGCGAGCGCCCCGAGCCGCAGCACGGTCGCGCACTCGTCCGGGTCACGCTCGCCAGGTGCGGCCAACCACACCAGGGCGCAGCGCCGGTAGTAGGCGCCGTGCGACTCAGCAGGGAGGCGCTGGGGCAGGCAGACGTCGGCAGCCATCCGGGCGAGAGAGGCCTCGCGCCGGGCGGCATATCGATTGGTGGGCCTGCCCATGAGGGTCAGCCGTCGCCAGCTACCACTTGTGGCTGCGGACGCGCTGGCTGCTCACCACTTGACGCTCCTGGACATGCGGGGCTCCTTAGGGAACGGGTGCGGGGGATCGCCTTATGAACGAGTGATCTCCGCGCGGGTGACGCGGGGGTGAGCCGAAGCGGGCTGAACCGAACTGCGCTGAGCGGCGAATGGCAGGCATGTCGACGGCCCAGCTGGGACCCGGAGCGCGCCGCGTCGTCCCGGTGATGGAGCACACCGGGGAGCTGGCGGCGTCGCGGGACGTACGGCTCTGGGCGTGCGAGCAGTTCGATGGACTGCTCTGGCAGCTGGTGGGCATGGCACGTGACGACAGGGAACGTCGCGCGTTCCTGCGCGGGGCGTGACCAACCGGGGCAGTATGAAGTCATGCGTCCTCTTCGCCGCCTGATGCCACTCCTGCTCGTCGGGGGCGTCTTCGCCGCAAGCTGTGGGTCCACACCGGCCCCTGCGCGCTCGCACGCCGCGCCGCTTTGGCTGCCGAGTGCGCTGACGCGCCCCAGCAAGGTGCTGGTCGTCGTGGAGGAGAACCACACAGCCGCGTCGGCGCTGCGCGGGATGCCCTACCTGGCCGCCCTCGCGACCAGCTACGGCCACACGACCGCCTACAAGGCCGTCGCCCACCCGTCGCTCCCCAACTACCTCGCCATCGCCGGGGGCTCGACGTTCGGCGTCCGGGACGATCGCAACCCGTCCAGCCACCACATCGCCGGGGCCAGCGCCTTCGACCGGGCCATCGCAGCAGGCCGTACCGCCAAGACCTACGCCGAGTCGATGCCCGCAGCCTGCGGCCAGTCCGCGACCACCCGCTATGCCGTCAAGCACAACCCCTGGGCCTACTTCTCAGATCCCGCCTCGCGGGCCAACTGCAAGCGATTCGACGTCCCGGCCGGGACGACCACAGCCGGCGCCCTGCGCACCGACATAGACCGCGGCACCCTGCCCAACGTCGGGTTGCTCGTCCCGGACATCTGTCACGACGGGCACGACTGCTCCCTCGCGACGGCAGACAACTGGCTGAAGAGCTGGCTGACTCTGGTCCGCCAGGGCGCGGACTACCGCGCCGGGCGGCTGGCGATCGTGGTCACCTTCGACGAGGACGACAACTCCGGTAACAACACGGTGCTGACGACCGTCGTCTCGCCGTACACCTCGCGACTCGTCAGCTCGCGGTCCTACAACCACTACTCGCTCACGCGCTACCTCGCCGAGCTGACGGGCACCACCCCGCTGCGCGCGGCCGCGACCGCGACCTCGCTGCGTGCCGCTTTCCGGGTCTGATTCGGCCGAACGGCGCAGCCCCGCGCGCGGCCCACCTAGTGGGGCTATGGCCCGGCGTGCCAGCCTCGTAGTCCCTTACGCCCATCTTCGCCGGATGCCTGAAATGCGAGGGCACTTCGAGCCGATGAGGAGGCAGTACGGCGTGAAGTGCGCGCTCACGTGAGCGAGCCACGCCGATCAGGGGGCTCGATGTCACACCGCAGGACGACCCGTACGCGGCGCACCGGCGCTGCGCTGCTGACTGCTGCCGCGCTGAGCGTCACCGCGGCCGCGCCCGCACAGGCGGGACTCCTGGGCGGGCTCCTCGGCGTCGTCGGCGGCACCGTGGGCGTCGTCACCAACCTGCTCGACACAACGACCGGCTTGCTGGGCGGAGCCGACTGGGGATACGCCGCGTCCGCCACGACGCTGCCGCAGGTCGCCGCGGCGATCAACGCCGACGACATGGCAAGCAGGGGCTACACCGGGCGGGGCGTCGGCGTCGCGCTGATCGACACCGGCGTCGTACCTGTCCAGGGCCTCACATCCGGCAACGTCGTCAACGGACCTGACCTCTCGCTCGACAGCCAGGCGCCCCAGGGCAACCTCGACGGCTTCGGCCACGGCACGCACATGGCCGGCATCATCGCCGGCAACGACGCTGCCCTTCTCGGCGGCGGCTTCAAGGGAATCGCTCCTCAGGCGAAGCTCCTCAGTGTCCGCGTCGGCGCTCACGACGGTGCGGCCGACGTCTCGCAGCTGATCGCGGCCGTCGACTGGGTGGTCCAGCACCGCAACGACAACGGCATGAACATCCGAGTGCTCAACCTGTCCTTCGGGACCGACGGCACGCAGTCGACGACCCTCGACCCGCTGACGCACGCGATCGAGAACGCCTGGCGGGCCGGCATCACGGTCGTCGTGTCAGCCGGTAACTCCGGCAGCACACGGCCATCCCTCGACAACCCCGCCCGCGACCCGTTCGTCATCGCCGTCGGCGCCGACGACACGCACGGGACGAGCGGGACGGCCGACGACACCATCCCCGTGTTCTCGGCGCGCGGCTCCCTGACTCGCCACGTTGACGTCGTCGCGCCCGG
>JAVXVI010000172.1:0-4493 GCA_032230005.1 Actinomycetota bacterium | reverse complement strand
TCACGACGCAGGTGCAGCGTCCCCGTCTTCTTCGTGTAGCTCAGGAGCTGGAAGATGTCGGGGAGGCTGAACGCGTCGAGCGTTCCCTCGAGCCTCATGAAGATCCGTTCGGGCCGGCGTTAACGGGAGGGGGGCGGACTGCTAGGACCAAGAAGGGTTCTCGCCGGGCAGGGCGGAGCTCGTGGGTGCGTACGACGAGGTCCATCCGTTGTCCGGGACGACCTGCGGCGTGTAGACGGGCATCACGGACGGCTCCGGAACGGCCTGAAGCAGGTGCTCGGGCTGCGTCGGGACCGCCTGGAGCACGGGCTCCGGGGCAACATCGGCGGCAACCTCTGCAGCGGCGTCGTCGGCCCGCAGTGCCTCGGCGACGGCAGCGGCGGCGCGGCGCACCTCGTACAGCATCATCCCGACCTTGGCGCCCTGGGCGGCCACAGCGACGAGAACAGCCTCGTTGTCGGCGGAGACGAGGAAGACCGTGCCGGTCTCTCCCTCGATGTAGACCTGGGACAGCTCGCCGCGGCCGAGGCCCTGCGCTGCGCGCTCACCGAGCGACAGCAGCGCGGCGCTCATCGCGGCAACGCGGTCCTCGTCCATCGACGGGGGCAGCGCGGAGGCCATGGGCAGGCCGTCGAAGGACACGACCGCGGCCGCCTCGATCTCCGGCGTCTGCGCCAGCAGCGAGTGGATGGCGCGGTCCAGCCGGTCCGAACGGCTTCCGGCGTGCAGGTCCGACATTCGAGCGCTCCTTCCGCGATCGGCGTGCGCACGCCGATCCGATGGAGATGGCATCGGCGGTCTAGCCCGATTGCTTGAGCGCTGCCCGCATCGCCTCGAGGGGTGGTTTGAGACCGGTCATGAGCGCCACCTGGGCGGCGGCTTGGTGCAGCAGCATCGATGCCCCGCCGACCACGGTCCCTCGGCAGGACAAGGCCAGCGCGGTGGGCCAGGGGTCGTAGACGACGTCGAGCAGAACCGGGACATCGGCGACGTACGGCGCAAACCCGTCGGCCGCTCCTGCCGGCACGGTCGAGATCACGAGATCAGTGGCCTCGAGCACCGCCGGGTCCCAGCCGGTGACCAGCGGCTCGACATCGAGCCGGCGGGCAGCGGCGAGCGTCTCGGTGGGCTCGGAGCGGACGACCAGGGTGGGCGCCCGGCAGCCGAGGATGGCCAAGGCCGCCAGGGCAGACCGTGCGGTCGCCCCTCCCCCGAGCACCACGGCGCGTGACACCGAGGTGATCTCGGCTTCCGCCAGCGCCGCCACCATCCCTGCGACGTCGGTGTTCTCCCCGTGGCGGGCCGGCAGCAGGACCGTGTTGGCTGCCGCGACCTGCTCCGCGAGCTCGGAAGCCGAGGCCAGCAGCGGCAGGACCGCCTGCTTCAGCGGCATCGTCAGCGACAGCCCGGCCCAGCTCTCGTCCAGCCCGGCCAGGAACGCCGGCAGCTCGACCGGCGTCATCTCGATTGCGTCGTACGCCCAATCGAGCCCGAGCGCGTCGTACGCCGCCCGATGAAGTGCCGGCGAGAGCGAGTGCGCGATCGGCGACCCGAGGACGGCGGCTCTCAGAAGATGCCCTCCGCCTTGGACTTCGCGACCTGCCGCAGGAACTCCTGGTAGCTCGCCGTGAACAGCTGGTGGCCGTCCTTGTTGGCCAGCACGTAGTAAAGCCAGTCACCCGCCGCCGGCTGCAGCGCCGCCTCGAGCGCGGCGTCACCCGGAGAGGCGATGGGGGTCGGCGGCAGACCGGTGTGCAAGCGGGTGTTGTACGGCGTGTCCTTCGCGAGCTCGGACTTGTGCAGGACGCCGGAGGTCCGGCCGAGGCCGTAGAGGATCGAGGCGTCGATGCCGAGGGTCATGTTCTTCTGCAAGCGGTTGTAGACGACCCGCGCGACCTTCGGGTACTCCTCCTGCAGGCGGCTCTCCCGCTCGATGAGGCTGGCGGCCGTGACCACCTGGTACGGCGTGAGGCCAAGGGCCTGCGAGCGCGCGACCAGCCCGTTGGCAGCTGCCGACTCGGTGAAGCGCTGCACCATCATCGTGAGCACCTCGACAGCGCTGGTGCCGGGCTCGATGTCATAGGTGGCCGGGAACAGGAAGCCCTCGAGGCCCTTGGCGTAGGCCGGCAGGCCGAGCGCCCGCGGGTTGCCGGCCGCCTGCTTGAGGTCGGCGAGCGGCACCTCGGTGTTCTTCGCGATGAGGGCGAGCGTCTGGTTCTCGGTCGAGCCCTCGGGGATGGTCACGTGACCGCGCAGCCGAGCAGTGGGATCGAGGAGCAGAGCCAGCGCGGCCGCAGCGCTCATGTGCTCGTGCAGCTGGTAGAAGCCCGGCTGCAGCCCGGACGCCTTGCTGTTGCCGGCCGCGGCCTTGCGGAACGCACCGGCGCTCTTCACCACGCCGAGCTCGACCAGCCGCGGGGCGAGGCTGTAGGCGCTCTCACCGGCCTTGATCTGTACGACGGCGCGACCCGATCCGGACCCTGAGTAGTCCGGGGCGCTCCGGAAGTGGTTGCGGACCTTCTGCGCCCCGAAGCCCACGGCCACCATGAGCAGCACCACGACGACGAGGATCACGAGGACCCCGACGATCTTGGGAGTGCGACGCCGATGAGCGGGTCCTGGCCGGTCGGTGGGAGCTGTGTCCAGGAGGTGACTCACGGCTTCGACCCTACCTAGGGCGGTCCAGCACCCCTTGCAGCAGTGCCACTGCCGCCGCCTGATCGACGACGGATCGGGACTTCTTCGCGGACCGCCCGGAAGCGCGCAGGGCGGCCGTGGCGCTGACGGTCGTCAGGCGCTCGTCGACCAGCTCGACCGGCACGTCGACGAGCAGCTCGAACGCCGCAGCCCAGTCCCGCGCCATGTCGGCCGAGGCAGACCTGGCCTGCCCGGACAGCGACGTCGGGAGCCCAACGACGACCAGGACGGCCTCCCGCTCGCCGACCAGCTCCGCGACCCGCTCGTGGCCCGGCGCCGGCACCGTCTCGACCGGCGAGGCGAGGACACGGTGCGGGTCGGACGCGGCCACGCCGACCCGGACCGTGCCGACGTCGACCGCGAGGACGACTCCGGGGGGGGTCAGGAGGTCGCCACCCGGCCGACCAGGTGCTCGGCCCGGCTGAGTGCCTCAGTGATGCCCTCGGGCTTGGTGCCGCCGCCCTGCGCCACGTCGTCCTTGCCGCCGCCCTTGCCGTCCACGGCGGCCGCCGCCTCGCGGAGCAGGTCGTTGGCCGACAGCCCGCGAGCTCTGCCCGCGTCGTTGACCGCTGCCACCAGGGTGACCCGGTCACCGCCGGCTGCGACCAGGACGGCCCCTGGCCTGTCCGCGGCGAGCCGGCCGCGGATGTCGAGGGCGAGGCCGCGCACCAGGTCACCTGGCGTGTCCGCGGGCGCCTCGATCCCCACGAACGCCACGCCGAAGACGTCCTTCGCACCGGCAGCCAGCTGGCCGGCGCGCTCGAGGACGGCACCTGCGCGCAGCGAGTCGAGCTCCTTCTCCACCTCGCGCAGCCGCGCGACCGTCGCTGCGACCCGATCCGGGACCTCGTCGGCGGGCACCTTGAAGGCCGACGCGAGCTGAGCGAGCAGGACGTGCTCACGCGCCAGGTAGGAGTAGGCGTCCAGGCCGACCAGGCCCTCGACCCGTCGTACGCCTGCGCCGATGGACGCCTCCGACAGCAGCTTGACCATGCCGAGCTGGCCGGACCGCGCGGCGTGCGTCCCACCGCAGAGCTCGCGCGCGTAGTCGCCGACCTCGACGACGCGCACCGCGTCGCCGTACTTCTCACCGAACAGCGCCATCGCGCCGATCCGCCGTGCCTCGTCCTGCGAGGTGACGAACGCCCGCACCTCGAGGTCGGCCAGGGCGATCTCGTTGATCTCCTGCTCGACGTCCGCCAGCGCCGACGCGGGCACGGCGCCGGGTGAGTGGAAGTCGAAGCGGAACCGCCCCGGCGCGTTGTACGAGCCGGCCTGCGTGGCCTGCTCCCCGAGCGCAGCCCGGAAAGCCTTGTGCACCAGGTGCGTTGCCGTGTGCGCGCGCGAGACGGACCGGCGTCGCGCAACGTCGACCACTGCCAACCCCGACGTGCCGACGCGGACCTCTCCGGTGAGGACGCGTGCCCGATGCACGACGAGGTCGGGCAGCGTGCGCTGGACGTCGAAGACCTCCAGCTCGGCGCCGTCAGCGAGGACGACCCGACCCCAGTCGGCCTCCTGGCCACCCGCCTCGGCGTAGAACGGGGTGCGGTCGAGGACGACCTCGACGGTCGCCCCCTCCCCCGCCGCCTCGGCGACAGCGCCGTCGACGAGCAGCCCGCGCAGGACCGCCTCGGACCGCACCTCGGAGTAGCCGGTGAAGGTCGAGGGCCCGGACCGGTCGAGGAGCGAGCGGTAGACGGAGACGTCGACAGCTCCGGTCTTCTTCTGCCGCGAGTCGTCCTTGGCCCGCTGCCGCTGCTCGTCCATCAGCGCGCGGAAGCCCGGCTCGTCGA
>JAVXVI010000171.1:0-2686 GCA_032230005.1 Actinomycetota bacterium | reverse complement strand
GGCTGCGCTTCACCAGCCACCGCGACATCGCCCGCGCCTTCGAGCGGGCGCTGCGCCGCGCCCAGGTGCCGATGGCCTACTCCGCCGGCTTCAGCCCGCACCCCAAGATCAGCTGGGTCGGTGCGGCACCGACCGGGGTCGCCAGCGAGGCGGAGTACGTCGAGATCGGGCTCGCCGAGCATCGTGATCTTGACCAGCTCGCCAAGGCCCTCGACGAGAGCCTCCCGGCCGGCATCGACATCGTGGAAGCGGTCGACGCCCCTCTGGGCACCAGCCTGCCGGACCGGATCGAGGCGAGCCGCTGGGAGATCCGTCTCCCCGGCATCGAGCCGGCAGCGCTGGAGGCGGCGGTCGACGCCTTCCTCGCGGCCGGGACGATCCCGGTCGAGCGCCTCATGAAGAACGGGATGCGCACGCTCGACGCGCGCTCAGCCGTCGTCAGCATGCGGTCCGAAACCGGCGCTTGTGCGATACTTCACCTGGTCGTACGGCACGTGACGCCTGCTGTTCGACCCGATGACATCCTTTCCGGACTCCGGATTGTGGCCGACCTCGTACCGCCGGTGCCTCCCGAGGCAACCCGGTACGCGCAGGGGCCGCTGACCGAGACCGGCGAGGTGGGCGACCCGCTCGCACCCGACCGCTCCCCAACCGGAGCAGCCGGGGTAACGCGACAGGATGCCGACCGGGACGAGGCAGCCATCGGCAGTCTCTAGGGACTGCATCACAGACTTTCCCGGCGTCGGCCACCCGGCCGGCATCGGACCGACCCCACCGGGTCGGCGCGGCAGCGTCACGCGGCGACCCAGACCGGAGAACCGGTGCTCGACGACGAGCCGACCGGCGACACGCCCACCAGCGACGACGCCACCGAGAAGAGCCCAGCCAAGAAGGCAGTACGCCGGCGGGCCACCAGCAAGACCGCCGCCGACACGCCCGACGACGCCGGCACTGTCCCTGATTCCGCGACAGAGGCCCCGGCGAAGAAGGCTGCCGCGAAGAAGGCCCCCGCCAAGAAGGCAGCCCCGCGCAAGAAGGCTGCCGCGAAGACCGACGACACGCCGGCCGACGCCCCACCCGCAGAGGCCGCAGCGGACTCGGGCGACGACGCCCCCGCCAAGCGCACCCGCAAGCGGGTCCCCGCGACCGTCGCCTTCATGGCGCCGGAGCTCGGGCCGGACGACGACGAGCCGGCCCCCCGCCCGCGCCGCCGTGCCGGGACTGCAGGCGCCGTGTCGCCGACCGAACTTCTCGCCCCCGAGGGCGGCCCGGACGCGGACGCCGACGAGGACGACGACGACCCCGACCGCCCGCGCCGCCGCCGGCGTCGTGGCGGCCGTGGCCGCGGACCCAGGCCCGAGGGCAGCGAGGAGACCAGCGCCGACGAGCCCATCGCCGAGGGGGAGGACACCTCCGACGACGAGAAGTTCGAAACCGCTGCCGACGGCACCCGCCGTCGCCGGCGTCGCCGGCGCCGCAGCGGCTCCGGTGGCGCAGACAGCACCCCGGACGAGAACGACCCGCCCGGCACCGTCACTCACGTCCGCGAACCCCGGCAGCGTGCGGTTCGCGGAGCGGGCGCAGCCGGTGACGACGGCGTACGCGGCATCAGCGGGTCCACCCGCATGGCCGCCAAGCGCGTGCGTCGCCAGGAGGGCCGCGACAGCGGCCGGGGTCGCGCGCCGATCCTGACCGAGGCCGAGTTCCTCGCCCGCCGCGAAGCCGTCGACCGCGTGATGGTCGTGCGGCAGAAGGCCGACCGCACCCAGATCGCCGTACTCGAGGACGGCATCCTCGTCGAGCACTACGTCACCAAGGCAACGGCGCAGTCGTACGCCGGCAACGTCTACCTCGGCAAGGTCCAGAACGTCCTGCCGTCGATGGAGGCGGCGTTCGTCGACATCGGCAAGGGCCGCAACGCGGTCCTGTACGCCGGCGAGGTCAACTACGATCTCATGGGCGCGGGTGGCAGTGCCCGCAAGATCGAGTCTGTCCTGAAGTCGGGCCAGGAGGTCCTGGTCCAGGTCAGCAAGGACCCGATCGGTCACAAGGGCGCGCGTCTCACGTCGCAGATCAGCCTGCCT
Organism: Actinomycetota bacterium; assembly: GCA_032230005.1. Lineage (GTDB taxonomy): Bacteria > Actinomycetota > Actinomycetes > Mycobacteriales > SCTD01 > RYN-124. The sequence continues at coordinate 602 of JAVXVI010000171.1, read as the reverse complement.
GGCCGCTACCTCGTCTACGTGCCCGAAGGCAACATGACGGGCATCAGCCGCAAGCTCCCGGAGAACGAGCGGTCCCGCCTCAAGGCGATCCTCAAGAAGGTCGTCCCGGAGGACGCCGGCGTCATCATCCGCACCGCCGCGGAAGGTGCGTCGGAGGAGGAGCTCGCTGCCGACGTACGCCGACTGCAGGCACAGTGGGACGTCATCAAGACCAAGGGCGCGAAGGGCGGCGCCCCGGTGCTGCTGCACGCCGAGCCCGACCTGCTCATTCGCGTCGTGCGCGACATCTTCAACGAGGACTTCGCGTCGCTCGTCGTCGCGGGCGACAACGAGTGGGACACCATTCGCGACTACGTGGAGTTCGTCGCGCCCGATCTTGCGGCGCGATTGAAGAAGTACGACGGCGACGACGACGTGTTCTCGGCGTACCGGATCGACGAGCAGCTTGCGAAGGCTCTGGACCGCAAGGTCTGGCTGCCCAGCGGTGGCTCGCTCGTCATCGACCGCACCGAGGCGATGGTCGTCGTCGACGTCAACACCGGCAAGTACGTCGGCAAGGGCGGCAACCTCGAGGAGACTGTCACCCGCAACAACCTCGAGGC
>JAVXVI010000170.1:0-7935 GCA_032230005.1 Actinomycetota bacterium | reverse complement strand
ATCACCAACTGGGAGGCGCTGCCCGCCGAGGTCGCGCAGCTGATCCACCCGCACCCGACCATGTCCGAGGCCGTCGGCGAGGCCCACCTCGCGTTGGCCGGCAAGCCCCTTCACAGCCACAGCTAGGAGCTCCCCCACCCCATGGCCGTCTCCGTCACCATGCCCCGCCTCGGCGAGAGCGTCACCGAGGGCACCGTCACCCGCTGGCTGAAGAAGGAGGGTGAGCGGGTCGAGGCAGACGAGCCGCTGCTCGAGGTCTCCACGGACAAGGTCGACACCGAGATCCCGTCGCCGGCCGCCGGCATCGTGACGTCGATCAAGGTACAGGAGGACGAGACCGTCGAGGTCGGCGTCGAGCTCGCGATCATCGACGAGGGCGGTACGGCGGGGGGCGGCTCGGAAGCGCCAGCCGCAGAGGCCGCGCCCGCCGCCGCGCCCGCCGCCGCGCCCGCCGCCGAGGCCGCGCCGGCCCCCGAACCTGCCGCCGAGCCCGCCCCCGCCCCGGCAGCTGCTGCGCCCGCGCCTGCAGCACCCCCGCCGGCGGCCGCACCTGCGCCGCAGCCGGTCCCGCAACAGGCACAGCCGCAGGAGCAGGCACCGCCTCCGCCGACGCCGGCCCCGGCTCAGCCGACCAGCGCCGCGCCGGTCGCGGGCTCCGGCGGTGAGGGCGCCTACGTCACGCCGCTCGTCCGCAAGCTCGCCGCCGAGCACGGCGTGGACCTGTCCTCGCTGCAGGGCACCGGCGTCGGTGGCCGTATCCGCAAGCAGGACGTGCTCGACGCTGCACAGCAGTCCGGTGGAGCGCCGGCAGCCGCCGCCCCGGCCGCCGCCGCCGCCCCGGCCGCCGCCGCCGCCCCGGCCGCCTCCGCCGCCCCGGCCGCCTCCGCTCCGGCCACCTCCGCGCCCGCCGCCTCCGCGCCCGCTGCTACCTCGGCCCCTGCTGCCCGCACCGCGTCATCAGCCGCGCCGGCCCAGGTCCGCGGCCGCACCGAGGAGATGTCGCGGCTGCGCAAGGTCATCGCCAGCCGGATGACGGAGTCGTTGCAGACGTCGGCGCAGCTCACGACCGTCGTTGAAGCCGATGTCACGAGGATCGCCCGGCTGCGGCAGCAGGCCAAGGCGTCGTTCGAGGCGCGCGAGGGTGTGAAGCTGTCGTTCCTGCCGTTCTTCGCCCTGGCGACGGTCGAGGCGCTGAAGGTGCACCCGGTCGTCAACGCCAGCGTCGACCAGGACGCCGGGACGATCACGTACCACGAGGGTGAGCACCTCGGCGTCGCCGTGGACACCGAGCGCGGTCTGCTCGTGCCGGTCATCCACGGCGCCGGTGACCTCAACCTCGCCGGCATGGCCCGCAAGATCGCCGACATCGCGGAGCGGACGCGCACCAACAAGGTGACGCCGGACGAGCTCGGCGGTGGCACGTTCACGCTGACCAACACCGGGTCACGCGGTGCGCTGTTCGACACCCCGATCATCAACCAGCCGCAGGTCGGCATCCTCGGCACCGGCAGCGTCGTCAAGCGCGCTGTCGTGGTCGACGACCCGGACCTCGGCGAGATCGTCGCGATCCGCTCGATGGTCTACCTCGCGCTGACCTACGACCACCGGATCGTCGACGGCGCCGACGCAGCCCGCTTCCTGGTCACCGTGAAGGACCGCCTCGAGGAAGGCGACTTCGCCGCCGAGCTCGGCCTCTAGCCGGCTGCCACCACCGGCCACGGACCACCGGCCACCGGCCACCGGCCACCGGCCACCGCGGCGCCCGACGGTTCAGGGTCGGGTCATGACCCGCTTGCTGCTCTGCTAGCGGGTCGGATCCCGACCCTCAACCATCGGGAGCACAGCGGGCCGGGCTCCGGGGTGCGGAGACGCCTCGCGCGGGGGACGATCGGCACATGAAGGTGGCGGTCACGGGGGCGTCCGGGCTGATCGGGTCGGCACTGGTCCCGGCCCTGCGTGCGCAGGGTCATGAGGTCGTCCGCTTCGTTCGCGGTCGGGCGAGCGAGCCGGACGCGCTCAGCTGGGACCCGGCCACGCGCACCCTCGACCCGGCGCTGCTCGACGACGTCGACGCCGTCATCCACCTCGCCGGCGCCGGGGTCGCGGACCACCGCTGGACGGCGAAGCACAAGGCCGTCGTGCTCGGCAGCAGGGTCGACGGCACCACCACCATCGCGGGGGCCGTCGCGGCATCAGGACACCCGACGGTCCTGCTCTCGTCCAGCGCGGTCGGCTGGTACGGCGACACCGGCGACCGCATCACCGACGAGACCGGTCCGCCCGGGCAGGGCTTCCTCGCCGAGGTCTGCCGGGCGTGGGAGGCAGGCACCGAGCCGGCCGAGAAGACGGCGCGAGTGGCTCATCTGCGCACTGGCTACGTGCTCGCCAAGGACGCGCTCGGCCTCCGCAAGCAGGTGCGGGTGGCCCGCCTCGGGCTCGGGGCGCCCCTCGGCAGCGGCCGGCAGTGGACCAGCTGGATCACCCTCGACGACGAGGTCGCCGCCATCAGCCACCTGCTCACCGCCGACGTCGCCGGCCCGGTCAACCTGGTGGCGCCGACGCCGGTCACCAACCGCGAGCTGACCCACGCGATCAACCGGGCCGTGCACCGCCCGACCTTTCCGGTGCCGGTGCCGGGGTTCGCCCTGCGGGTCGGCCTGGGACCGTTCGCCGACGAGGGCGTCCTCATCGGCCAGCGGCTGGTCCCTGCCGTGCTCCAGCGCTCGGGCTTCACGTTTGCGCACACCGACGTGGACCGGGCCCTGGCCGCAGTCCTCTAGTCAGGCAGCACCTGAAGCAGCCGCCACCCCTGCGCAGTCCGCACCAGTGACACCGAGAACGCCTGCTCGCCGCGGGGGGCAGTCTGCTGCAGCACCTTGCCAGAGCGGTCGATGACGTCGTACGGCGCAAGAACATCGACGACCCGCAGGACGACCGACCTTCCGTCGTACGACGTCGTCGTGATCGACCGCACGGTGTGCCGGACGCCTCGTGCTGACTGCCCGGCCGCACGAAGCCGGGCGATCGCTGCCTTGTCAGCCGCCAACAACCGGGACGTCGGCGCGTAGATCCGCGTCAGCACGCCGGCATCGGCTGCGGAGAAAGCCGCCGCGCGCTGCGCATCGAGGGCGTCGAGCACCGTCGCCCACTGCGGGACAGCTGCGCGCACCGGGGACGCCACGCGTCGAGGAGAAGGTGAGGACGACGGGGCAACGGTTGTCGCGGCAGCGGTGACCGAGGCCAGGTCTGCCGTGGCTCCGCCGCGGCCGGACAGCCAGCCCACGAGGGCAGCGGCGGCGAGCAGGGCACAGGCGGCCGCGACCAGTGCGACCTTGCGCCAGCGACGGTCGGGTGGTGCGGCAGGCGCAGCCGCCATGGGAACGCTGTGCACCGCATGCGTAGGGCGAGCCGCCGGCCCCGGAGCTGCGGCTGCCTCGCCATGGAAGCGCACCGGCGCGGCCGCGTGAGCACGGCGCAACGCACCCGCGAAGGCCGCTGCATCAGGGCGCGCCGCCGGGTCGGCGACAAGGGCCTGCTCGACCGCCGCGACGAGCTGCCGAGGAGCCGTGGGCGCCAGCAGTCCCAGCGGGGCGCGCGCTCCTGCGCGCGCAGCAGCCAGAACGTCCGCCGCCGAGGCACCATCGTGCGGCGGCGTGCCTGCGAGCAGGTGGTGGCAGACGGCGGCGAGCCCCCACACGTCCGAGGCAGCATCGGGTTGGCCGCCCGCGGCGACGGCAGGGTCGAGGTAGTCGGCTGTCCCCTCGACCTGATCGACCGGCTGCTCTGACAGGCGGGCCAGGCCGAGATCCGCCAGCAGCGGCATGCCGTCCGTGGTGAACAGGATGTTGGACGGCGTCACGTCGCCGTGGACGAGCCCGCAGGCGTGTGCTGAGGCCAGCGCCTGAGCGAGCGGAGCCGCGATCGTGATCACCTCACCCGGATCGAGGCTGCCGCGGCGGGCCAGCAGCGCGGCGAGCGAGCCCCCGCCGGCGAGGTCGAGGACGAGCACCGTGTCGGCGCCCTCGCCGAGCACCGCGCGCAGCCGGACGACGTAGGGGGTGTCGAGCGAGCGCAGCAGGCTCGCCTCGCGGCGCAGGGCGGCGACGGCTGCCGGGTCGGCGTCCTCGCGCAGCCGCTTGAGCGCCACGGCATCGCCGGTGGCCAGCTCGCGGGCGCGCCACACCTCACCACTCGCGCCGTAGCCGATCATCGCCTGCACGTCGTAGCCCGGCAGGGCCCATACCTCGGTCACGTGGCCGGACGCTAGCCAGACCGCGCGCCCCGCGTCGGCGGCTGTCCACAGCCCTAGGCTGCCGGCGTGAACATCCTGGCCATCGGCGGTGGCGGCTTCCAGCCGACCGAGCGCTACGGCGCCCGACCCGGACCGCTCGTCGAGCACGCGCTCTCGCTGACGGGCAAGGAGGCAGCCAAGGTCTGCGCGCTCTACACGGCGACGGGTGACGACGTCGCGCGCATCGCGCAGTGGTACGCGTGTTGGGCAGATCGTCCGGAGACCGCCTCCCATGTCGCGCTGCTACCCATGCCCAACGTCGACGACCTGCGCCGGCACCTGCTCGGCCAGGACGCGATCTACGTCGGCGGCGGCTCCGTCGCCGGGCTCATGGTCCTTTGGCGCCTGCACGGGGTGGACGAGGTGATGCGCGAGGCGTGGGAGGCGGGCGTCGTGCTGTTCGGGGTCAGCGCCGGGTCGCTGTGCTGGCACGTCGGCGGTACGACGGACTCTTACGGCCCCGAGCTGCGCCCCTGGACCGATGGGCTCGGCCTCATCCCCGGCTCCAACTGCCCGCACTACGACTCCGAGGAGCGCCGGCGTCCGCTGTACCAGCAGCTCGTCGGGCAGGGCATCCTGCCGCCGGGTTACGCCGCGGACGACGGCGTCGGGCTGCACTACATCGGCCCGGACCTGCACGAGGCGGTCCGTGACCGCGACGGAGTGAGCGCCTGGCAGGTCGACGTCGACGGGGAGACCCGCGTCGAGGCCCGGCTGCTGAGCTGAGGCTTACGCTCTACACGTGATCGTGCGTCGGCTCGGGGTCGTTCCGTACGACGACGGCCTGCGCCTCCAGCACGCAATGCACGCCCAGGTCATCGCCGGCGCCGAGGACGTGACGCTCCTGTTGGAGCACCCGCCCGTCTACACGGCCGGCAAGCGCACCGAGCCGTGGGAGCGGCCCGCCGACGGCACGCCGGTCATCGACGTCGACCGCGGCGGGAAGATCACCTGGCACGGGCCGGGGCAGATCACCGGCTACCCGATCGTCCGGCTGGCAGACCCGGTCGACGTCGTGGACTACGTACGCCGCCTCGAGCAGGTGCTCATCGACACCTGCGACAAGCTCGGGCTCCCGACGACCCGCGTCGAGGGCCGCAGTGGCGTCTGGACCACCGACGGTGCGCGCAAGGTCGCCGCCATCGGCATCCGCGTCGCCCGCGGGGTCGCGATGCACGGCTTCGCCCTGAACTGCGACCCTGACCTGTCTGCCTACGACCGGATCGTCCCGTGCGGCATCACGGACGCGACCGTTACATCGCTGTCGCGCGAGCTCGGGCGGGACGTCCCGGTGAGCGAGGTGCTCCCCCTGCTGGACCGACGCCTGCCGGAGCTGTCGATCGGCAAATCGGCAACCGTGGGAGCTGCAGCGCCCTAGGGTCGCGGCATGCGCTGCCCGACCTGCTGCTTCGACGCTAGCGCGTGGTCGATGACCGATCTCGACCGGACGCTCAGCGCGGTGGAGCCGTGGTTCGCGCAGCTGGTCGAGGGGGCGCGTCCCGACGTCGTCGACGCGCTTGCCCCGACGCGCCAGCGACTCGCCGCGCTCCCGCGGTCCGGCCCTGACGCGGAGGCAGTCCACGAGGCGTGGCGGCTGCTGTCTGATGCCGGCCGCCTGCGCCATGCCATGGGCGACGGCGCTGCCACCGCGACCGGCTCGGTCGTGCAGGTGAGCACGTCACCGGGCGGCGTGCCCAAGCTGCCGGTCGAGTCCGCTGCGGTCACCGCGCGTGGGCTGGCCGGTGACAAGCAGACGTTCCGCAAGCACCACGGACGACCGTGGCAGGCCCTGTGCCTGTGGTCGGCGGACGTCATCGACGCCCTTGCCGCACAGGGCCATCCGATCGGCTACGGATGCGCCGGCGAGAACCTCACGCTGCGCGGCCTCGACTGGAGTGCCGTCCGCCCGGGAGCGCGGATCCAGGTCGGCACGGCGCTGCTGGAGATGGCGCCGTACGCGATCCCGTGCCAGGTCAACGCGCAGTGGTTCAGCGACGGCCGGTTCCGCCGGATCGCGCACGAGGTCGCGCCGGGCACCAGTCGCATCTACGCGCGCGTCGTCGTCGAAGGCGTCGTCGCACCGGGGAACGCGGCGGTCGTCGAACCCTTGGTCGTCCCCACTCAGCGGACCGCGGAGCAGCTCACGCTGCTCGTCGACCGCTAGCCTGCCGCGCATGACGAGCCCGGCCCACGCCCCCGCCTACGCACTCGAGCTCCGGCAGCGCTTCACGCCGCTGCAGAACCGCTACGACCTCGTCGGCGTCGACGCGTCGGGAACGGAGACGCAACTCGGTTACGCCGAGCAGAAGCGCTTCTCGCTCAAGGAGAAGGTGACCTTCTGGTCGGGCGCCGACCGCACCACCGTCGTCTTCACGATCGCTGCCCGCAACATCATGGAGATCGCCGGCACGTACGACGTGGCAGCCGCAGACGGCACCGTGCTGGCCATGATCCAGAAGGACTTCAAGTCCTCGCTCACGCAGTCCACCTACCTGGTCGAGGTGGGCGGGCATCGCCTGATCGGCAAGGAGCGCGGACGCCTCAAGGCACTGGCCCGCCGGGCCGTCGAGGTACTGACCGACTGGCCGTGGATCTTCCCCATCCACTTCGACTTCACGTCGAACGAGGGCCTGGCCATGAGCATCGAGCGGCAGATGAAGCTTCGCGACGTCTACCGGATCAGCATCGCCGACGGCACGTTGGACTGGCGGGTCGCCGGGGCCCTGGCCGTGACCGTCGACGCCTTCATGAACCGCTGATGGTCAAGGCGTCGCCGGAGCTGGTTGCGCGGTTCGAGGAGCTCGTCGGCGTCGTCCCGGAAGCCGATCGCAAGCTGGTTTTCGGCAGCCCGACGTGCCTGGTCGGCGGCAACATGTTCTTCGGCGTCCACGCAACCGGGCTGTTCGTGAAGCTGCCGGAGCCGGACGCGAAGGAGCTGCTGGGTACGGGCGGCAAGCCCTTCGAACCGATGCCCGGTCGCGCGATGGGCGGCTTCTTCACCCTTCCCGCCAACGCCAACCACGAGCAGTGGGTCCGCCGCTCCTACGACTACGCGCTCACCTTGCCGCCCAAGAAAGCCGGCCCGAAGAAGGCAGCCAGAAAGTAGGCGCGCAGATGTTGGCGCCCAGAAGCTCGCGCCCAGAAGTTGACGCCCGAGGCAAGTCCGGAAAGGAAGAGATCCACCTGACGGACCTGAAATCCGCCAACCCTCTGGGGCTGGGGATGGCCGGCCGGCCAAGCGAAGGGGGCGGCGGTGCCGCCGTCAGTCGAGCGCGGGGGCCCTTGGTTGGGGGAGGCGTAGCCAGGGGGTGCGTAGGTCGGTGAGGTCGATGAGGCCGCGGTGCCACATGACGTGATGCCTGCGGCAGAGCAGCACCATGTTGCCGATCTCGGTGACTCCACCGTCGGCGAGGGCGATGAGGTGGTGGACGTCGCAGAACGCGGGGGGTTTGGTGCAGCCTTTGGCGGTGCAGCAGCGGTCCCGGGCGGCAACAGCGCGGCGTTGGGCTTTGGTGATCGTCTCGGTGAGGCTGGTGAGGGTGACGATCTGCCCGTCGCTGTCGAGGACGAGGCGCTGAATGCGGGCGTCGCACAGCAGCCGGTCGATCTGGGCGCGGGTGGCTGGTCCGGTCCACGCTGCGGTG
>JAVXVI010000169.1:0-3648 GCA_032230005.1 Actinomycetota bacterium | reverse complement strand
CGAGGGCGACTTCGTCCCGGACGCCGTCAACGTCCAGGCCGGTGGAGCGGTCGTGCCCGAGCTGCGGCCGGCGCTCCCACTGGTCGAGAAGCTGGGCCGGGTCTTCACAGCGCTCGCGGGGCACGTGGCCGCGACGCTCGAGGTCGAGGTCCGTGGCGAGATCGCGGCGTACGACGTGTCAGTGCTCCAGCTGGCGGCGCTCAAGGGCGTTTTTGCCGATGTCGTCGAGGAGTCGGTGACCTTCGTCAACGCCCCGGCCCTGGCCGCCGAGCGCGGGGTGCAGGTCTCCCTCTCGACCGATGCTGAGAGCCCCGACTACCGCAACCTGCTGACCCTGCGCGGCGTGCTGCCGACCGGCGAGGCGGTGTCGGTTTCCGGCACGCTCAGCGGCACCCGGCAGGTGGAGAAGCTGACCGAGGTCGACGGCTTCGACGTCGACCTGCTCGCTGCAGATCACCTGCTGTTCTTCCGCTACGCCGACCAGCCCGGTGTCGTCGGCCGGGTCGGTGCAGCCCTGGGGGAGGCCGGCATCAACATCGCCGGTGCGCAGGTCAGCCGCACGTCGCAGGGCGGCGACGCGCTCATGGCCCTGACGGTCGACAGCGCCGTACCCGCGCAGGTCCTCGACGACATAGCGGCGGCGATCGGCGCGACCTCTGCCCGCTCCGTCGACCTGGCCTGAGGCGGGCAGCGTGAGCTTCTTCGCGTCGTACGACGGCACGAAGCTCGCTTACACCGAGGTCGGCGAGGGCCCGCGGCTGATCTGCCTACCCGGTGGACCGGGCCGCGCGGCGGTCTACCTGGAGGACCTGGGCGGCCTGTCCGCCGACCGCACGCTGGTCCTGCTCGACGCTCGCGCGACCGGCCACAGCGAGGTGCCCGCCGACCCGTCCACCCTGCGCTTCGACCGGCTGGCCGACGACGTCGAGGCGCTCCGCGAGCACCTCGGGCTGGAGACTGCCGATGTCCTCGCCCACTCGGCCGGCGCGATCGTCGCGCAGGTCTGGGCGGCCAGGCACCCCGACCGCGTCGGGCGCCTGGTGCTCGTGACGCCGTCAGACATGCTGCAGGGCGGCGACCGCGCCGATGTGCCGGAGATCCGGGCGGCCCGCAAGGACGAGCCCTGGTACGCCGACGCGGCCGAGGCCGCCGAGGCGCTCTCGTCCGCTCCGCCCGCGCAGCAGCAGGCCCTGGTCCGGGCGACGCGGCCGTTCTTCTACGGCCGGTGGGACGAGCGGACGCAGGCCCATGCCGCCAGTGCCGACCGGCAGAGCAGCAAGCGCGCTGTGCTGGGCTTCGCCGCCGGGATCGAGGAGGTCGACCGGCAGGAGATCGTCGCCGACCTCGCGGCCGTGCCGGCTGCCGTCCTCGTCCTCGGCGGGGAGCTCGATGCGATGACGGGCGTGGAGTCGGTCGGGGTGGTGGCGGGCTCGTTCATGCGATCGCGGCCGGTCGTGCTGCCGGGTGCGGGGCACTTCCCGTGGGTCGATGAGCCGGCAGCCTTCGCCGATGCAGTGCGCTCGTTCCTCGCGGACGTGTAGCGTGAAGGGCGTGACGCGCGTTGCAGCACTGCTGCTTAGCCGCCGCGACGGGGCCTAGCCAGGCCGGCTCCTCGTCGCGGGAGCTCGTGCTGGCCGTCACCCCTCCACTCCTCGGAGCCCCGCCGTGACTGTCCCTCCTGCAATGCCCTTCGCCCGTTACTCGCCCTATCCTCCCGTCGGCCTGGCCGACCGGACCTGGCCGACCCGCACGATCGAGCGCGCCCCGCAGTGGTGCAGCGTCGACCTCCGCGACGGCAACCAGGCCCTCATCGACCCGATGGACGGTCCCCGCAAGCTGCAGCTGTTCACGCTCCTCGTCGCCTTGGGCTACAAGGAGATCGAGGTCGGCTTCCCGGCAGCGAGCGCCACCGACTTCGACTTCATCCGGTCTCTCGTCGAGGGCGACCTGGTCCCGCCTGACGTCACGATCCAGGTCCTGACGCAGGCCCGCGAGGAGCTCATCGAGCGCACCGTGCAGTCGCTCGTCGGCTTCCGTGGCACCGCGTTGATCCACCTCTACAACTCGACCTCGACGCTGCAGCGGCGGGTGGTGTTCAACCTCGACAGGGACGGCGTCAAGGACATCGCGGTCCAGGGCGCGCAGTGGTGCAAGAAGTACGCCGAGCAGCTGCTCCCGGACACCGATGTGCGTTGGCAGTACAGCCCGGAGTCCTTCACCGGGACCGAGCTCGACTACGCGCTCGAGGTCTGCGAGGCCGTGATGGACGTGTGGGAGCCGACCCCGGAGCGGCCGGTCGTCCTCAACCTGCCGGCGACGGTGGAGATGTCGACGCCCAACATCTACGCCGACCAGGTCGAGTGGTTCTGCCGCCATCTCGGCCCGCGGCGCTCCAGCGTCATCCTCAGCCTGCACCCGCACAACGACCGCGGGACCGCGGTGGCGGCTGCCGAGCTCGGCGTCATGGCCGGCGCCGACCGCGTCGAGGGGTGCCTGTTCGGCAACGGCGAGCGCACCGGCAACGTCTGCCTCGTCACGCTGGCTCTGAACCTGTTCAGCCAGGGCATCGACCCGCTCATCGACTTCAGCGACATCGACGAAGTGCGCCGCACGGTCGAGCACTGCAACCAGCTGCCCGTGCACCCGCGCCATCCCTACGGCGGCGACCTCGTCTACACGGCGTTCTCCGGCTCGCACCAGGACGCCATCAAGAAGGGCTTCGAGGCGCTCGAGCGCGATGCCGCGGCCGCCGGCGTGCCGATCCGCGACTTCACGTGGGGCGTGCCCTACCTCCCGATCGACCCGCTAGACGTCGGCCGGTCGTACGAAGCTGTCATCCGGGTCAACTCCCAGTCGGGCAAGGGCGGCGTCGCCTACGTCCTCAAGAACGACCACCACCTCGACCTGCCGCGCCGGATGCAGATCGAGTTCTCGCGGGTGGTGCAGGAGGTCGCGGACGTCGGCGGCGGCGAGATCGCCGCCGCGCGGATCTGGGAGCTGTACCGGCAGACCTACCTCGACGCGGTCGCGCCGCTCGAGCTCGTGTCGTACACCAGCGCCTCCGGCGACGTCGACGTGGTCGACGCAGTCGTCAGGTGGAACGGCGAGACGCGCACCGTGCACGGCGAGGGAAACGGGCCGCTCTCCGCTTTCGTCCACGCCCTCGTCGAGCTCGAGGTGGATGCCCGGGTGCTCGACTACGCCGAGCACGCGACGGGCGCGGGCGAGGAGGCGCAGGCCGCGTCATACCTCGAGGTGGCGGTCGACGGACGCGTGCTGTGGGGGTGCGGAGTCCATCCCAGCATCGTCACGGCGTCGCTGCGGGCGATCGTCAGCGCGGTCAACAGGGCGCGTCTCACACTGTAAGACGGTTCTCCCGTGTGCTGGGACGGCTCGGTAGGCTGCCGGGCATGAAGCTTGCAGTGATCGGCGGGGACGGCATCGGCCCGGAGGTCGTCGCCGAGGGGCTGAAGGTGCTCGACGCGGTACTGCCCGGGGTCGAGCAGACGCCCTACGACCTCGGTGCCGCGGCCTACCACCGCACCGGCGAGGCCCTGCCCGACAGCGTGCTGGCGGACCTGCGCGGTCACGACGCGATCCTGCTCGGCGCGGTCGGTGACCCCAGCGTGCCGCCCGGAGTGCTCGAGC
>JAVXVI010000168.1:0-7018 GCA_032230005.1 Actinomycetota bacterium | reverse complement strand
TGGTCAAGGAGGGCCGTTTCGGGCCCTACGTCACCGACGGGGAGACCAACGCCTCACTGCGCAAGGGTGATGACGTCGAGTCCCTGACCGACGAGCGGGCCATCGAGCTGCTGGCCGAGCGGCGGCTGCGTGGGCCTGCTCCCAAGAAGGCCACGGCACGCAAGCGAGCGCCTGCCAAGAAGGCCACCGCGAAGAAGAAGGCCGCACCGAAGAAGGTCGCCAAGAACTAGCCAGTCGGGCAACTACGCTCGCAGACGTGGACCGTGCGACGAACGCCGACGGCCTGCCCCATCCGGACGACCTGGTCGCCGCCGCCAATGTGGGCCGGGCCAAGACGGTCCTCTCGATCCGCTCGTTCCGCCAGCTCTACACCGCCCTCGTGCTGTCCAGCTTCGGCGACTGGCTCGGTTTCCTCGCGACCACGGCCCTGGCCGCGCAACTGGTCCAGGGCTTCACCGCGAAGGCCTATGCGACGGGTGGCGTCCTGGTCTTCCGGCTGCTGCCGGCAGTGCTGTTCGGGCCGCTCGCGGGTGCCTTCGCCGACCGCTTCGATCGCCGGCACACCATGGTCTTCTGCGACGTCTCGCGGTTCGTGCTGTTCGTCTCCATCCCGCTGTCGCACTCCCTCATCTACCTGCTGATGGCGTCCTTCCTCATCGAGTCCTTGAGCTTGTTCTGGATCCCGGCCAAGGAGGCGTCGGTCCCGAACCTGGTGCCACGCAACCGCTTGGAGAGCGCCAACCAGCTGTCCCTGATCGCGACCTACGGCAGCGCGCCGGTGGCCGCTGCGGTGTTCGCCGCCCTGGGCCTGGTTTCACGCGAGCTCGGCAGCGGCGTGTCCTTCTTCTCGACGCGGCCGACCGACCTGGCGTTGTACGTCGACGCAGCGACCTTCTTGTTCTCAGCGCTGACGATCCTGCGTCTGGACATCACCAGCCCCAAGGGGGAGCGGCGGTCGAAGGAGAACCCGGATGCGCCAGGGTTCGCGGCCTCCCTCCGCGAGGGGCTGGCCTTCATGCGCACCGAGCCCCTGGCCCGCGGCCTGCTGGTCGGCATGCTCGGAGCGCTGGCCGCCGGCGGCGCGATCATCGCGCAGGGCAAGCTGTTCGCCGCGATCCTCGGCGGCGGCGACGCGGCCTACGGCCTGCTGTTCGGGTGCATCTTCCTGGGCATCGCCGCGGGTGTCGCGATCGGCCCGCGGTTCATCGGTGACCTGTCGCGGCGCCGGCTGTTCGGTCCGTCGATCGTGGGAGCCGGCCTGTCCCTGGCGGTGATGGCCGTCGTACCGAACCTCGCCCTCGTCACTGTCCTGACGCTGCTCGTCGGCAGCTTCGCAGGGCTGGCCTACGTCATCGGCCTGACCCTCCTGGGCGGTGAGGTCGCCGACGAGCTGCGTGGCAGGACGTTCGGGCTTGTGCAGTCGCTGATGCGCATCGACCTGCTGCTCGTGACGGGGACGACGCCGTTCATCTCCGGCAGCATCGGCCGCCACGTCGTGGACGTCCACGGCGTCTCCGTCACCGTCAACGGCGTGTCCGTGACGCTGTTCGTCGGTGGGCTGCTGGCCATCGCGGTCGGGGTCGCGGCTTTCCGGCAGATGGACGACCGGCGCGGTGTCCCGCTGCGCACCGACCTGCTGTCACTCCTGCATCGACGGCCGCGCAGGCCGTCGTACAGCGGCCTGTTCATCGCACTCGAGGGCGGCGAAGGCGCCGGCAAGTCGACCCAGGCGACGCTGCTCGTCAGCTGGCTGGAGGGTTCGGGTCAGGAGGTCGTGCAGACCCGCGAGCCCGGTGCCACCGTCGTGGGCGCGCAGATCCGTGCGCTGCTGCTCGACCCCGCGAACAAGGGCTTGGCGCCACGCACCGAGGCGCTCCTCTATGCCGCCGATCGAGCGCAGCACGTGAGCGCGGTCATCCTGCCGGCGCTGCAGCGCGGTGCTGTGGTCGTGACCGATCGCTACGTCGACTCGTCCCTGGCCTACCAGGGCGCGGGTCGTGACCTGGAGCGGGACGACGTCGCCCGCCTGTCGAGGTGGGCGACCGGCGGGCTGCTCCCCGACCTCACGCTGCTTCTGGACGTCGACCCCGCGCTCGGCCTGGGGCGCATCTCGGGTGCACCCGACCGGATCGAGCAGGAGTCGCTTGCGTTCCACCAGCGGGTGCGCCAGGGCTTCCTCGACCTCGCCGCGTCCGACCCGGACCGCTACCTGGTCGTCGCCGCCTCCGAGCCGCCGGAGGTGGTCGGAGCACGGGTCCGCGAGCGGGTCGCTGCGCTGCTGCCCACGCGCACTGCCGGCAGCGTCCAACCGGCCCGGTCATGAGCGTGTTCGACGACCTCGTCGGCCAGGAGGCCGTCGTCGCGCAGCTGCGCGCCGCTTCGGACGCTGCAGCTCGGGTGGTGGCGGGAGCGGAGTCCGGTACGGCGGCGATGACCCACGCCTGGCTTTTCACCGGGCCGCCCGGGTCGGGCAGATCGGTTGCGGCCCGCGGGTTCGCCGCGGCTCTGCAGTGCGAGTCCGGCGGCTGTGGTCACTGCCCGGCATGCCACCAGGTGCTCGGCGGGACGCACGCCGATGTCGATGTGGTCGTGCCCGAAGGGCTGAGCCTCGGGGTCGCCGAGGTGCGCCGGATCGTCGCTCACACCGCGCGGCGGCCGACGGCCGGCCGGTGGCAGGTGACCCTCATCGAGGACGCGGACCGCATGCCGGACTACGCATCCAACGCGCTGCTCAAGGCGATCGAGGAGCCGCCACCTCGCGGCGTGCTGCTGCTGTGCGCGCCGAGCGTCGAGGACCTGCTGCCGACCATCCGCTCCCGCTGCCGCCTGGTCGGTCTGCGGACCCCTCCCGTCGAGGCGATCGCCGAGGTCCTCGTGCGTCGGGACGGGGTCGATCCGGCCATGGCCGCCTTTGCAGCGCAGGCAGCGCAGGGCCACATCGGGCGGGCCCGACGGCTGGCGTTGCACGAGGACGCGAGGACCGAGCGGCGCGACGTGCTCGCTCTGCCCCGGTCGCTGCAGGGGGTCGGATCGGCGCTGCAGGCGGCCAAGGACCTGGTGGATGCGGCGCAGGCCGAGGCGACGAGGTTGACCAAGGACAGGGACTCCGACGAGAAGGAGGCGCTGTCCACGGCGCTGGGTGGCGGCGCGACCGGCAAGGGCTACACCGGCTCCGCACCGAAGGGTGGAGCAGGCGCCCTGAAGGAGCTCGAGAAGCGGCAGAAGAGCCGCGGGACGCGCACGTCGCGCGATGCGCTCGACCGGGCGCTGGTGGACCTCGCCGCGTTCTACCGCGACGTCCTGACCATGCAGCTCGGCACCGGCACGCCGCTGGTGCACGCGGACCTGGGCGAGCAGGCGGCGACCATCGCGCGAGCCACCACGGCCGAGTCCACGCTGCGTCGTATCGAGGCCGTGCTGGGCTGTCGTACCGCGCTCGAGGGCAACGTCGCGCCGCTGCTCGCCGTCGAGTCGATGGCACTGGCGCTGCGCACCGGCTGACCGGCTCGTCCCGCTGCGCATCCCCTACACTCGCCCTCGGACCTGCTCCGGCTGCTTGCCGGGTCAGCCCGCCGCCTTAGCTCAGTCGGCAGAGCACCTCACTCGTAATGAGGTTGTCCGCGGTTCGATTCCGCGAGGCGGCTCCGCAAGCCTCTGTCCTACCGGTTGCTCCCAGCAGGCTGGTGTTGATGGCCATGGCACGACCGGGCCATCCGCATCAGCCGGCCGTGGTCGCTTGTGACGATTCGTTTCAGTTGTCTTCAGCGCTCATCCGTACCATCCGACTTTGAAGCGGTGGACGATGTAGCGGTTCGCGGGCGGCACATCTCCGGGCTGAACACCCGCATGCTGCTCGGGCTCGTCCGAAGCCGTCTGGGTGAGGCGGGAGTGACGGCCCTGCTGACCGGTGCCGAGGAGACGCGGGACGTCGAGCTGCTGGGCGACGACACGTCATGGAGCTCGTACGGGCAGTTCCGGCGGCTGCTCGAGGTGGCCGGTGCCCTGCTGGTCGATGCCGGTGGCCTGCAGGCCATCGGTGAAGCCGAGGAGCTCGGCAGGACGTCGTCGCCGGAGATCGCGCATGTGCTTGTCCAGTTCGGCTCGCCCATAGCGGCGACGATGGCCATGCGTGACCTGCCCAACAGCATCTACCCGATCATGAACATCGAGCCCCAGGTCGGGGGGCCAGCGCATCTGGTGTGGCGCCGGCGGCTCGCAGCGGGATTCGAGCCGTTCCCCGAGCTCTGCACGTTCGTCACCGCACTGATGCCGCAGCTCGTGCGGTTGTTCGGGCTGCGCGTGCTGGCCGTGGAAGAGGTCGCCTGTCAGTGCCGAGGGGACGCGGAGTGCATCAGCGAGGTCCGGTGGGACGAGACAGAAGACCTGACCGTGCAGCTGAACCTCATGCGGACCCGGATGGAGATCGCTGAGAGTCGGCTCGCGGCGTTCCAGGACAACGTCAAGGACATCGTCTCCGACGATGCGTTGGACGCTGTGTTGAGACGGATCGTGCGCAGCGCTGCACGATCGATGCACGCTCCCGGATTCATCCTGGCTGTCGAGTCGGTGACCGACGGGATCCAGCTCTACACAGATGGCGTCACGGTGGAGGAGGCCGAGCGGCTGCTTGCCCATGACCCCGGCTACGTCTCCGTGGACGTGGAGTCCAGGCACCGCCGGTACGGCCGTCTGGTCGCGGTTGCGCCCGCAGCGTCGGTGAGCCATGAGCAGGCGGCGCTGCACTCCTACGCCCGCCTTGCCGCGACGGCGCTCGACTCTGCCTTCGCCCTTGAGCAAGCTCGGCGGGAAGCCCAGACCGCGCAGGCCCTGCTGCAGCTGTCCACGTCCCTGGCGGCCCTGACCAGCGTCGAGGAGCTGGCCTCGAGGCTGGCCGACGCCATTCCTGACGTCGTCGACTGCGACTGCTCGGCGGTGCTCCTCATCTCCGACGGTTTCGCGCGGGTTGCTGCGCATCGCGGTTATCCCGATGACGTCGTCGACGAGCTGGCCAAGCTCGCGATTCCCATGGGCACGCGGTCGGACTACCACTTCCAGAGCCGCACCCTCGAGGAGATGTCGTCCCTGGGTCGCGAGCTGATGCAGGCATCCGGGCTGCGGGCCATCGCGACTGCCCCGCTCACGGTCGACGGAGCCACTGTGGGCATCCTCGTCGGCTCGGTGCGGCGGGACGCGGACCGCATCGTGGCCGACAGCAGCCTGAAGCAACGCTTCGCTGGGCTCGCGGGCCAGGCGACCGTGGCGTTGCGCAACAGTCGGCTGCTCGAGCAGATCCGCCACCAGTCGCTGCACGACCCGCTGACCGGGCTCCCGAACCGCGCGTTGATCCTGGATCGCGCCGAGCAGATGCTGTCGCGCGGACGCCGGAGTCACACGGCACCGTGCGCGCTGTTTATCGACCTCGACGGCTTCAAGGAGATCAACGACACCCTCGGCCATGACGTCGGTGATCAGCTCCTGCAGGAGCTCGCCGGCAGGCTGAAGGGGACACTGCGCGCCGAGGACACCGCTGGCCGGCTCGGTGGGGACGAGTTCGTCGTGCTCGTGGAGTGCGGATCAGCTGATGCCGAGCTCCACGCGATCGCCGAACGGATCCTCGCAGTGCTACGTGAGCCGGTGCGCATCGCCAGTCTCGAGCGCCCCCTTGCAGTCAGCGCAAGCATCGGGATCGCGGTCGGAGAGCGCGCATGTGCGGCCGACATGCTCCGCGACGCGGACATCGCCGTGTACGACGCGAAGGCTGCAGGCAAAGGCTGCTACCGCGTGTTCGCGCCGGAGATGGCGCTCGCGATGGCCGCCCGGGCGGAGCTCGGTCAGCGGCTTTTCCTGGCCGACCAGTGCGGCTCGAGCCAGCCGGCTGCGGCTCCCGATTTGGTGAAATCCGGCCCGCCGCGAGTCCCAGGACCTCGGCGGAGCTGAGCCGGGATCCCACCGGGTACTGGCCGCCGTTTCGGGTGCCCGCTGCGTCCGGCTCGTCCGATTCGTCGCACGGCGTGCCGGGTGATGATCGTTGCGCATTTTGCTCGTGGTGCACCTGCCTACAAGTTGTCACCCACCGGTAGCAATACGTGTCCGGGTAACGGCCCTACAGTGAGCATTGGTCAGGTCCTTCTCGGACAGGGCTCCGCTGCCGCCTCGGGCGGCCTCCGGATGGGGGAACCATGTCCATCGACGCGCCAGCAGGCCCGGCCAAGACACGCAGCAAGGCCGCGGCGGCGGACCCGGCCACCAAGGACGCCACCGACCTGCTCGCCATGCTCAACAGCCTGTGTGCCGGTGACTTCGGCGTGCGTCTGGAGCCGCGCGAGGGCGTCATGGGGCAGGTCGTGGAGCGGGCCAACGCGCTCGCCGCCCTCAACGAGCGGCGCACCCGGGAGCTTGTCCGCGCGAGCCGGGTCATCGGTCGCGAGGGCCGCATGACGGAGCGTCTCGACGAGGTCGGCTCCGACGGCGACTGGAGCACGGGGGCCGCCGCCGTCAACTCCCTGATCGACGACCTGGTCCGCCCGACGACCGAGGTCGCCCGCGTCATCGCGGCCGTGGCCGAGGGCGATCTGTCCCAGCAGATGGCTCTGGAGATCGCCGGTCAGCCGGTCAAGGGCGAGTTCCTGCGCATCGGCACCACGGTCAACACGATGGTCGACCAGCTGTCGTCGTTCGCCGACGAGGTGACCCGGGTGGCCCGCGAGGTGGGCACCGAGGGCAAGCTCGGCGGGCAGGCGCAGGTCAAGGGCGTGTCCGGGGTGTGGCGCGACCTCACCGAGTCCGTGAACTCGATGGCCGGCAACCTGACCAGCCAGGTCCGCAACATCGCGCAGGTCACGACCGCCGTCGCCAAGGGCGACCTGTCGCAGAAGATCACAGTCGACGCGCGCGGGGAGATCCTCGAGCTGAAGGACACCGTCAACACGATGGTCGACCAGCTGTCCTCCTTCGTTGACGAGGTCACCAGCGTGGCGCGCGAGGTCGGCACCGAGGGCAAGCTCGGCGGCCAGGCGCA
>JAVXVI010000167.1:0-8483 GCA_032230005.1 Actinomycetota bacterium | reverse complement strand
CCCGGCAGCGTCGACGTAGTGGGTGCCTGACGCCTCGCTGGGCCGCTGCCACGTGCCGCTGATCGCGACCCCGTCACGCAGCACCGTCGCCGTGCCGGACCCGGTCGTCACCGTGTAGGGGGTCCGGTTGCCCAGGACGTCGACGTAACGGCTCATGCGAATCGGCACCCGCTGCACGATGACGTTGGCGGGGCCAACCCCTGGCATCTCGCGTCCGTCCTGGAAGACGGCCCATGCATGCGTCTCCGGCACGTACTGCAGGCGCACGGTGACGTACGACGAGAAGACCGCCTTCGCGGTCATCGCCGCCACGCCGGCAGCCGGCGCCAGCGGGCCGAAGCGCAGGCCGACGTCCCGCGCAGCCTGTCCCGGCTGCGAGGCCGCCAGGGCCGCGGGGCTGGTGAAGAAGTTGCGCGCGTCCGCCCGCCGCTCGGCCAGCCGGTAGTCGCCCGGCACGGCGTCGTACGACGCATCCAGGAGGTAGCCCGAGCGGACAGCGGCGTGGAAGGTCGCCTTCACCCCGCTGTTGCCGCCGGAGAAGGCCACCGGGACCTTGCCGTACTGGCGCAGCAGCTCGATGTCGCTCTCGCGCACGCTGCGGACGGGGCCGACCTCACCGGCCGAAGCCGTGGAGAACACCGCGGCGAAGCGCGTCTCGCCGCTCTCGACCAGCTCCTGGTAGACGATCGCGGCCCGCCCGAGGCCGCGCTGGTAAGGGCGCGCGAGCGAGCCGTTGTCGACCTTGATGACCACCACGGAGCCGCTGGGCTTCGGTGCCTTCCCCGTCAGCGGGTCGACCGCGACTGCAGCCGGCGGTGCGACCGTCGGCGACGCAGCGCTGGGCGAAGGGCTCGCAAGGTCGGTGCGAGCCGCCTTGGCGGCGTGGGCGGCGGGGCCGCAGCCGGCGGCCAGGAGGGACAGCGCGGCGAGGGCGAGGGGCAAGCGGCGGGGCACGTTAGGACGGTACGTGGCCGGGCCGGAAAAAACGGCAGATTCAGCCTGCGAGCGCCGTGTCGTCGATCTCGAAGTAGGCCGGCATCGCCCGGTGCCCGGCCAGGCGCAGCAGCCGCGGGATGCGGCGCCAGCGGATCGTGCGCGTGTCGTTCACGGCTGCGTTGTGAAAGGACCGGGCGAGCGCGACGCGGCTGGCGGCCGCCCGCAGCTCCTCGACCGGTGCCCCGGCCGACAGGGTGGGCACGGCGGCGCGCAGTGCGCGGCTCAGGTCGTTCTCGACCGTCTCCCTTGCCTCGTCGCCTGCCTCGAGCGCGCCGTGGGCTGCCTCGTCCAGCTCGGTGGCACGTGGAGGGTCTGCGACGTACGGCACCAGGGCACGCGCCGCCGCTGCCCGCCGCACGAGCTGCGCGTCCAAGCCGGCCCAGGCCGCATCGACGCGCGCGTGCAGCCGGTCGAGCCGCCCGGCGGTCCAGGTCACATACGCCGCCAGCAGCACGAGTGCCGCCAGGATGACGACGAGCTCGGTCACGACGGCGTGCGGCTGAGCCACCGGCGCAAGGCGGCGCTGAGCCGGCTCGGGTCGTCGTCATCGCCCGCGAGGTCGTCAGCGAACGCGTCAACCGCGTGGTCGACGTCGACGGCGAACTCCGTGTCACGCGGCACGGCCGCCACGACCGTCTCGTAGACCTCGACGATGCGCGCGGTGACGGTCTGCCAGTCGTACTGCTGCACCGTCTCGCGGCCGACCTCAGCCAGCTGCTTGCGGCGGTCCGGGTCGGCCAGCAGGTCGGCCAGTGCGGCGGCCAGCGCCGCGGGGTCCGCAACCGGCACCAGCACTCCAGCGCGCCCGACCTCGAGCACCCGCCGGAAGGCCTCGAGATCGCTCGCGACGACCGGCGTCCCTGTCGCCATCGACTCGATCAGCACGATGCCGAACGACTCCCCGTGGGTGTTGGGCGCGCAGTAGACGTCGCCGCTCGCATAGACCCGCGGCTTGTCGGCGTCGCTGACCAACCCGAGCAGCTCCACGTGCCCGCGCAGGGAGGGCGGGATCGTCTCCGCGACCTCGTCTACATCACCGGGGCCTGCGACGAGCAGCCGGACGTCGGGCACGAGCTCGACCAGCTCGGGCAGCGCCTCGAGGAGCACGGCGAGGCCCTTGCGCGGCTCGTCGATGCGGCCCAGGAACGAGATGGTCGGTCCGCCGCCGGCGCGCGGCAGCGGCTGGGCGCCTTGGAACCGGCGTACGTCGACCCCGTTGGGGATGAGGACCGCGTCCCCGCCCAGGTGCTCGACAACGACCCGCCGTGCCGCAGGCGAGACGGCGAAGCGACCGGTGATCTTCTCCAGGCCCGGCAGCAGGACCGTGCCGAAGACCTGCAGGGCGCGCGACCGCGCCGTCGCCGTATGGAACGTCGCCACGATCGGGCCGCTCGCCGTGAAGCAGGCCAGCATCGACAGGCTCGGCACTGTCGGCTCGTGGATGTGCAGGACGTCGAAGTGACCGTCGCGCAGCCAGCGACGCGTCCGCGTGAACGACAGCGGGCCGAAGGCGAGCCGGGCCACCGATCCGTTGTAGGGCACAGGCACGGCACGGCCTGCGGGTACGACGTACGGCGGCAGTTCGGCTTCTTCCGGGTCGTCGACCGGGGTCAGCACAGACACCTCGTGACCGAGCTCGAGCAGGCTGTCGGCGAGGTCACGCACATGCGCCTGGACGCCACCAGGGACGTCCCAGGTGTAGGGGCAGACGATCCCGACCCTCACAGGTCCTCCAGCCACAGCCGCTGGAGCATGTGCCAGTCGGCCGGGTGACTGCGGATGCCCTCGGCGAACCGGTCCGCCATGACCTGCGTCATCGTCGGCACGTCCGTTTGCGGCACCTCTTCGGAGAACGTGACCTGCCAGCCCTCAGGGCGGAAGGCGAGGTGCACCGGCATGAGCGCCGCACCGGTCTTCAACGCCAGGGAGGCGGGACCGGCCGGCATCCGTGCTGTCGCCCCGAAGAAGTCCACGTCGACGCCGCGAGGCGTGAGGTCGCGGTCGGCCATCAAGCAGAGAGTGCGGCCCGCCTGCAGTCGCTCGGTGAGGACCTCGAACGGCGGGCGCTCGCCGCCGGTCAACGGGAGCACCTCCATGCCCAGCGACGCGCGGAACTCCAGGAACCGGTCGTAGAGCGACTCCGGCTTCAGTCGTTCGGCAACGGTGGTGAAGGGGACTCCAGTCGCGGTGAACCAGGCGCCGGCGTGGTCCCAGTTGCCGCTGTGCGGGAGCGCGAAGACGACGCCGCGTCCGGACGCGACCGCAGTGCGCGCCCGCTCCTCGTGAATGGCGCGCATGCCGTCCACGATGACCTGCCGGGACATGACCGGCAGCCGGAAGACCTCGCGCCAGTAGCGCGCGTAGGAGCGCAGCGCTTCATGCGTCAGGCTGTCGAGATCGGCGTCCGGTGCGACCCGGGCGAGGTTGCTGCGCAACCGGTTGACGCCCTTGCCGCCGCGGCGGGCGGCCAGGTCGGCACCTGCGTCGAAGACACGGCGTGCGCTGCTCTCGGGCAGCGCCCGCACGATCGCCCAGCCCGCGGCGTACGACGCGTCGGTGACCCGGCCGGTGACGAGCCCGGCCACACCGCGGGTGGGGGACGGCACCTAGCCGGCCGTCGGAGCGGTCGCCTGCCGATGGACCTCGGCCAGCCGCTGACCGACCGTGATGGCTGATGCGACGGCCAGCACCCACAGCGCGATCGGCAGCGCGACGTCGAGGCCGATCCCGGTGAGGAAGACGCCGGCGAGCACGAGGATCAGGCGCTCGACCCGCTCGGCGAGCCCGACGTTGCAGGTCATGCCCAGACCCTCGGCCCGAGCTTTTGCGTAGGACGTGACGGCGCCGGCCACCAGGCAGAACAGCGAGACGCCCAGCAGCAGCTGGTCGTCGCCCTTGCCGGCGTACCAGATCACCAGGGCGCAGAAGATGGATGCGTCTGCGATCCGGTCGAGGGTGGAGTCGAGAAACGCGCCCCAGCTGCCGGCCGGCCCGCGCAGCCGGGCCATCGTGCCGTCCAGGGCGTCGGTCAGGACGGCGACCGTGACCAGGACCCCGCCCCAGAAGAAGTGGCCGCGCGCCAGCAGACCCAGCGAGGCCGCGACCGCACCCACCGCCCCCGCGACGGTGACCATGTCGGGGGTGATGCCGAGGCGGAGCAGGCGGGCGGCGAGCGGTCCGACGATCCGGCCGACCGCCGGTCGCAGGTTGAGCATCGAGGTCCGTCCGATCGGTGACAGGTGTGCGCTCCGCACGATAGTGGCCCGAAGATGCCGACTGCCCCTTGTAGCCGGGCTCGTGGCGGTGGAGTCTGCAGGCCTGTCGGCAGCCGTCCGGCAGGCGGAGTGACCGGACGCGGAGGTGGCCATGAAGAAGGAGGCGCAGCGGGACGCCGGCAGGGCACCTGAGCCGCGCACCGCCGAGAGGGTGCGCAACGTGGTCCTCGTCGGGCACGCGGGGGCCGGCAAGACCACGCTCGTCGAGGCCCTGCTCGCCCGCACGGGCACGATTGCCCGGCCCGGCCGGGTGGAGGACGGCACGACCGTCTGCGACAACGAGGACGTCGAGGTCCGCCAGCAGCGGTCCGTGTCGCTGGCGCTGGCCCCGCTCGAGCACAACGGCGTGAAGGTCAACCTCCTCGACACCCCCGGCTACGCCGATTTCGTCGGCGAGCTCCGGGCCGGGCTGCGGGCCGCGGACGCAGCCTTGTTCGTCGTGTCGGCCGTCGACGGCGTCGACGCCCTGACGTCCGCGCTCTGGGAGGAGTGCGCCGCGGTCGGGATGCCCCGCGCCGTCGTCATCACCCAGCTCGACCGGCCGCGGGCCGACTTCGACGACGCCATGGCGATCTGCCAGCGGGTCTTCGGTGAGGGCGTGCAGCCGCTGTACCTGCCGATGCACGCTGACGACGAGTCCGTCGCCGGGTTGATCGGGCTGCTGTCGCGACGCGTCTACGACTGGTCCTCCGGTGACCGCGTCGAGCGCGATCCCGACCCCGAGCACCTGCCGCTCATCGACACGACGCGTTCAGCGCTGATCGAGGGGATCATCGCCGAGAGCGAGGACGAGACCCTCATGGACCGCTACCTCGCGGGTGAGGACATCGACCAGAAGGTGCTCATCGCCGACCTCGAGACAGCTGTCGCGCGTGGCACGTTCTACCCGGTCCTGGCCGCATCGCCGCTGACGATGCTCGGGACGGACGAGCTGCTGGAAGTGCTGACCTCCGCCTTCCCGACACCGCTCGAGCACCCGTGCCCGCCGGTGACGCACCCGGACGGCTCCACTGCGGCGCCGATCACGTGCGACCCGGACGGACCCCTCGTGGCGGAGGTCGTGAAGACGACGACCGATCAGTACCTCGGCCGGGTCTCGCTGGTGCGCGTGTTCTCCGGGACGCTGCGCCCCGACCTGCCGGTGCACGTCTCGGGTCATGGGATGGAGGACCGCGGGCATCCCGACCATGACGTCGACGAGCGCGTCGGCGCCCTCGCCATCCCGCTCGGCTCGACGTTGCGGCACGTGTCCCACTGCCCGGCCGGTGACCTGTGCACCGTGGCGCGGCTGAGCTCGGCCGAGACCGGCGACACTCTCTCCTCCCGTGAGGACCCGCTGCTCGTCCACGCCTGGGAGCTGCCCGAGCCGCAGCTGCCCGTCGCCGTCGAGGCGGCCTCACGGGCCGACGAGGACAAGCTCGGTACTGCGCTGTCGCGGCTCGTCGCCGAGGACCCGACCGTGCGCCTGGAGCGCAACGCGGACACCGGGCAGCTGTTGCTGTGGTGCGTCGGCGAGGCGCATGCCGAGGTGCTCCTGGACCGGCTGCGCACCCGCCACGGCGTCAGCGTCACCACGCCAGAGGTCCGGGTGGCGCTGCGGGAGACCCTCGCCAAGCCGGTGACCGTGACGGGTCGGCACGTGAAGCAGTCCGGCGGGCATGGGCAGTACGCCGTGGCGGTGCTCGAGATCGAGCCGCTCCCGGCCGGGTCAGGGATCGTCTACGACGTCCGCGTCGTCGGCGGGTCCGTGCCGAGCCAGTTCCACGGCAGTGTCGAGAAGGGCGTCCGCGCGCAGACCGAGCGCGGCCTGCACGCCGGGCGTCCGCTGGTGGACCTCAAGGTGACGCTCGTCGACGGGAAGGCGCACTCGGTGGACTCCTCCGACGCGGCCTTCCAGACGGCCGGCGCCCTCGGCCTGCGCGAGGCCGCCGGTGCAGCGGGCCTCGAGGTGCTCGAACCGGTGGCCGAGATCGCCGTGACCGTGCCGGCCGGCTTCGTCGGATCGGTGATGAGCGACCTGTCCGGGCGGCGCGCCCGGGTCACGGGCAGCGACCCGGACCCCGACCACGAGGACCGCACGGTGGTCCGCGCCGAGGTGCCGGACATCGAGCTGCTCCGCTACGCCACCGAGCTGCGCTCGCTGTCCCACGGAACGGGCACCTACACCCGGCGCTACCTGCGGCACGAGCCAATGCCCAGCCACCTGGTCCCCGCCGCCGACTGACCGCCAGACGATCACTACCGGCTCAGCCTCCGGCGCACGCTCCAGAGTCGGTAGTGATCATCCGGGTGGCGGGGTGAAGGCGCGACCGGTTCCTGCCGATATCAGGCTGACAGGAGGCGCGCCATGGACCGCAAGACCGTGCTCATCGTGCCGGCGACCGTGCCGGATGCCCGGCCGACCCGGGTCCCGGCGCCGCCGGCCGGCGAGCCGACCGTGATCTCGGCCGAGCCCACTCCGGTGCCCGCGCCCGCCGTCGTACCACTCATCCCTGAGCAGCTCACGGCTGAGCAGATCGCCGAGCTCCGCGAGGAGAACGTGGCGCTGCGCGACGAGCTGGCCCGCGTCCGCTTCCGCTAGACCTCGTCCCAGGCGCGGGCGAGCAGCTCGCGAGTGTCCGGCAGCAGCTGCGGCAGCACCTTGGTGTGCCCGACGACCGGCATGAAGTTGGTGTCCCCGCCCCATCGCGGCACGACGTGCTGGTGCAGGTGGGCTGCGATCCCGGCACCGGCAACCGATCCGAGGTTCATCCCGACGTTGAAGCCCTGCGCTCCACTGGCGTGCCGGATGGCGCGTAGGGACCGCTGCGTCAGGGTCGCCAGCTCGACCGTCTCGTCCTCGCTGAGTTCGTCGTACGACGACACGTGCCGGTACGGCACGACCATCAGGTGCCCGGAGTTGTACGGGTAGAGGTTCAGGACCACGAAGCAGACCTTTCCGCGGGCGACGACCAGCCCCTCCGCGTCCGGCAGCTCGGGGATCTCGCAGAACGGGCAGCCGTCCTTGCCCTCTCCCTTGATGTACGCCATCCGGTGCGGCGTGTAGAGCCGCGCGAAGGCGTCCCGCAGCCCCGCGCCGGCCTGCTCCTCGTGGACAGGTTCCATGTCAGACCCGGTCGCGGACCGCCGCGACGATGCGCTCGATCGCCTCATCCACCGGGATGCCGTTGTCCTGTGTGCCGTCGCGGAACCGGAAGCTGACCGCGCCCGCCGCGATGTCCTCGGCTCCGGCGATCAGCATGAAGGGCACCTTGGCCTTCTGGGCGTTGCGGATCTTCTTCTGCATGCGGTCGTCGGAGGTGTCGACCTCGACCCGGATCCCCTTTGCCTTCAGGCGATCCGAGATGTCGAGCAGGTAGCCGTCGAAGTCCGCGTGCACCGGGATCCCGATGACCTGCACCGGCGCGAGCCAGGCCGGGAAGGCGCCGGCGTAGTGCTCGACGAGGACGCCGATGAACCGCTCGATCGACCCGAACTTCGCCGAGTGGATCATCACCGGCTGCTGCCGGGTGCCATCGGCCGCTTGGTACTCGAGGCCGAAGCCCTTCGGCTGGTTGAAGTCGTACTGGATCGTCGACATCTGCCAGGTGCGGCCGATCGCGTCTTTGGCCTGCACCGAGATCTTCGGGCCGTAGAAGGCCGCGCCGCCGGGGTCGGCTACCAGCTCGAGACCCGTGTCCACCGCGGCCTGCCGCAGCACCTCCGTCGCCGTCGCCCAGTCCTCGTCGGACCCGACGAACTTGTCCGGCTTGGAGTCGTCCCGGTCGGACAGCTCGAGGTAGAAGTCGGTGATCCCGAAGTCCTTGAGCAGCCCGAGCACGAACGACAGCAGGTGCCGGATCTCGGCCGGCGCCTGCTCCGCGGTGACGTAGGAGTGCGAGTCGTCCTGGGTCAGCCCGCGTACCCGGGTGAGGCCGTGGACGACCCCGGACTTCTCGTAGCGGTAGACCGAACCGAACTCGAACAGCCGCAGCGGCAGCTCCCGGTAGGACCGCCCGCGCGACCGGTAGATCAGGTTGTGCATCGGGCAGTTCATGGCCTTGAGGTAGTAGTTCTCGCCCTCGAACTCCATCGGCGGGAACATCGTGTCCGCGTAGTACGGCAGGTGTCCCGAGGTGTGGAACAGCCCCTCCTTGCTGATGTGCGGTGTGCCGACGTACTCGAAGCCCTCTTCGATGTGACGGCGGCGTACGTAGTCCTCCATCTCGCGCT
>JAVXVI010000166.1:0-4242 GCA_032230005.1 Actinomycetota bacterium | reverse complement strand
CCGACCGGGGACCCTGGGCGCCGTCGCGACGGCTCTCGGCGAGGCCGGCGCCGACATCCTCGGGCTCGACGTCGTCGAGCGAGGCGCGGACGGCGCGGTCGACGACGTGCTCGTCGAGCTGCCGCCGGGCGGGCTCGCCGACCGGCTCATCACGAGCGCCCAGTCGGTGCCAGGCGTCATCGTCGAGTCGCTGCGACCGCACCTGGGGGGAACCGACCTGCGGCGCGACCTCGACCTCGTCGACCGGCTGGCCGCAGCACCGGACTGCGCAGTAGCCCTGCTCGTGCAGCACACGCCTGAGGTCTTCGGGGGCGGCTGGGCGCTCATCGTCGACGCCGACAGGGGCATCGTCGCTGCCAGCCGAGGGGCACCCGAACCGGAGGAGCTCCCGATGCCCTGGCTGCCGTTGGAGCGCGCCCGCGAGCTGGCCCCGACCGAGGCGTGGGTGCCGCGGCCATGGGTGCTGGTCGGCACGCAGCTGATGGCGGCTCCCGTGGGCACGCCGTCGCGAGCGGTGCTGATGGGGCGGCCCGGTGGCCCGGTGTTCCGCGCCTCCGAGGTCGTCCGGCTCGCGCACTTGGCCGGCCTGGCCGCCACGGTCGAGGCAGGGAGCGCCCGGCTGCCGGCCGAAGCACCACTGACGTAGCCACGGACACCAGAGCCGGGCAGCGCCGTCGACCCATGTCTGAGCCAGCTCCTCCCGTCGATACCAGCCGGGACTCGGAGAAGGAGCACCGTGCGCGCATCCCCCCGCCACCGCTGGCCGCCGTACCGACACCACCTGCCCGTCGCGATCGCCGCGATGGCAGCTGCCGTGCTCACCGCGTGGCTCCTGACAGGGCTCGGGGGCGGCAGCGTGGTCCTGGTCGTGGACGACGTCGCGACCTTTGCCGCAGCAGGAGTCGCCACGATCGCGTGCGGGCTCGCGGCACGTGGGCACGCCGGCCGGGTCCGGCTGTTCTGGCAGCTGCTCACGGCCGGAGCGCTCGCGTGGACGTTCGCGGAGGGGGTGTGGGGCTGGTACGAGCTCGTGCTCGACCAGTCGGTGGGAGTGCCGTCGTACGCCGACATCGGCTACCTGGGCGGCATCCCGCTGGTCGTCGCCGCCCTTCTCGTCTACCCGAGCGAGCGCCGCGTCTCGACCCGGACCCTTGCGACGGTCGATGCCGCCGCCCTCGCCACGTCGCTGCTGTTCCTGAGCTGGATGTTCATCCTGCGACCGCTGTCAGGCGGTCATGGGCTCGTGACTGCGGAGGGACTGGTCAGCGTCGCGTACCCGTTCGGTGACGCGGTCATCCTCTTCCTGCTGATCCGGACCCTGTGGTGCCTGGCGGGGCCGGATCGGGCACCGATGGCCTGGATCATGGTCGGGCTGCTCGCGATGTCGCTGTCGGACAGCGGCTACACGTACGTCAGCATGGTCAAGGGCTTCGAGACCGGCAGCGTGATGGACGTGGGGTGGTTCGTCGGCTACCTCGGTATCGCCCTCGGCGGCTGGTACGGCGCGCGGCGCCGGCCGATGCCGGCACGAGCCCCCCAGCGGGGCACCCAGGCTGCCGCGCTGCTGACGCCGTACCTGCCGTTGATCGTGGCACTCGCGGTGATCGGCGTGCGCGTCCCGCTCGGTGATCCCATCGACCAGACGTCGAGGACACTCGCCTATGCGTTGACTGGCCTCGTGCTCCTTCGGCAGGTGATCGTGGCGGCCGTCGGCTCGCCCTTCAGCCACGCGGACTCCCCAGGCGACCTGCCCGGCAGAGCATCGTGACGGCGGCGTACTCCGCGAGCGAGAGCCTGCGCACCCAGGAGCGGCTGGCGCGGCTCAACCTCCAGATGGCGCGCAACTCAAAGCATGAGCAGGAGCAGGCAACACGGCGTCGGACAGAGCGGCTGGGGCATGCGCTCGGGATCCTTGCGACCCTGGTCGCCATGTACGACCTGTCCCTGCTGACGCTCCACTAGGGCTAGTCCGGCGCCACCGTCGCCGCGACCGCGCGAGCTGCGTCCGGTCCCTGCTCGAGCAGGACGATCAGGCCCGCGTCGTCGAGGGTCGGCACGCCCAGCTTGACCGCCTTCTCGTACTTGCTGGCCCCGGGGTCCGCGCCCACCACGACGAAGTCGGTCTTCTTGGACACGCTGCCGGTCACCTTGCCGCCGAGCGCCTGGACCGCCTCGGTGGCGCCGTCGCGGCTGTACGACTCCAGGGTCCCCGTCACGACGACGGTGATCCCCTCCAGCGGCCGCGGCCCCTCGTCCGCGCCGTCGTCCGCCATCCGCACGCCGGCCTCGGCCCACTTGCGGACGATCTCGCGGTGCCAGTCGACGTCGAACCACTCGCGAACCGTGTGCGCGATCGTCGGGCCGACCCCGTCCACCGCGGCCAGCTCTTCCTCGCCCGCGTCACGGATGCGTTCCATGCTGCGCAGGCCGCGGGCCAGCTCTCGGGCCGCGGTCGGGCCGACGTGGCGGATGCTCAGGGCCACGAGCACCCGCCACAGGGGCTGGAGCTTGGCCTTGTCGAGGTTGGCCAGCAGCAGGTGGCCGTTGGCGCTCAGCGACCCGTCCTTGTTGCGGAAGAAGCCGCTGCGCAGCAAAGCCTCCTCGTTCAGCGAGAAGACATCCCCCTCGTCCGTGACGATGCCGTCGGACAGCAGCGCGTCGGCAGCCTTGAACCCCAGGCCCTCGATGTCGAACGCGCCCCTGCCGGCCATGGCGAAGATCCGCTCCCGCAGCTGCGCGGGGCAGGAGCGGCTGTTGGGGCAGCGCAGATCGACGTCGCCCTCTTTGGCCGGAGCGAGCTTCGTGCCGCACGAGCGGCAGGTGGTCGGCATCACCCACTGCGGACGCGACGCGTGCTCATCGTCGAGGACCGGCCCCAGCACCTCCGGTATGACGTCACCCGCTCGTCGGACGAAGACCATGTCGCCGATCCGGACGTCCTTGCGGGCCACCTCCTGCGCGTTGTGCAACGTGGCCATCCCGACCATGACGCCACCCACATGCACCGGCTCGAGCACGGCGAACGGCGTGGCCCGGCCGGTACGCCCCGTGTTGACCTCGATGCCCCTGAGCCGGGTCGTCACCTCCTCCGGCGGGTACTTGTGCGCGATCGCCCAGCGGGGCGCCTTGGAGGTCGCTCCGAGCCTGCGCTGGAGAGGGATCTGGTCGACCTTCACGACGACCCCGTCGATCTCGTGCTCGACGTCGTGCCGGTGCTCCTTGTAACGCGCGATGTAGCCGAGCGCACCGTCGACGTCGTCGAAGACCTCGAAGCGCGACGAGACGGGCAGGCCCCACTCCTCGAGCTGCCGGTAGGCCTCCGACTGCGAACCAGGGTCCCAGCCCTTGCGGAAGCCGATCCCGTGCAGCGTCAGGGTCAGCGGCCGGGACGCGGTGACGCGCGGGTCCTTCTGGCGCAGGCTGCCCGCGGCACCGTTGCGCGGATTGACCAGGGGCGGCTTGCCCTCGTCCATGAGCCGCTCGTTCAACGCCTCGAAGTCCGCGGTCGCGATGAACACCTCGCCACGGACCTCGAGCACGCTGGGCCAGCCGCTGCCCTTGAGCCGGTTCGGGACGTTACGCACCGTGCGGACGTTGGGCGTGATGTCCTCGCCCATCCGGCCGTCGCCACGCGTCGCCGCCCGCTCGAGGTAGCCGTCGCGGTAGACCAGGGCCACCGCAAGGCCGTCGATCTTCAGCTCACACAGATAGCGAGGACGTCCCTCGCGCTCCGTGCGCGCCGCCCATGCCCGCAGCTCGTCCTCGGTGAAGACGTTGTCCAGGCTCATCAGCCGCTCGAGGTGCTCGACCGCGGTGAAGTCGGTGGAGAAGCGCTCCATCACCTTCTGCGTCGGCGAGTCGGGGGTGCGCAGCGTCGGCCACTGCTCCTCGAGCGCTGTCAGGTCGCGCATCAGCCGGTCGTACTCCGCGTCCGCCACGGTCGGCTGCGCCAGCACGTAGTAGCGGAACGCGAGGTCGTCGAGGGTCTGCGACAGCTCGGCATGCCGCTCGCGATCGGCCGCCGGGACCCCCTCGACGAGCTCAGTCATTCGGGCTCCTCCCACTGTCGGCGGGCCATCTCGACGCAGGCGGCGAGGGCACGGCGTGCGTACGACGGCGTTGCTCCGGCCAGGCCGCAGGACGGGGTCACGACGACCGCCTCCGGCATCCGGTCGGGTGCGAAGCCGAGCCGCCGCCAGAGCGCTTTGGCCGGCTCCATCCTCGCAGCGAGGTCCGACAGGT
>JAVXVI010000165.1:0-8695 GCA_032230005.1 Actinomycetota bacterium | reverse complement strand
CGCGAACGTGGAGCGGCGGATCTTCGGTCTGGAGAACGAGTACGGCGTCACGTGCACGTTCCGTGGGCAGCGCCGCCTCTCGCCGGACGAGGTCGCCCGCTACCTGTTCCGGCGGGTCGTCAGCTGGGGTCGAAGCAGCAACGTGTTCCTCAAGAACGGCGCGCGGCTCTACCTCGACGTCGGGAGCCACCCGGAGTACGCCACCCCGGAGTGCGACAACGCCATCGACCTGGTCACCCACGACAAGGCGGGGGAGCGCACCCTCGAGGGGCTGCTCATGGACGCCGAGCGCCGCCTCCGCGAGGAGGGCATCGCCGGCGACATCTACCTGTTCAAGAACAACACCGACTCGGCCGGCAACTCCTACGGCTGTCACGAGAACTACCTCGTCGGGCGGCACGGCGAGTTCTCCCGCCTCGCCGACGTGCTCATCCCGTTCCTCGTCACCCGGCAGATGATCTGCGGCGCCGGCAAGGTGCTCCAGACACCGCGCGGTGCCGTGTACTGCGTCAGCCAGCGGGCCGAGCACATCTGGGAGGGCGTCAGCAGCGCCACCACCCGATCCCGGCCGATCATCAACACACGTGACGAGCCGCACGCCGACGCCGAGCGGTTCCGGCGACTGCACGTCATCGTCGGCGACAGCAACATGAACGAGGTCACGACGCTGCTCAAGATCGGCACCACGGACCTCGTGCTGCGGATGATCGAGGCCGGCGTCATCATGCGCGACCTCACGTTGGAGAACCCCATCCGCGCGATCCGCGAGGTCAGCCACGACCTCACCGGCCGTCGCAAGATCAAGCTGGCCAACGGCCGCGAGGCCAGCGCGCTGGAGATCCAGCGGGAGTACTTCGAGAAGGCCAGCGACTTCATCGACCGGCGCGGCGGTGACACCACCGTCAAGCGGGTGCTGGACCTGTGGGACCGCACGCTGCGAGCCGTCGACACCGGCGACCTCTCGCTGGTGGACCGCGAGATCGACTGGGTGACGAAGTACCAGCTCATCGAGCGCTACCGCGCGAAGAACGACCTGCCGCTGTCCGCGCCGCGCGTGGCTCAGCTCGATCTCGCCTATCACGACGTCAACCGCAACCGCGGCCTGTACTACCTGCTCGAGCGCAAGGGTGCCGTCGAGCGCGCCACCAGTGACCTGGCCATCTTCGAGGCGAAGTCGGTGCCACCGCAGACCACCCGCGCGAAGCTGCGCGGCGAGTTCATCAAGAAGGCCCAGGAGAAGCGACGGGACTTCACCGTCGACTGGGTACACCTCAAGCTCAACGACCAGGCCCAGCGCACCGTGCTGTGCAAGGACCCGTTCCGGTCGGTCGACGACCGGGTGGACAAGCTGATCGCGTCGATGTGACCGCCTCGCGAAGGAGAGCCAGATGAGCGACAAGCCGTCCGTCGAGATCCCCGACGGGGATCCGCCGACGTCGCTGCAGATCGAGGACATCACCGTGGGTGAAGGCCCCGAGGCGGTGTCGGGCAAGAGCATGACGATGCAGTACGTCGGGCACGGCTGGTCCACGCGCAAGCAGTTCGACGCGTCATGGGACCGCGGTGAGCCGTTCTCCTTCCGGCTCGGTGCCGGGCAGGTCATCGCCGGCTGGGACGAGGGCGTCGCCGGCATGAAGGTCGGCGGCCGCCGCAAGCTGACGATCCCGCCGGACAAGGGCTATGGGTCGCGCGGCGCCGGCAGTGCCATCAAGCCGGGTGAGACCCTGGTCTTCGTCGTGGACCTCCTCGGCGTGCAGTAGCCCCTTACGGGGAAAGGGTTGTCCATGACGGACAACGACCCGACGCTGCTGGGGATCTACCTCAACGACCACCTCACCGGCGCCACCGCCGGGCTGGAGCTCTTCCGGCGCGCCGCCGGCAGCCATGCCGGCACGCCGGCCGGCGACGTGCTGAAGCGGCTGACGGCGGAGGTCGCGGAGGATCGCGAGGCGCTGCTCGCGATCACCCGCGACCTGGGGTTCTCGGTCCGCCGGTACAAGGTCGTCGCGGGCTGGGCGGCCGAGAAGGCCGGCCGGCTCAAGCTCAACGGCCGGATCCTGTCCCGGTCGCCACTCAGCTCGGTGATCGAGCTCGAAGGCCTCTGTCTGGGCGTGGAGGGAAAGGCCGCAGGCTGGCGCCTCCTGCAGGCCCTGGTGCCGACGGAACCCCGACTCGGCCCGGTGGCCATCGAGCGGTTGATCGAGCGGGCCGAACGGCAGGCCCAGCAGCTGGAGGCTCTGCGGATCGAAGCCGGTACCGCCGCCCTGGCGAGGGCTAGCGCAGCCGGGCGAGCACCGTCGGTTGGTTCCGCCCGCGCAGGGTGACTGAGTCGACGGCGCACCACTCCGCCGCCTCTTGCGACGATGCCTGACCGAGCAGGGCCGCGTCGGCGAGCACACAGCCGTGGTCCGACAGCTTGGCCAGCTCGGTCAGCCGCGCTGCAGCGTTGACCGGGTCACCGATGACGGTGTACTCGAACCTGGTCTCGGCTCCGACGTTGCCCGCGACGACGGGACCGGCACAGACCCCGATGGCGGCCTCGACCTCGAGCGGCCGCAGCTTGGCTGCCATTGCCCTGGCGGCTGCCAGGACGCAGGTCGCGGTGTCGGGCAGGTCCACCGGGGCACCGAAGATGCACAGCGCCGCGTCACCCTCGAACTTGTTGACCCAGCCGCCGTGTTCCTGAGTGACCGAGACCACGACCCCGAAGAACTCGTTCAGCCGCCGCACCACATCCTGCGGGTCGGAGTGCTGCGTCATCGCGGTCGACCCCACGACGTCGACGAAGAGCACCGCCACGTCGCGGAGCTCGCCGCCGAGCTCAGCGCCCCGCTCCACCGCGAGCCGCGCCACGTCGTCGCCGACTTGCCGCCCGTAGAGGTCGCGCAGCCGATCCCGCTCTCGCAGCCCCTGGACCATCGCGTTGAACCCGCTCTGCAGCCGCCCGACCTCAGAGGCGTCGTAGACCGGCACCGTGGCGTCGAGCCGCCCGTGCCCGACCTCACGCAGCGCCGACTCGACGGAGCGAACCGGATCGCTCACGGCGCCGGCGGCCGCCGTGATGCAGACGAACCCGCTCACGACCCCGACGATGACGAGGAACAAGATCCCGTCCCGACCGAGCGTCGGTCCGCCCTCGGGGTTGAACAGGCTCATGCCTATGCCGATGAGCGGGATGCCGCTACCGACGCCCCATGCCAGGAGCAGCCGGGGCTTCACGCCGAGCAGGACCGGCGGTGGCTCCGTGCTGCCGTCCATCGCCCGGCTCACGACCGGCCGCAGGATCCGTTCGGCCAGCAGGTACGCGATCGTGCACGTGGTGAACCCGCCCAGCACGATCGTCAGCGCGACATCAAAGCCGGTATGGACCGAGGTGGTGAGGTTGAGGAGACCGAAGACGACGGCGGCGGCCAGCCAGATGCTCCCGTTGACATACATCTGCCACAGCGGCTGCCGCAGCACCGACCGGCGCACCGCGTCCGTCGGCGGCTGCTCCGACTCCAGCCACTCGGTGACCGGCCGCGCGATCCGCACGCCGGTCCGGCAGCCCACGGCGACAGCGACGGCCAGGAAGACCAGGAGCACAGCGGCGTTTATCAGGCGCGTCCGCCCGGGGTTCGCCTCGTCCTGCACCGGCAGCAGGAACGCGAGGAAGTAGAAGACGTCGAGGGCGCCGCCGACGTTGGACAGCACGATCGCCGGGGTGAGGCGCTTGGTCGTACGGCGAGAGAGTTCCGCGCCCGTCACAGCAAACCTGCCGCGTGCCGGCCGGCCGCAGCAGCGGCCAGGAAAGCGACGGGGTCCTCGTCCAGGCCGCGGCCCATCGTCGACAGCTCAGCGGGTGAGCGTCGCAGCGCATCCAGCAGGCCCGTGTCGTCCACTTCGACAACAGCATGACGCTCGAAGGCCGCCGGATCGACCATCGACGCGTACGACGACG
Source organism: Actinomycetota bacterium (assembly GCA_032230005.1). Classification (GTDB taxonomy): domain Bacteria; phylum Actinomycetota; class Actinomycetes; order Mycobacteriales; family SCTD01; genus RYN-124. The sequence goes on along the minus strand of JAVXVI010000165.1, from coordinate 4,755 downwards.
GGACGACGACGTCCGCCGGGGCGACCGCCACGACCCCGTAGGCCGTCGTCGAGTGGTGGCTCACCCCGCGGTGCCGCGGCCGCGGGTCGGCCTGCGACATGCGCAGCACCGCGACCGGCCGCCCCCCGACAGCCGCGATCGCGTTGACCGCCTCGCCCGCAGCAACCCCCGAGAAGCCCCACGGCGTGCCGGTGCCCAGGTTGCCGGGCCCCTGGGTCACCACCGCGATGTCGGCGCGCAGGACCCGAGCCGCCGCGAGCAGGCCTGAGTGCAGAGTGACGGCCTCCAGGTCGCCGCCGTACGCCTGCCCGACCGTCACCGTGCCCACCAGGGCATCAGCCAGGTCCGCCACGGTCCGCGAGAACCACAACGGGAGCGCACCCCCATCGGTCATCACGTAGGCCACCCGCGCCCCCGGCCGGTCAGCGAGCACGCCCGCCACGACCGCCGGCAGCGAGGAGTGCAGGTCCGCCACGACGACCGGCATGCCTGGCGCGGGCAGCCGACCACCCGCAGCCAGCGCCTCATGCGTCGGCGCCTCCTGCTCGTCGGCCCCCAGCACCACCGTCTGCATCGGCGTGTAGCGCGCCTTGACCAGGTGCCCCGGTCCGTTGCGGTCGACCGGCAGCCGGTCCGGGAACGCCACCACCAGCGCGTAGCCACCCGTGCCCAGCCCGAGATCGAGCGCGGTGACGTTGAGCAGGGCCGTGTCGCCATCCTCCGGGCGACCCACGAGCTCAGGGTGGGCGAGGGCGCGCACCGTCGTACCGTCCTCGATCTTCACGTCGAGCTCGAGTGCGCCGCGCCACTCGCGACCGAGCGACACGACGGTCCCGCGCCGCCACGAGATCATGGGGGCAGGCTAACGTCCGTGCTCGTGTCGGCGAAGAAGACGGAGCGGCTGCTCAACCTGGTGATCTGCCTGCTCCACACGCGCCGTCACCTGTCCGTCCAGGAGATCCGCAGTGCCGTTCCCGGCTACGAGCAGGGCAGCGAAGAGGCGTTCCGCCGGATGTTCGAGCGGGACAAGGAAGAGCTGCGTGATCTCGGCATCCCGCTCGAGACCGGCAGCGACACCGCCGCCCACGACGACGAGCTCGGCTACCGGATCGCCCGCCGCGACTACGAGCTGCCGCCGATCTCGCTCGACCCTGATGAGGCGGCAGCGCTCGGCCTGGCCGCCCGCCTGTGGCAGTCGGCGCCCTTGGCCGGCGCGACCGGGACGGCCCTGCTGAAGCTGCGGGCGGCCGGCGTGGACGCCCCGGAGGCGACCGGAGCCCTCGAGCCACGCGTAGGTGCCAACGAGCCTGCCTTCGAGGCCTGCCTGGCCGCCGTCACGGAAGGGCGCGCTCTGCGGTTCGGCTACCGCGCCACCGGCCGGCCCGATGCCGAGGACCGAACCATCGACCCCTGGGGCGTCGTCTGGTGGCACGGCCGGTGGTACGTCGCCGGCCACGACCACGCTCGCGACGCGGTCCGGGTCTTCCGGCTGTCGCGCATCGTCGGCTCGGCCGAGCCGCTCGGCGACGCGGGGAGCGTGAAGGTGCCCCCGGGGACCGACCTGCGCGCCCTGGTCGCCCGGATGGCCGGGGACGAGCCACGGACGACGGCCACCGTCCGCGTCCGGTCGGGCGCGGCCTGGGCGCTGCGCCGCGAGGCGACCGCGACCACCACGGACGAGGACGGCTGGGACCGCCTGGAGGTGGGCTACTCCGACCCGGAGCGGTTCGCCGACCGGGTCACCGGTTACGGCGCCGACGCCGTAGTGGTCGCGCCACCCGAAGCCCGCGACGCCGTCGTACGACGGCTGAAGGCCCTGTCCCTGTGAGTGGCTCGCTGGAGCAGCTGCCCAGACTGCTGGCGCTCGTGCCGTACCTCCTGCAACACCCGGGAGTGCAGACCGCGGACGCAGCTGCCGTCTTCGGCATCTCCGAGGAGCAGCTGCGCCGCGACCTGAACCTGCTCTGGCTGTGCGGGCTGCCCGGGCACGGTCCGGGTGACCTCATCGACCTCGAGTTCGAGGGCGACACGATCACGCTCTGGGAGCCGGCCGGGGTGACCCGGCCGCTGCGCCTCGCCGCCGACGAGGCGCTCGCGCTGATCGTCGCGCTCCGCACCCTGGCCGACACGCCTGGGCTGGCCGAGCGCGACTCCGTGGACCGGGCGCTGGCCAAGATCGAGGAGGCGGCGGGAGCGGCTGCCGCTCCGGCCGACCGGGTCGAGGTCGCGCTCGAGGGGGAGGAGCGGGTCCTGCCGGTCGTACGCGAGGCGCTGGCAGAGCGCCGCCGGCTGCACCTGGCGTACTACGTCCCGGGCCGGGACGAGACGACTGAGCGGGACGTGGACCCGATGCGGCTGCTGCTGGTGGACGGCCGCACCTACCTGGAGGCCTGGTGCCGGCGGGTGGACGCTGTCCGACTGTTCCGGTTGGACCGGGTTGTCGCTCTTGCGCTGCTGGACGTGGCCGCTGAGCTGCCGCCAGAAGCGGAGGAGCGGGACCTCTCGCAAGGCCTGTTCCAGGCGTCCCCGGAGGACACCCTGGTGGTCCTTGCGCTGGGCCCCGGGGCCCACTGGGTTGCCGACTACTACCCGTGCGAGTCCGTGGAGGACCTCGGCGACGGCACGCTCGTGACCAGGCTCAGGACGCCCGACACGCGCTGGGTCCAGCGGCTCGCCTTGCGCCTCGGGGACTCGGCCCGCGTGATCGAGCCCGCCGAGCTGGCCGCGCAGGTCCGAACGGCCGCCCAGGCTGCGCTGGCGGCGTACGCCGACTAGCCCGAACGCACCAACAGCACATCCGTTCGTCAAGGCGCAACCCAGGTGTGCCGATGCCGATGGTGTCGCCGCGAACAGGCGCCGCTGGAGCAGACGAAAGGTGCCGCGAGCCATGACCACGATCAAGGCTTCCTGCCCCACCTGTGGGGAGGTCGAGCTGACCCCGGCCGACGTCTCCCTGATGGTCTGCAGCCACGCTCCCTTGTCGTACTACTCCTTCTGCTGCCCCACGTGCAGCGACGAGGTCCGCAAGCCCGCCGACGACCACGTCGTCTCCCTGCTCGTCTCCGGTGGCGTTCCCGCGCAGGTCTGGGAGCTGCCGGCCGAGGTGCTCGAGGTCAAGGCCGGTCCGGTCCTGACGTACGACGACCTGCTCGACTTCGCGCTCAGCCTGGGCACGACGGACCTGATCTCCGCCGCTGCCGCCTCGCCCGTCCGCGCCTGATCGGCACCCGCCCGGCCCGCTAGGTTGGGCCCGTGCTCTGGATCCTGATCGACGTCCTCCTCGGCGTGCTCGCCTTGGTGGCCCTCGCCTTCGTCGTGCTGGGGCTCTGGCGCAAGGTCAAGGAGCTCGGCCGCGAGGTGAGCCGCGCCGGCGAGGCGATCGGCAAGGCCACCGACCAGCTCGCCGAGCTCCAAGCCGCCGTCTCGCCGCCGAAATCGGGTCCGCGCGCGTAGGCTGGGCTCGAGCCGTTGCATCGCAGCGCTGAGCACATCGGAGGTAGGCCGTGCCTGACCTGGGCAAGCCGGAGATCTTGATCCTGCTGATCGTGATCTTGGTCCTGTTCGGCGCCAAGCGCCTGCCCGGTGCCGCGCGGTCCCTGGGACAGTCGATGCGCATCTTCAAGGCCGAGACCAAGGGCCTGCGCAGCGACGAGGACACGACGGTGCCCCCGCCCGTGGCTGCGCAGCCGGCCCTGCCGCCGGCGGCGGCGCCGGTCCCGCCAGCCGTGCAGGAGCAGCACGCCCCGCCACTCCAGCAGTAGATGGCGGTCCGGGCCCCGGCCGAGCGCCGCGCCCGGCGCCAGCCGGACGGGCGGATGGCCCTCGTCGAGCACCTGCGCGAGCTGCGCAACCGGATGGCCGTCTCGCTGATCGCCATCGCGATCGGGGTGGTCGTGGCGTACTACCTCTGGCAGCCGATCTACGACTTCCTGCGCCAGCCGTACTGCGACACGACCCAGGGCCGCAAGAGCTGCGACCTCTACGCGCTGGGGATCTTCGACCAGTTCAAGGTGCGGCTGCGGGTGGCGTTCATCGGCGGCACCCTGCTGGCCGCGCCGGTCTGGTTCTACCAGCTCGGCGCCTTCATCACGCCCGCGCTCCACAAGCGGGAGCGCCGCTACGCCGCGGGCTTCCTCACCGCCGCACTGCTGCTGTTCGCCACCGGCTCTGCGCTGGCGTACCTCACGGTTGCGCGCGGCCTGCAGTTCTTCCTGCAGATCGGCGGGGGCGACATCGTCGTGATCCTGTCGATCCAGTCCTACCTGTCCTTCATCACCTTGATGCTGCTGGTCTTCGGGATCGCCTTCGAGTTCCCGGTCGTGATCTTGTTCCTCAACATCGTCGGGATCTTGTCGTCGGAGCGGATGCGCGAGTGGCGGCGCGGCATGATCTTCGGGATCTTCCTGGCCAGTGCGCTGATCACCCCGACGCAGGACCCGTTCACGTTCCTCGCGATGGCGGTGCCCCTGTGCGTGCTCTACGAGCTGTGCATCGTCATCGCCCGGCTGCGGGAGCGCTCGCGGCGCCGACTCGAGGCAGCGGACCCGCTCGCGTCGCTGGACCCTGACCTGCCGTCGTACGTCGACCCCCGACCCTCTGTGATCGACACGCGCCCTTCCTCGTTGTGAGGCTCGCGCTCGTCGTCAACCCGCGCTCAGGCAAGGGCCGCGCAGCCGGCGCCGCTGACATCACGCAGCGCCGACTCGAGTCGGCCGGCGTCTCGGTGCGCCGGCTGCAGGGAGTCGATGGCGACGA
>JAVXVI010000164.1:0-9174 GCA_032230005.1 Actinomycetota bacterium | reverse complement strand
TGCTGACGTCTGAGCTCGTGACGAACGCTGTGCGGCACGCGCTCGCCGTGATCACGGTCCGGGCCGTGCACCGCGAGAACAACCTGCTCCTCAACGTCTCCGATGACGGCCTCGCGTCCGACGAGCTCACCTCCGCTCTGGCGGCACCCTCGGCCGAGCACGGGCGCGGCCTGTTCGTGGTCAACTGCGTCGCCGGCGACTGGGGCGTCATCCATGACGAGGAAGGCAAGACCGCCTGGTTCCTCCTTCCGTAGGGTCGCTGCCCCCAGCGGGGCAGGCTTGGATACGGTCGCCGCATGACCTCCACCGGCACCGGCGCGGATCCAGACATCGTCGGGCCCTATCTCGCGAAGGTCCTCGGCGACGAGGCCTGGCGGGCCCCGACGATCAACCTCATCGCTGGCGGCAAGTCCAACCTCACCTACCGGGTCTCGTCCAGCGCCGGAGACGTGATCCTCCGCCGCCCGCCCCTCGGGCACGTCCTGCCCACCGCGCACGACATGACGCGGGAGTACACCGCGATGGCCGCGCTGGAGGGCACGGTCGTGCCGGTGCCCAAGATGCTCCACCTGTGCCGCGAGCCCGAGCTGCTCGGTCAGCCCTTCTACGTGATGGAGGCCGTGGACGGCTACGTCTGTCGCGAGAGCCTCCCGGCCGGCTACGCCGACCAACCGGCGCAGCGACGGGCCATCGGCGAGGGGCTGGTGCGCACCCTCGGCGACCTGCACAACGTCGATCCGGTCGAGGTGGGGCTCGGGGAGTTCGGTCGTCCGGACGGCTACCTCGCCCGGCAGGTCGCGCGATGGACGAAGCAGTGGGAGGCGACCCGGCTGCCTGACATGGCGTCGGTCGACGCCCTTGCGGCCGACCTGGCTTCGTCCGTGCCGGCCACGCAGCGATCCACGATCGTGCACGGCGACTTCCGCCTCGACAACACGATCCTGGACCCCTCGACGCCTGGCCGGATCGCGGCCGTCCTCGACTGGGAGATGTGCACCCTCGGCGACCCGCTGGCCGACCTCGGCATCCTGCTCGTCTACTGGTCGCAGGCCGACGATGCCAGCGAGCGGTCGCTGGGCACGGTGGTCCCAGCCGCCACCGTTCTGGAGGGCTTTCCGACCCGCGCCGAGGTGATGAGCCTCTACGCGGACCGCAGCGGCCTCGATCTGACCGACCTTCCCTGGTACGTCGCCTTCGCCTTCTGGAAGCTGGCCGTCGTCTGCGCAGGCATCGTCGCTCGCGTCCGCGGCGGCGCGATGGTCGGCGAGGGCTTCGACGGCATCGAGAGCCGCATACCGGCGCTCGTCGACATGGGCCGCAGGACGCTCGACGAGCGTCGGCCCAGCTGACGTTCCATGAGCCTCGACGTCCCGGCCGGCACCTACCGGCACTACAAGGGCGACCGCCACTACCTCGTCCTGGGACTGGGTCACGACGCGAACGACGACGCGCGCACCGTGGTCGTCTACGTGTCCCTCTACGTCGACCCGGCTCAGAAGGGACCGCGGCTCGCGGTCCGCACCGTCGAGGACTTCACGGCCTGGGTGGACCCCGAGACGCGCGAGACCGTTCCCGCGGGAACGTCCGGCGCCGTACGACGTTTCACCTACATGCCCGACACGAGCTCAGACATCGCAGCAGACGCATGACCGACTGGGACCCGAATCGCTTCTCGGCACTCGGCTTCTTCCCTGCCGACCACGCCGCCGCGGAGTCCGGGAAGGGCTATGCCAGCGGCGCCTTCTGGACGACGCTGCACTTCCCGTCCTTCCCTGCGGCGCTGCCGGCCGCGACGCTGGTCGCGGTGGTGCAGCAGCCGTTCTCTGCAGCGCACGCCGACCACGAGTTCGCCATCGGGGTCGAGGATGCCGACGGCAAGCCGCAGGCCCTCGACGTACGCGGCTCCTTCCGCGCGGCACCGGGCCTCGAGAGCCGCTACGGCGAGCCCAACGTCATCCCGATCGCGGCGACCATCTACGGCCTGCCGTTCGAAGGTCCAGGCGACTTCGCGTTCGTGCTCCGCGTCGACGGCGAGGAGCTCGCCCGCTACCCCATCCACGTCGTCCAGACCGCCTGAGCCCTCTCGAGCGTCAAGCCGGGATAAGCGCTCGGATGCGGGTGGCGTCGGCGATGAGGCTTGTCGCGAGTGCCGCGGCAATCTTCTTGCCGCTCTGCGCCTGAACTTCGTTGATCAAGTCCGTCAGCACCTGGCGCGCGCCGACGCGGTTACCGACGGCCAGATCCTGTTGTGCGACGCCAACCTTGGCGTCCAGGCTCTTGCCTGCTCCGACACCCTGCACTGCAGCGCGCAGGTCCGAGAGCTGCTCGGCCGGTCCTCTGACGTGAACGACGAACTGGCCGCCCGCGACGTTGCCCGCGTTGTCGGACGCCGAGCAGGTCACCCGGGTGTCGCCGATCGGGAAGGTGCTCCCGCTCGCCGGAGCACAGCCTGCAGCTTGCGTCACCGGGCCACTCGTGGTGTCAGTTGCGGTGGCCGTGAACGTCAGCACGGCGCCCTGCGAAGAGGTCGCGTTGACGATGCGGTCGGCCGGAAGGCTCAATGTCGGCGGCCTCGTGTCGACCTTGACCGTGAGCGCAGTGGCAGGCGACTGCGCATTGCCGGCGTGGTCGATGCTGGCCGCGACGAAGGTGTGGAGGCCGTCCACGGCGATGGCAGGGCAGCTCGTTGGCGCACCTGCGAGCAGAAGATCGACGTAGCCGCCCGGGCTGGGGCTGGAGTTGAGCGCACACCTCGTCGCGGCGACGCCCGATCCCGCCCCATCATCGGCAGTCGCCCCGACGCTTGGCGTCGTGCGGTACCACCCGTTGCTGCCGTTCGGCGTCAGCGGACTGGGAGCGAGCGCCGACGTCGGCGGCGTCGTGTCGCGCTGCGCGATCGGCGGGAACGGTGCCGATGGGGGCGGCGCAGGGACGGTGAACTGCTGAGCCGCAGCAGCGCCCGTCGCGGTGACGATGACCGTGCCGGTGTACGTGTCGATTTCCCCGCCGGTCAGCACCGAGAGCCGCTCGCTGTAGCGCCCCGGCACGTGATAGGCGTGTGAGAGGGAAACGGGCAAGGTGTCGATGCTGGCGGAGAGCGGGCGGAGGAAGACGTCAGTGCTGCCGTCACCCCAATCAACGTTGTACAGCGCGGCAGGGCCGGTGGCCGTGGCTCGGGTGAGCGTCAAGAGCTGCCCCACACCGACGGTGACGGACCCAAGGTCGAACTCGACGTAACGGAAACCCAGCGCAGAGGCGAGACCCGGCGCTGCCGCAAGCTCGGAGGCTAAGCCGGGCCCACCGCCACCGAACCCGACTGATGTCTGGAACGGGCCTGGCGCTCCGTTGGCGTCGGTGCCGCCATTGTTCGCTTCGATGAGCCCGTCGTGGTAGGGACCGACGTTGAGTCCCATGTTGAACGCCAAGGTGCGCGGATCCGGTACGCCCAGCGGCCCAACGACGTCAGGTAACGCGAGTCCCAGTGAGTCAGCGACGTCTTTGACGAACCCCGTGCAGTTGAACGCGAGCAGGCCGTAGTTGTGAGCCGGGGCATGCGACAGCGCGGCTTGTGCGTCCGCACACTGGTTGCTTGTGACGTGGTAGACGAGCCGGTAGCTCCAGGGAGAGCCGCCGTCGTCACGTAGCTCGCCGGGACTGTCGAAGACTCCGAAGCCGATCGGATAAAAGCCCCGCGTGACGATCCCGCCATCGCCCGGCCGCACCTGCACGAAGGCGTGTCCGGTGTTCGTGGGAAGGCCGTTCGGCGGTGCGTCGACGTAGAAGCTTACAAGGCAGTCCGTCGGGGGAGGCGGCGGGCGGACGGTGATGCTCTGCGTGATCGTCAGACCGTCGGTCGGGGCGGTGGCGGCCGGCTGCGTCAAGGCCTGCTGGTCGAAGCTCGAGCTCACCGTCGTCACCGTCGTCGTGCCCGGCTGGAAGACGGCGGTCACCGTCTTCGCCGCCTGCAGAGCCGGGAACTGGCTGGGTGCGTACGTCAAGAAGTCGTTGGCGGCGTAGTCGATGGGGAACGCGTCCTGCGCCGATCGCTGGGCGTCGGGCACGCACTTCTGGTCGGCCTGCAACGCCCCGGGCTGCCCCGCGAAGTAGCTCACTGATGCAACCTGCGAGATGTTCTGCGACACCTGCTGTGCGCCGCCAGGCAGGGTGCTGAGATTGACGGGCAGCGTGAAGCCGGGCCGGGCGCTGAAATTGGCGACGCATGACGAATGGAAGAGCGGATCGAACAGCAAAGCGGCGCCGTCTAGCTCCGTGAACTGCCAGACAGGAGCGGTCCCAGGCGTGAGCGTCGCCACCGCGTCCCACCCGATCGTGGTACTCCACTCGCCGACGGGATCAAGGGTGTCCTGCGTGCCGTTGCCGATGTACCCCTCCACGGTCCACGCGTCGATCGAGCCCTTGTACTCCAGGGTCGTCGGGGTAGCCGCCGGCACGGAGGCAGTCGGCGCCAGAGCTACGGCGTCAGCCCTACCGGCGGCTCCGACGATCAGCAGCAGCGAGGCCACGAGGGCCGTCGTCCAGCCGTGAGCGAGATGACGCCGTCCGCTCGAAACCCCATGCGCACCAGGAACGCTGACAGCCATGGCCGCCTCCCCCGCGGCGGACCGTAATGGAACGCGCAGGCGTTGCGGGCGGAAACGCCGAAGCCGCCGACGCAACGACGACATACCCGTCCACACAGGGCCATCCGTGTGGGGACGACCTAGGTTCGTGCGTATGGATCTGCCGGTGATGCCCCCCGTTCAACCGATGCTCGCGAAATCGGTGCCGGACGTGCCAGACGGGCCAGGGTTCCTCTACGAGCCGAAGTGGGACGGCTTCCGGTGCATCGTGTTCCGCGACGGCGACGAGGTGGAGCTTGGCAGCCGCAACGAGAAACCGCTGACCCGCTACTTCCCCGAGGTCGTGGAAGCCGTCAAGGCGCAGCTGCCTCCGCGGTGCGTGATCGACGGCGAGATCGTCATCGCGACCGACGGCGGGCTGGACTTCGAGGCCTTGCTGCAGCGGATCCACCCGGCCGCGTCGCGCGTGAAGATGCTGGCTGAGACGACACCCGCATCCTTCGTCGCCTTCGACCTGCTGGCGTTGGGTGACGAGTCGCTGATGGACACACCGCAGTCGGTACGAAGGGAGCGGCTTGAGCAGGCCCTGTCCTCGTCCGCGCCGCCGGTGCACCTGACGCCGGCGACGGACGACGTGGCCCTTGCCCGCGAGTGGTTCCACCAGTTCGAAGGCGCCGGCCTGGACGGGGTTGTGGCCAAGCCACTCGGGCTGCCCTACTCCCCCGACAAGCGCGTGATGCTCAAGATCAAGCACGCGCGGACCGCTGACTGCGTGGTCGGCGGCTACCGCCTCCACAAGAGCGGACCGGTTGTGGGATCGCTGGTCCTCGGTCTGTACGACGATGCCGGCGCACTGCAGCACGTCGGCGTCGCAGCGTCGTTCCCGATGAAGCGCCGCGCCGAGCTGATCGACGAGCTGGCGCCGTACCTGCTCGAAGAAGGCCAGGACCACCCCTGGCTGGGCGAGATGATGTCCGAGCGTGCGCCGACGTCGTCAGCAGGCTCTCGCTGGAACCAGGGCAAGGACATGAGCTTCGTGCCCCTGCGCCCTGACCTCGTCGTCGAGGTGGCCTACGACCACATGGAGGGCGCGCGGTTCCGGCACACCGCGCAGTTCCGGCACTTCCGGCCCGACCGCGACCCGCGGTCGTGCACCTACGCCCAGCTCGAGCGTCCCGTCCTCTTCGACCTCGCCACTGTCCTGGGCTCGTAGCACCACGACCGACCGGCGGTCAGGCCGCGACATCGCTGACCCAGCCGTAAGGGTTGATGCGACGGCCGTCCTTGAGGCGGATGGTCTTGCCGCCGTCGTGCAGGTCGTGGTGCGAGAGCTCGCAGAGCATGACGGTGTCGGTGAGGCTGGTCTCGCCGCTGATGGCGTAGGGGTTGACGTGGTGTGGGGTGAGTCGGTGTCCGCTAGCGGTGCCGTTGCGGCAGCCCGCGGCTTGGCAGAGCCCGCCGGTCTCGATCTGTTTGATGCGCCGCTCATGCGGCTTGACTGTTCGCTCGGTATGACTGCTCTCGATGACGCGATGGCCGAGGCTGAGGACGAAGCGAGTGATCGCGCTGCCGCACAGCAGCCGGCGCACCATGGCGGCCGGCCACCTGGCGCCGGATGCGGCCACCGCAGGTAGCGCACCGGGCTGGTCGTGGAGGGCGGCTGCACTGATGGTGACGGCGATCTGCGGCACGTGCTTGCCGCGCACGCCGAGCGCTCCGGACTCCAGCAGCGAGCGGAGTGCGAGCTTCAGGCCGTCATGTCGACGCTGCCGACGGGAGCGGACCTCGACGCAGCCGTCGACGTACGGGTCCAGGTCCTGCTCGCGCAGTGCGGCCGCTGCGTCGGTGTCCATCGGGTTGTCCGGGTCGGTGGCCATGGCTGCGGTCAGTGCGGTGTGCAGCAGCTCACCGGTCTCCAGATCGAGGTTGCCGCGCACGGTCCAGCCGTCGTCGTCGAGGTCGAGGTCGAAGCCGCGGTTGAGGTGGCCGTCCTGGGCGCGCGCGGCCAGCAGGTTGGGCAGCAGCGCATCGACGAGCTGACCCAATGCGGCTTTGAGCTGGCCGGGTTCGACGTGACGGGCCAGCAGCAGGAAGGCCTCTTCGAGTCGGGCCTGCTCGGTGGCGGGCCGCCCGGCGATCTCGGCCACCTGAGCCGCAACGGCGACGAGCCGGGGATCGTCGTCGCAGAGCCCGCCTGCGGCCTCTGCCACCAGCGAGCAGACGCCGTCGACGATCACTCCGTGCAGGGCCTCCTCGGCGGGCTGGCCGTCGATGCAGCCGTCCGGTCGGTCGAGGTGCGGGCGCAGCGCATCGAGGGCGCGGCCGATCAGCACCCCACCGTTCATCGCCAGCCCACCGGCGGTCAGGCGCGCGGCCAGCAGCGGGTAGCGAGCGAGCTTGCGGGCCAGGGCGACATCGGAGCGGGGCATGCTGGTCTGCTGCTCGGCGACCCACGCAGAAGTCGATGGGGAGCCATCCAAGACGTGCAGCTGGCGGGTGTCCACGTCGGCGACCCGCGTCAGCGCGAGCGCCTTGAGCCGGTCCTGCTGCACCAGCAGCACCTGGGTGACAAGCAACGCCTGCGCCGGCGCGATGTCGGCCGGCAACTGTGCCGACAGCGCATCCAGGCCGGCCACGATCATTGCCAACGGCACCGGGAGGGACGGGTCGAGGGCAGGCATCGCAGCGGTGTCGACGCACATCGCCCTACCTCCCGTCGTACTCGAACGTGTGTTCGATGATAAGTCAGTCTTGCCCCGACCGCAAGACCGAAATCCCTTATACACAAGGGATTTTTTCGCGAGCCTCGGACGCCCTCGCGCGGGCGTGGCCGGCCGGCGCCTGGAGCCCGTTCGACAAGCGGCGCGGTTTCCGGTGAAGTTCCGACCCGTGTCCGCAACCGTCGTCGCCTCCTCCGTCACCGTCGTACGCGGACCCTCCCTCGTCCTGTCCGACGTCTCTCTCACGGTCGCGCCGGGCGCGCGCATCGGAGTGGTCGGTCCCAACGGCGTCGGCAAGTCCACGCTGCTGTCGACCCTGGTCGGCGAGCTCGTCCCCGAGAAGGGATCGGTCCACCGATCACCGAGGACCGCGACGGTCGGCCTCCTCCCCCAGGAGCCGGACAGACGACCGGGTGAGACCTTGGCCGCGTTCCTCGCGCGACGCACGGGTGTCGCCGCGGCCCAGGCTGCCCTCGACGCCGCCACAGACGCCCTGACCATCGGGGCGGCCGGCGCGGACGACGCCTACGGCACGGCCCTCGAGCACTGGCTCGACCTCGGCGGCGCCGATCTCGAGGTGCGCGCCGAGGCCGTGATCGCCGACCTCGGACTCGACGTCGGACTGTCTGCCGAGACGGCCTCGATGTCGGGCGGTCAGGCCGCCCGTGCGTCGTTGGCGTCGATCCTGCTTTCGCGCTACGACGTGCTGCTGCTCGACGAGCCGACCAACGACCTCGACTTCGAGGGACTGGAACGCCTCGAGTCCTTCGTCCTCGGCCTGTCCTCAGGGCTCGTCGTCGTTTCGCACGACCGGGAGTTCCTGTCGCGCACGATCACGTCCGTCCTCGACATCGACGGGCCGCTGCGCACCGCATCGCTCTACAACGGCGGCTACGACGCCTACCTCGAGGAGCGCGCCCGCCGCCGGTCGCATGCGCGTGATGCGTACGACGAGTTCGAGGACAAGCGCTCCTCGCTGGTGCAACAGGCGCAACGCCAGCGAGAGCAGTCGGTCCGCGGCGCACTGCGCGCCAAGCGCAAGATGCCGGACAACGACCGCGCCGCCAAGGGCGCGCGCATCGAGGCTGCGACACATGCCGCCTCGCGGGTGAAGACGATCGAGTCGCAGATCAACCGGCTTGATCAGGTCGAGGAGCCCCGCAAGGAGTGGCAGCTGCAGATGTCGATCGCGGCCGCGCCGCGGTCAGGTGATGTCGTCGCAGTGCTGTCGCAGGCCGTCGTACGACGCGGCAACTTCGTCCTCGGGCCACTCGACCTTCAGGTGTCGTACGGCGACCGGCTGGCGATCGTCGGGCCCAACGGCAGCGGCAAGACGACTCTGCTCCAGGCCCTCCTCGGGAGGCTGCCGCTGGAGAGCGGGCGGCAGTCCATGGGTTCCGGTGTACGGCTCGGTGAGGTGGACCAGGCCAGGTCGGCGTTCCGCGGTGAGGACTCGGTGGTGACGGTCGTCGAGAAGCTCACCGAGTGGCCGGCCGCCGACGTGCGGACGCTGCTCGCCAAGTACGGGCTGAAGGCCGACCACGCCAATCGAGCCGCCGGGTCGCTGTCACCGGGCGAGCGCACGCGGGCATCGCTGGCGCTGCTGCAGGCGATCGGCGTCAACTGCCTCGTCCTCGACGAGCCGACCAACCACCTCGACCTGTCGGCGATCGAGCAGCTCGAGTCAGCGCTCGACGCCTACGAGGGAACCCTGCTGCTCGTGACACACGACCGCCGACTCCTCGACGCCGTCCACGTCACCGATACGCTGCAGCTGTAGGCCTACCTGTTGGTGCAGGCACCGCCGGCGAACGTCGGGATCACCGTCGAGGTGAGCACGGGCGTCACCCAGCTGATCGACACGGACCCTCCCC
>JAVXVI010000163.1:0-5261 GCA_032230005.1 Actinomycetota bacterium | reverse complement strand
CGTCGGTCGAGGCGAGTGCCCAGGACCTGCTGCTGCTCCTGTGGCACCGGATCGACCCGGCCGACCCGCGGGTGCGGATCGATGGGGATGGTGAGACGGCGGACGCCGTCCTGAGGCTGGCGCTGGCGCCCTAGCCGGCGACGGACTGGACGGCGCTGCGCAGGGCCGGGTCGTCCGGCTCGGTCTGCGGCGAGAACCGCGCGATCACCTTGCCGTCCGGCGCCAGCAGCCACTTCTCGAAGTTCCACCGGACGTCTCCGGTGTGACCCTCGGCGTCCGTCGCCGCACTCAGCTCGTCGAACAGCGGGTGCCGGTCGGGCCCGTTGACGTCCGTCTTCGCCAGCAGCGGGAAGGTGACGCCGTAGGTCGCCGAGCAGAACTCCGCGATCTCCTCGGCGGTGCCTGGCTCCTGGCCGCGGAACTGGTTGGACGGCACGCCGATCACGGTGAGGCCGGGCAGCTCCTCATGCAGCTTCTCCAGACCGGCGTACTGCGGCGTGAGGCCGCACTTGGAGGCGACGTTGACGACCAGTGCAGCGCGGCCGGCCATCAGGGCGCCGAGCGTGGTCCGCTCCCCCTGCAGGGTCTCGACCTCGACGTCGGGAAGTGACATGCGATCTCCTAGGTGAGGGGTGTCAGTCGCGTGCGTGGCCCCGCGCGCAGGACCTGGGACGGAAGGGTGCGGCCGACGAGACGCTCTGCCTCGCGGGCCGCATCGAGCAGTGCGTCGAGGTCGACGCCGGTGTCGACCCCCATGTCCTCGACCATGTGGACGAGGTCCTCGGTGCAGACGTTGCCGGTCGCTCCGGGGGCGTAGGGGCAGCCGCCGAGGCCGCCGACGGACGCGTCGAAGTCGGCGACGCCGAGCTCCAGTGCCGCGAGCACGTTGGCCAGGCCGGTGCCGCGGGTGTTGTGGAAGTGCAGGTTGAGGTCGGCGGTGGGGAAGCGCATCCGGGTCTCGCCGACGAGGCCAGTGACGCGGCCGGGCGTCGCCATCCCCGTCGTGTCGCCGTACGAGATCCCGTCGGCGCCGTCTGCGATCGCACGGCCGGCGACGTCGAGCACCCGTGACACCGGCACGTCGCCCTCGTAGGGACAGCCGAACGCCGTCGCGATGATGACCTGGCAGGTCGCGCCGACATCGTGTGCCGACTTCAGCAGGACGGCGATCTCGTCGAGCGACTCCTCAGTGCTGCGGTTGACGTTCTTGCGGTTGTGCGTGTCGCTCGCCGACACGACGACCTCGATCTCGCGGAAGCCCGCGTCGAGGGCCCGTTGCGCGCCGCGCAGGTTGGGCACCAGGGCGGAATACCGCACTGTCGTGGACTTCTCGACTGCCGACCACACCTCGGCGGCGTCGGCCATCGACGGGATCGCCTTGGGGTGCACGAAGGACACCGCCTCAATGCGGCCGACGCCCGTGCGCGACAGCGCGTCGATGAGTGCGACCTTCGACTCGGTCGGCACGGGGGCCTCGTTCTGCAGGCCGTCACGCGGTCCGACCTCGCGCAGGCTGAGCCGCTGGGGGAGGTCGCTCATGCGTCTGAGGTTACGTCGGCCCGGCGGAGCACATGCGGGCGCAGGGCCCGGTAGCCGCGGACCGATCGGTGCTTGAGGCGGGCGAGCTCGTACGACGGGTCCGACTCGAGCGCCTCGGCCGCCTTCAGGTCCACGAGGACCGTGCTGGGGCGGGCCTCGCTGGTGAGCCTGCTCGCCAGGTTGACCGGCTCGCCGAAGACGTCGCCGAGCCGGACCAGGACCGGGCCGAGCGCGATGCCGGCGCGCACCTGCGGCAGCGACTCGTCCCGCTCGTGGACGGCGACGGTCTCCAGGGCCACCTCGGCGGCGGCGCGGACGTCGTCGGTCACGTAGAGCACCTCGTCGCCGAGCATCTTGATGACCCGGCCACCGACGGACGTGACCCGCAGCGAGGTGTCCCGCTCGAACCGCTCGAGCAGTCGCTGCAGGTCGCCCGCGTCGGACTCGCGACTGGTCTGCGTGAACCCGACGAGGTCGACGAAGCCGACCGCCAGGACGGGATGGCCGGTGCCCAGCGTGGCCAGCGAGCGCTCCGTCGCGGCCAGCAGCTGACGGCGCCAGACGAGCACCATCAGCTCCTCCAGGCCCGGCATGATCTCGTCCGCCGCCGCGATGGCTGCATCGCGCGCCTCGTCAGCCGGCAGCCCCGCCGCCCGGCCGCGGGTGACCTCGACCTGCGCCTCGGCCAGCCGGGCCAGTCCCTGCCCCATGGACCGGGCAAGGACGAGCAGGGTGTCGGGATCGACGAAGCCGCTGTCGCGGATGGCGAAGGCGGTCCGAAGCGCGTCCACGTCTCGCTCGGTGAAGGCAGGCTCGCCGGGAGGCACCTCCGGGAAGCCCAGCGCGGCCCAGACAGCTCTGGCCTCGTCCAGGTCGACACCGGCGCGCGCCGCGACGTCCTCGCGGGTCAGGTCGGCGGCGGACCCGAGCAGCGCCGCCTCGAGGTCCCCCGCGCCCATGACGGCAGGCTACGGCGGGGTCACAGGAGCCGCGAACCGGCGTACGGTCGACGCATGACCGTGAGTCGTAGGCAGATGACCTACTACTCACTGCGGGCCGGCGCCACCTGCGCCTTCCTCTGCTCGGCCTTCGTGCTGCCGCGCGGCGCACCGGCGGCGGCGCTGTGCCTCGGCGCCGGTGCCGTCGCGGTGCTCGCCGGGATCGGCACCAACGCAGGAGGTCCGGGAGAGCAGGCCGGCGCGCGCCGGCAGATGGACACCTACGACCGGGTCCGGGCACCGCAGGGCGACTGGCCGCCGTTCGACCCCGCGCGCGACGTGGAGGGCGAGGTCGTCAGACCGGAGGATCGACCTCGTCCGTCTTGACCGGGACGCCGCGCAGCCGGGCGTCGGTGTTCTCGACGAGGTCGTAGAGCTGGCGCTGCACCTGCTCGACCTTGGGGACCTCCGACAGGGTGACCTGTCCGCGCTCCCCTGCTGACTCCACGACAAGGGTGCCGCAGCCCAGCAACCGCTCCAGGAAGGTGTGGCTGAAGGTGATGTCGTTGATGCGCGACAGCGGGACATCGCGGCCGGTGCGGGCGAGAACGCCGGTGCGCACCAGGACCCGGCGGTCGGTGACCACGAAGTGCGTCGTGACCCAGCGCAGGAACGGCCGCAGCGAGTAGAACCCGATCACCAGCAGCCCCACGACGAGGACGGCGAGCCGCCCGAGCCCCTGGTGCGAGCCGGCCGGGATCGCCGCCGCGATGAACCCGCCGACTCCCAGGACGAGGACGAGGGTGACGAGCGGCGAGACGAGTGCCTTCCAGTGCGGGTGCAGGTCGAGCACGAGGTGCTCGTCCTCTGCCAGCAGCTTCGTGGGGTAGCCCATGGCGGGAGTGTGGCGCACGGACGTGTCAACCGGCGGGCATTCCCGCGCGTCACTTCTGGAGCGGTCGCAGGTGGACGACGTCGCCCACGCCGTACGCCACCCCTTCCACCACGAGGCGTCCGTCGTCGTCGACAGCGTCAGCCAGCCCCTCGGCCGAGACGTCGCCCGGCAGCTCGATCCGCACCAGCGCACCGACCGTGGAGCACAGCTCCCGGTAGTCAGCCTTCGCCGCGGCCACGTCGGCCATGACCTCGGTGACCTCCCTGAGCACGGCCCGCAGGAGAGTGTCGCGGTCTGTCGTCCGGGCACCCGCCAGCTGCAGCGACGTCGCCTCCGGGTGCGCGAGCTCGTCGGCCCGGGTCGTGACATTCAGGCCGATACCGACGACGAGGCCACCCGCCACGGCCT
This sequence comes from Actinomycetota bacterium, assembly GCA_032230005.1. Lineage (GTDB taxonomy): Bacteria > Actinomycetota > Actinomycetes > Mycobacteriales > SCTD01 > RYN-124. Next base: position 1,481 of record JAVXVI010000163.1, on the reverse strand, counting down.
CGGCAAGCAGCCCGCAGACCTTGCGTCCGTCGACGAGGACGTCGTTGGGCCACTTGAGGACTGCCGGCACGCCGGCGCGGGAGCGAAGGGCGCGGGCGACCGCCAGACCCGCCAGCAGCGGCAGCCACGGCCACTCCGCGGGCGGGCTCGACGGCCGCAGGAGCAGGGAGAAGGTCAGTCCCGCGCGCGGCGGGGAGACCCAGACCCGATCCAGGCGGCCACGCCCTGCGCTCTGCTCCTCGGCCACCACGACCAGGCCGGCCGGCTCCCCGGAGCGGGACCGCTCGGCCACCACCGCGTTGGTCGAGGTGGCCTGATCCAGGACCTCGATCCGCCACCCGTCCGGAGCCAGCGCACGGGTCAGCGCGGCCGCGCGCAGCGGTGGCCGGTCCAGGTCGTCGTACACGTCGCCAGCCTGCCAGCAGGCGCCGGATAACCTTCCGGGGTGACAGCCGATCCCGTCGAGGCAGCGCCCGACATCCACACGACCGCCGGCAAGCTGGCCGAGCTGCGGCGGCGCAACGACCTCGCCCTGCACCCTGGCACCGAGGCGGCGCTGGAGAAGCGCCACGCCAAGGGCCAGCGGACAGCGCGCGAGCGGATCGAGGCCTTCCTCGACGAGGGCAGCTTCACCGAGACCGACGCCCTGGCCAGGCACCGCGCGCGCGACTTCGGCATGGAGACCAAGCGGACGATCGGCGACGGCGTCATCACCGGCTTCGGCACCGTCGACGGGCGCCCGGTGTGCGTCTTCAGCCAGGACGCGATGGTGTTCGGCGGCGCTCTCGGAGAGGTCTACGGCGAGAAGATCGTCAAGGTCTTGGACCTGGCGCTGAAGACCGGCTGACCAGTGGTGGGCCTCAACGAGGGCAGTGGCGCCCGCATCCAGGAAGGGATCATGGGCCTGGCGCTGTACGGCGACATCTTCTACCGCAACGTGATGGCCTCCGGCGTCGTACCGCAGATCTCGCTGATCCTCGGCAACTGCGCCGGCGGGCACGTCTACTCACCTGCCCTGACCGACTTCAACCTGATGGTCGACTGCAGCTCCGCGATGATGATCACCGGACCGGACGTCATCAAGACGGTCACCGGCGAGGACATCACCATCGAGGACCTCGGCGGCGCGCGAGCGCACAACAGCAAGAGCGGCGTCGCGCACTTCATGAGCGAGACCGAGGAGGACGCCCTCGAGCTGGCCAAGACGCTGCTGTCGTTCCTGCCCTCGAACAACCTCGAGGAGGCGCCGGTCTTCGACGGCGTCGACGCGCTGTCCGAGCTGCCGCTGACCCACCTCGACACGATCATCCCGGACAGCAACAACGCGCCGTACGACATGAAGTCGATCATCACGTCGGTGCTCGACGAGGCTGACTTCCTCGAGGTGCAGGCTCTGTGGGCGCCGAGCATCGTCTGCGGTTTCGGCCGTATCGAGGGACGCAGCGTCGGCGTCGTGGCCAACAACCCGATGCAGTTCGCCG
>JAVXVI010000162.1:0-4199 GCA_032230005.1 Actinomycetota bacterium | reverse complement strand
GCGGTCGCACGCTCCAGGACTCGTTCATCATCCTGGACGAGGCGCAGAACACCTCGCCGGAGCAGATGAAGATGTTCCTCACCCGGCTCGGCTTCGGCTCCAAGATCGTGGTCACCGGTGACGTCACACAGGTCGACCTGCCCTCCGGGACGACCAGCGGCCTGCGCATCGTGCGCGACATCCTCGACGGCATCGAGGACGTGCACTTCTCCCTGCTGGGGTCGGAGGACGTCGTACGCCACAAGCTCGTCAGCCGCATCGTCGACGCCTACGCGCAGTACGACGACGAGCAGCAGGCCGCGCGAGGTCCTCAGCGCGGGCCGGGCCGCCGCGACGATCCCAAGCGCGGCTCGAGGTGAGCATCGAGATCCTGAACGAGTCGGGGGTCGCCGTCGACGAGCTCGCCCTGGTGCGGGTCGCACGGCACGTCCTCGACCACATGGGGGTGTCACCGCTGGCCGAGCTGTCGGTCGTGCTCGTCGACGTCGAGCGCATGACCGAGCTGCACGTGAAGTGGATGAACGAGCCCGGGCCTACCGACGTGCTCGCCTTCCCGATGGACGAGCTCGACCTGCGCGGCTCCCGCGGCGTCGCCCACGCCTCCGGCCACGGCCACGACGACCTGGACGAGCCCGCGCCGGCCGTCCTCGGCGACGTCGTGCTCTGCCCGGTCGTGGCCGAGCGGCAGGCGCGCGAGGCCGGGCACGGCACCGAGGACGAGCTGCAGCTGCTCGCCACGCACGGCGTGCTGCACCTGCTCGGCTTCGACCACGGCGACGCGGAGGAGCACGCCGAGATGTTCGACCTCCAGGGCCGGCTGCTGTCGTCCTGGCAGGAAGTCCGGGGCGCCTGACCGTGCTGCTCCGCAACGTCGGCCCGATCCTGGTGGCCATCCTCTTCACGCTTCTCGCCGGCGGGTTCGCCTGCCTCGAGGTCGCCCTCTCGCGGGTGTCGCGGGTCCGCGTCGAGGAGCTCGTCAAGGAGGACCGCTCAGGTGCCGCACGGCTCCAGCAGGTCATGGCCGACCCGCCACGCTCGCTGAACCTGCTGCTGTTGCTACGCCTCATCTGCGAGCTGTCGGCGGCCGGGATCGTCGTCGCGTACTGCCTTGACCGGATCCACGACTCGCTCGCCGTGATCGCCGGTGTCGCCATCATGACGATCGTCAGCTACGTCTTCATCGGCGTTGCGCCGCGCACCCTGGGCCGGCAGCACGCCGACGCGGTGGCGCTCCGCGGCGCCGGCGTCGCCCGTGCCCTCACGCGCATCTTCGGCCCGCTGCCGCGGCTGCTCATCCTCGTCGGCAACGCGCTCACACCGGGCAAGGGCTTCCAGCAGGGACCGTTCGCCTCCGAGGCCGAGCTGCGCGACCTGGTCGAGATCGCCCAGGAGCGCGGGGTCGTCGAGCGGGCCGAGCGCGACATGATCAACTCGGTGTTCGAGCTCGGCGACACGATCGTCCGCGAGGTGATGGTGCCGCGCACGGACATCGTCACGATCGAGCGCGGCAAGTCGGTGAAGCAGGCGCTGAACCTCTTGCTGCGCAGCGGTTTCTCCCGCGTCCCTGTCGTCGGTGACAACAACGACGACGTGCTCGGGGTCGCCTACCTCAAGGACCTCGTGCGCAAGGAGCGGTCCGAGGGCGGCGGCGCGGTAAAGGTCGAAGAGGTGATGCGCGACCCGGTGTTCGTGCCGGAGTCCAAGCCCGTCGACGAGCTCCTGCGCGAGATGCAGGCGCAGCTGGGGCACATCGCGATCGTCGTCGACGAGTACGGCGGGACGGCCGGGCTGGTCACGATGGAGGACGTGCTCGAGGAGATCGTCGGGGAGATCATCGACGAGTACGACCGCGAGGCGCCGCCGGTCGAGAAGGTCGACGACACGACCACGCGCGTCACGGTCCGGCTGCCGATCGAGGACCTCGAGGAGCTGTACGACGTCGAGCTCCCACACGAGGACGTCGAGACCGTCGGCGGGCTGCTCGCGACGGCGCTCGGCCGCGTCCCGATTCCCGGGGCGACGGCGGAGGTCGGGGGGCTGACCCTCGTGGCGGAGAGCAGCAAGGGACGCCGCAACCGCATCGGGACCGTCCTGGTGCGACGTACGCCAGACGAGGACGACGCGTGAGCGAGCTCGACCCGGAGGACGGCAAGCTCGTGACCCTGGCCCGTGGTGCCCGGCTGAGGGCGCACGCCCCGTACACCTCGGTGGCCGAGGGCGCAGCTGTGCGGGACACCGACGGCCGCACCTACGCCGCGGCGACGGTCGAGAACGCCGACCCGTCGCTGACGACCAGCGCACTTCGGGCGGCGGTGGCGGCAGCAGCCTCCAGCGGGGCGCGGTCCTTCGAGGCCGCCGTCGTCGTGAGCGAGCAGGAGCTGCGCGACGCGGACGTGGCTGTGCTGCGTGAGTTCGGCACCGGTGTGCCGGTCCTGCTGGCCGGCCCCGACGCCGTCGTACGCGCCACCACCACGACGTGAGCGACACTGGGAGCGTGACTTTCCGCTCCGGGTTCGCGTGCTTCGTCGGGCGGCCCAACGCCGGGAAGTCGACGCTGACCAACGCCCTCATCGGGCAGAAGGTCGCCATCACCTCCAGCCGGCCGCAGACCACGCGGCACGCGATCCGCGGCATCGTGCACCGTGACGACGCGCAGCTCGTCCTCGTCGACACCCCTGGCCTTCACAAGCCGCGCACGCTGCTCGGCCAGCGGCTCAACGACCTCGTCCGCGAGACCTACGCCAACGTCGACGTCGTCTGCTTCTGCGTCCCGGCCGACGAGAAGGTCGGCCCTGGTGACCGCTTCATCGCCGAGGAGCTCAAGCAGCTCAAGACGCCCGTCATCGCCGTGGTCACGAAGACCGACAAGGCCGACAAGCAGACGATCGGCGAGCAGCTGCTGGCCGTCAGCCAGCTGGCCGACTGGGCCGAGGTCGTGCCGGTCAGCGCGGTGGCGCAGTTCCAGGTCGACCTGCTCGCGGACCTGCTGGTCCAGCGGCTGCCGGAGGGACCGGCGCTCTACCCCGACGGCGAGCTCACCGACGAGCCGGAGCAGACCCTCGTCGCCGAGCTCATCCGCGAGGCAGCGCTCGAGGGGGTGCGCGATGAGCTGCCGCACTCGATCGCCGTGACCATCGAGGAGATGAACCCGAGGGCGGACCGGCCCGATGACCGCCCGCTTCTCGACATCTACGCGACCATCCACGTCGAGCGCGACAGCCAGAAGGCGATCGTGCTGGGGTCGAAGGCCGCGCGGCTCAAAGGCGTGGGTACGACGGCACGTCGTCAGATCGAGGTTCTTCTCGGGACACCGGTCTACCTCGACCTGCACGTCGCCGTCGCCAAGGACTGGCAGCGCGACCCGCGGCAGCTGCGCAAGCTGGGGTTCTAGCGCTTCGTCAGCTCAGGATGCGCAGCCGCGATGGCCGCCGGCACCTGGCACATCCAGCCGAAGTCGCGGCTCGGCAAGTTGGGCAAGGAGCGCGCCGGCAGTGACGGTGCGGCGACTGCCTTGCCGCCCTTGCCGATCGAGACCTTCAGCACGTCGACACCGCGCTGGAAGTCGGCGACGAACACGTAGCCACCGGGTCGCCAGTACGCCGCCCAGGTGTTGGCGTCGTCCGGCCGGTAGTAGGCGACCTGCTTGATGTGCTTCGGATCGCGTACGTCGAGGAATCGGGTCCCCTGCGTGTAGAACGCGTTGGCCGTGATGCCGTCGCCGCGGTCGGTGAAGTAGTGCGCCGAGTCGCAGCCGGTCGAGCCGGGCTGCTTCTCCGGGGTCCAGGTGTCGAGCACCGTGAGACGGAACGGGTTGGCCTTCGTGCTGCGGAAGCCGGCGCCGCCGTAGGAACCGTCCAGGCTATAGGTCGCGAACCGGCCGCTCTGCGCGCAGGCCGTGACCGTCACCTCTTCGGTCGCCAGCAGCACCTTCGGGTTCCACGCCGGGTGCAGCGAGTTGTGCATGATGCCGCCCTTGGTCGCGAGCTGGCCGAGGTCGGTGCCGCCGCCGGCGTAGGGCACCGGATCGCAGCCCGTCGCCTTCTGCAGCTTTCCGGTCTGCGCGTTGCGGTGCGTGCCGTTGACCCAGTAGCCGCGGATGCCGCCGCTGCCGGAGACCCAGGCGATCCCTTCCTTGTCGACCTGCACGTCGTGCGTGTAGTCGGTCTTGCCGTCGTTGCGGTGCTCGTCGATCGGGTGCG
>JAVXVI010000161.1:0-5024 GCA_032230005.1 Actinomycetota bacterium | reverse complement strand
ACGAAGAAGATGTCGGAGGACCTCACCGACTACCTCCTCGAGCTGGGCATCCGGGTCCGCTACCTGCACTCGGAGGTCGACACGATCCGCCGCATCGAGCTCCTCAAGGAGCTGCGGATGGGGGAGTACGACGTGCTCGTCGGCATCAACCTGCTGCGCGAGGGCCTTGACCTCCCGGAGGTCTCGCTGGTGGCGATCCTCGACGCGGACAAGGAGGGCTTCCTCCGTAGCGGGACGTCCCTGATCCAGACGATCGGGCGGGCGGCCCGCAACGTCAGTGGCCAGGTGCACATGTACGCCGACACGATCACGCCGTCGATGGCCAAGGCGATCGACGAGACGAGCCGCCGCCGGGCGAAGCAGGTCGCCTACAACCTCGAGCGCGGTCTCGACCCGCAGCCGCTGCGCAAGAGGATCGCCGACATCCTCGACGACATCGTGCGCGAGGACCCCACGCTGGTCGGTGGCTCCGGCCGCAGCCAGTCGCGCGGCAAGGCGCCGGTGCCGGGGATGTCGTCGAAGGGGACCGCGGGCAAGCACGCCAAGGACCTCGCGGGCATGCCAAGGGCCGAGCTCGCGCAGCTCATCCAGCAGCTCCAGGACCAGATGCACGAGGCCGCCCGCGAGCTGCACTTCGAGCTGGCCGCGCGGCTGCGGGACGAGATCGGTGAGCTGAAGAAGGAGCTTCGCGGCATGGACGCCGCAGGCGTCCGCTGAGGCTCTCTGTTACCGGCTGTTAACAGCTCACCTAGACTGGCTCCTCTACGAGCGAGGGGACAGCGAGTGGGCGACGTTCTGCGGGCTGCCGATGGCGGCCGGCCGCTGCGGATCGCGCTGCTGTCCTACCGGAGCAAGCCGCACTGCGGTGGCCAGGGCGTCTACGTCCGGCACCTGTCCCGTGAGCTGGTCGCGCTCGGGCACGAGGTCGAGGTCATCTCCGGTCCGCCGTACCCCGACCTGGATCCCGGCGTCGCGCTCACGCAGGTGCCCAGTCTCGACCTCTACCGCGAGCCGGACCCCTTCCGCGTGCCGCACGTCCGCGAGTTCCGCAGTGCCATCGACGTCCTCGAGTTCGCGCTGATGGCCACCGCCGCGTTCCCGGAGCCACTGACGTTCAGCCTGCGGGCCGCCCGGCTGCTGCGGGCGCGCTCGGTGCGCCCGGACGTCGTCCACGACAACCAGTCCCTCGGCTACGGGCTGCTGTCACTGCAGCGGCACGGCTTCCCGGTGGTCGCCACCGTGCACCACCCGATCACTGTCGACCGCCGGCACGACCTGGCGGCCGCGCGGGGCATCCGCAAGCAGGTCAGCACCCGCCGGTGGTACTCCTTCCTGCAGATGCAGGCCAAGGTCGTACGCGCGCTGCCGGCGCTGCTGACGGTCAGCACCTCGTCGTACGACGACATCGTGCGCGACTTCGAGGTCGAGCCGGCCCGGCTGACGGTCGTGCCCGTGGGTGTCGAGACCGACGTCTTCGTCCCGCCGACCGCGCCCCGGGTGCCCGGCCGGATCGTCGCGACGACCAGCGCCGACGTCCCCATGAAGGGGCTGGTCCCCCTGCTCGAGGCGGTGGCCAAGCTCCGCACCGAGCGAGACGTCGAGCTGGTCGTCGTGGGCAAGCCCAAGGAGGGTGGCACCGCCAACGCGACCATCGCCCGGCTCGGGATCGAGGACGCCGTGCGCTTCGTCAACGGCGTCGCGGAGTCCGAGCTCGTGACGCTGTTCGGGTCGGCGCAGGTCGCCGTCGTACCCAGCCTCTACGAGGGCTTCAGCCTGCCCGCGGTCGAGGCGATGGCATGTGCCACGCCCCTCGTCGCCACGACTGCCGGGGCGCTGCCCGAGGTGGTCGGGCCGGACGGCGTCACCGCGCTCCATGTGCCCCCCGGCGACCCCGAGGCGCTGGCCGCCGCCATCGCCCGTGTCCTCGACGACGACGTGCTGGCTGCTCGCCTCGGTGCCGCCGGTCGGCAGCGTGTCCTTGATCGCTTCACCTGGCGGGCCGTCGCCGAGCAGACCGTCGCGTGGTACCGCGCCAGCCTTCCGGAGGTCTCGTGCTGACCGTCGACTTCGAGCAGTTCCCCGTCGCACCCGGTGAGCGAGTCCTCGACATGGGCTGCGGCGGTGGCCGCCACGCTTTCGCGCTCTACAAGCGCGGTGCCCACGTCGTCGCGCTCGACATGGACGCGGCCGAGCTCAAGGACGTCAGCGGCATGTTCGACGCCCTGGCCGGCGAGGTGCCGTCAGGTGCCCACGCCCAGGCCGTGCGGGGAGACGCGTACCGGCTGCCGTTCGCCGACGCGACCTTCGACAAGGTGATCGCCGCGGAGATCCTCGAGCACCTGCCGGCCGACAGCAACGCGATGGCCGAGCTGGCGAGGGTGCTCAAGCCCGGCGGCCGTATCGCCGTGACCGTGCCGCGCTGGCTGCCAGAGAAGGTCTGCTGGGCGCTGTCCGACGACTACCACGCCAACGAGGGCGGCCACATCCGCATCTACCGCGCCGACCAGCTGAAGCAACGGCTGACGGCGCAGGGGCTCGAGCTCGAGGGCGGGCACCACGCGCACGCGCTGCACGCGCCGTACTGGTGGATCAAGTGCGCGGTGGGCGTCGAGCGGACCGAGCACCCGCTGGTCAAGGCCTACCACCGGCTCCTGGTCTGGGACATGATGCGCGCGCCCTGGCCGACCCGCCTCGCCGAACGCGTCCTCAACCCGCTCATCGGCAAGAGCGTCGTCGTCTACCTCCGCAAGCCGGAGGTGCTCCGTGCAGCTGCCTGACCGCAGTGCCGTCCTCACGGTGGCCGAGCTGCAGGCGACGGTCGACAGCATCGCCGCCGCGCAGCAGCCCAGTGGCGCCTTGCCCTGGGCGGACGGCCACACCGATGCCTGGGACCACGTCGAGTGCGCGATGGCGCTGACCCTGTGGGGTCGCCTCGACGAGGCGCGCGCTGCCTACGCATGGCTGCGCCGGACGCAGGCCGCCGACGGTGCGTGGGCGATGTCGTACGACGGCGAGCGGGTCCTCGACCCCAGCGTCGACACCAACCAGTGCGTCTACATCGCCGTCGGCGTCTGGCAGTGGCACCTGGTGACCGGGGACCGCGCGCTGGTCGAGCAGACCTGGCCGCACGTGAAGCGGGCGCTCGACTTCGTCCTGCGCTACCAGGCACCGGCAGGGCACCTGTACTGGTCGCGCAACCCCCAGGGCGGCACCGACACCGATGCCCTGCTGACCGGGTCGTCGTCGTCGTACCAAGCCCTGCGGTGTGGGATCGCGCTGGCCGAGCTCCTCGGCGAGGAGCAGCCCGAGTGGGAGCTGGCGGCCGGCCGGCTGCAGCATGCCGTCGCGCGGCACCCCGACGCCTTCCTCGACAAGAGCCGCTTCTCGATGGACTGGTACTACCCGGTCCTCGGCGGTGCCGTCCGCGGGGCAGCGGCGCAGGACCTGCTCGCCGCCCGGTGGGAGGAGTTCATCGTCCCCGGGCTCGGCGCCCGGTGCGTCGCGGACCGCCCGTGGGTCACCGGCGCCGAGACCGCGGAGCTGGCCCTCACCCTGGCCTCTATCGACGACGTACGACGGGCGTCGCAGCTGCTCGCGCAGACGCGGCACCTGCGGGTCGCCGACGGCTCCTACTGGACCGGCTACGTCTTCGAGGACGACGCGATCTGGCCCGAGGAGCGCTCGTCGTGGACTGCGGCCGCCGTGGTGCTTGCCGCGGACGCGATCGCGGGTGGCACCAGCTACGACCTGTTCGCAGGGCACGACCTGCCGACGGGCATCGCCGCCGACGACTGCTCGGACTGCTCAGTCCGGCCAGGGTCCACCGGCGCGGCGCAGCACTCGTAGCGACCCCGCCTGCTGCTCCTGCACGAACGCACCGGACGTCGTGGCACGTACGACGACCTCGTACGGCGGCCGGCCGCCATCCGCCGGGTCCTCGAACACGTCGTGCACGGCGAGCACACCGCCGGGCACCACGTGCCGCGCGAACGCTGCGTAGTCGTGCTGCGCGACCTCGGAGGTGTGGTTGCCGTCGAGGAACAGGAAGGTCAGCGGAGTGGTCCACCAGCGGCCCACCTGCTGCGTCGTCCCGACGACTGTGCTGACGACGTCGTCGAGCTCGGCGTCCCAGAGCGCGTGCCGCAGGTGGGGGAGCGTCTCGAGCCGGCCGGTGTGCGGGTCGACGAGTGAGGCGTCGTGCCACTCCCAGCCGGGCTGGTTCTCCTCGGAGCCCCTGTGGTGGTCCAGTGTGACGAGCTGGGCGCCGACCGACCGGGCCGCGGCACCGAGGTGGACCGTCGACTTGCCGCAGTACGTCCCCACCTCCAGCCAGGTCCCGGCGCTGGCCGCGCACGCGGCGTCGTACAGCGCATCGCCCTCGTCGGTAGGCAGGAAGCCCTTGGTGCGCGCGGCAACCGCGGCGTAGGGCGGGGGGAGCGGGGGCACGGAGCTCTCCACGGGTAGAGTCGAAGGTGTCGGAGGGGAGTATCCCCATCACGTCCGCGTCGTCAGCACGACCTCCTCGCGAGGTCCGGCGCGCCGGTCCCACCACGCGAGTGGCGGGGCGGGAGAGACCTCCGGTGGACCCTGTGCGCCCACCGGAGAGGTAACCCCGTGCTCGACGTCCCGCTGTGGCTGTGGTTCGCCACTCTCGGCACCCTCGTGGCGATCCTCGCGGTCGACCTCGTCGCCGGCCATCGCAACACCCGGCCCGTCACCACCAAGGCGGCGGCCACGGGGGTGGCGTTCTACGTCGGCCTCGCCATCCTCTTCGCGATCGGCCTGCTGGTCTTCGCCGGACACGGTGCGGCGACGCAGTTCACGACGGGCTACATCCTCGAGTACAGCCTGTCGGTGGACAACCTGTTCGTCTACCTGCTCATCATGGCCAGCTTCGCGGTGCCCGAGGCGCAGCGCAAGGACGTGCTCCTCGTCGGCATCGTCGGGACTCTCGTGCTGCGCGCGCCGTTCATCGTCGGGGGCGCTGCCGCGGCGCAGCGGTTCAGCTTCACGTTCTACGTCTT
>JAVXVI010000160.1:0-2594 GCA_032230005.1 Actinomycetota bacterium | reverse complement strand
AAGTACTTCCTGCTCGGCGCCTTCGCCAGCGCGTTCTTCATCTACGGCGTCGCGCTGCTGTACGGCTACGCAGGCAGTGTCGATGCCGGCCGCATCTTCGACGCGACCGGCGACGCGGGCAGCAGCGCCGTACTGCTCTACCTGGGGCTGGCGATGCTCACCGTCGGTCTGCTGTTCAAGATCGGGGCGGTGCCGTTCCAGGCGTGGACGCCCGACGTCTACCAGGGCTCGCCCACGCCTGTCACGGCGCTCATGGCCGCCTGCACGAAGATCAGCGCGTTCGGCGCCGTGCTGCGGGTGTTCTACGTCGCGGTCGGCCGTGACCAGTGGGACTGGCGGCCGATGATGTGGGCGATCGCCATCATCACGATGGTCGTCGGGGCGATCCTCGCCGTGACGCAGACCGATGTGAAGCGCATGCTCGCCTACTCGTCGGTCGCGCACACGGGCTTCATCCTGCTCGGCGTCATCGCCGTCAGCCGTACCGGACTGTCCGGGACGCTGTTCTACCTCGCGACGTACGGCTTCACGACGATGGCGGCGTTCGCGATCGTGACGCTGGTGCGCGACAGCAGCGGCGAGGCGACGCACCTCGCCCAGTGGACCGGCCTGGGTCGTCGCAGCCCGCTGGTGGCCGGTGTCTTCGCGTTCCTGCTGTTCGCCTTCGCCGGCATTCCGCTGACGAGCGGGTTCATGGCGAAGTTCGCCGTCTTCAAGGCCGCAAGTGCAGGTGGGGCAGGCGTGCTCGTCGTCGTCGGCGTCATCGCCAGCGCGGTGACGGCGTTCTTCTACGCGCGGGTCGTCGTACTGATGTTCTTCAACGAGCCCGCGCCGGACGGCCCGACGGTGGCCATCCCGAGCGCGCTCACCGCTGTCACGATCGCGCTCGGCCTCGCGGTCACGGTCGTGCTCGGGGTCTACCCGCAGCCGGTCCTCGACCTCGCCGACCGGGCCGCGCTGTTCATCCGGTGACAGCCGCCGGTCCGAGCGCGCGGCCCTCCGGCGCCGCGGTGCTGGCCTCGGCGGATCCGGCGCTGGCGGCCGCCATCTCGAGCGGGCTGGCAGCGGTCGAGTCGCGTCTCAACGAGGTCGTCGGCAGCGCCCACCCGTTGCTGGACGAGGCCGCCCGGCACCTGGTGGCGGCCGGCGGCAAGCGGGTGCGTCCGATGCTCACGCTGCTCGCGTCGCACCTCGGCGATCCGGCCACGCCGGCGGTCGTCGACGCGGCCGTCGTCGTCGAGCTCACCCACCTGGCCACGCTGTACCACGACGACGTGATGGACGAGGCCAATGTCCGGCGGGGTGCACCCAGTGCCAACACCCGCTGGACCAACACCGTCGCGATCCTCACCGGTGACTACCTGTTCGCCCGGGCCTCGGACCTGACGGCCGGTCTGGGCACCGAGGTCACGCACATCCAGTCGCGGACGTTCGCCCGGCTCGTCGAAGGTCAGATCGCCGAGACGGCTGGGCCGCTCGACGGCGCCGACCCGGTTGCCCATCACCTGCAGGTGCTCGCGGACAAGACAGGGTCGCTCATCGCGACGAGCGCCCGACTCGGTGCCATGCTCGCTGGCGCACCTGCGCGCGACGTCGAAACGGTCGCGCGCTTCGGTGAGCTCTATGGCCTCGCCTTCCAGCTGTCGGACGACCTGATCGACATCGCCAGCGAAGCCGCGGACAGCGGCAAGACGCCGGGGACCGATCTGCGCGAGGGCATCAAGACGCTGCCGGTGCTGCTCGTTCTCGCCGGCACCGATGCCGACAGCGTCCGGCTTCGCGAGCTGCTCGCGGGCGATCTCGCCGACGACGGCCGCCTGGCCGAGGCGTTGCAGCTGCTGCGTGGGCACCCGGCGATGGACGCAGCCCGGGATCGCCTCACTGCCTACACCGACGAGGCTCGGACCGTCGCGGCTGAGCTGCCCGAAGGGCCGTGCCGGGCCGCGCTCATCGCCCTCACGGACTACGTCCTCGCCCGGACCGGCTGAGCGATGGCGGCGACCGGCCAGCCGATCCGCTACTCGCTCGACTGGGGGCCGGACCTGTCGCTCACGGTGCACAACCTCGGCCTCGCCTGCTGCGCGATCGAGGTCGTCGCGGCGTCGATGCGCCGTGAGGACCTGTCGGACGGCAGTACGCCGGTGACGGGCGATCGCCGGCATGCCGACGTGCTCGTCGTCTCGGGGACGGTGACCGACAAGCTCGCGCCCGGTGTGCTCGCGCTGTACGGCGGCTTCGCGTCGCCGCCGTTCGTCATGTCCTTCGGTGCCTGCTCCAACTCCGGCGGTCCGTACTGGGACAGCTACTCGGTGACGAAGGGCGTCGACCAGCTCATCCCGGTCGACGTCTACGTCCCCGGTTGCCCACCGCGGCCGGAGGCGTTCGTGGCGGGTCTGCGCGAGCTTGCCCAGCGGATGCGGACGTGACGCCCGACCAGCTCGTCGAGCGCGTGGGGGCAGCTCTGGGGGAGCGGGCGAGGTGCACGACGTCGTACGGACTCGTGACCGTCGACGTCCCACGCGCGGAGTGGGTGGCAGCGGTCACCGCGGCACGGGACGTGCTGGGCCTTTCGTTCTTCGACCTGCTCACGGCTG
>JAVXVI010000159.1:0-16693 GCA_032230005.1 Actinomycetota bacterium | reverse complement strand
GCCATGCAGGCCGCGTGCCCGGCGATGCTCGGCGAGCACGACTTCGCGGCGTACTGCCGTCGGCGGGAGGGGGCCACCACCGTGCGCGGCCTGCTGGAGCTGGCCTGGGAGCGGGACGGGGACGGTGTGCTTGTCATGACCGTGCGGGCGGACGCGTTCTGCCACTCGATGGTGCGCTCGCTGGTCGGGGCGATGCTCGCGGTCGGGGAGGGCCGCCGTCCGCCGGAGTGGCCTGCCTCGCTGCTGGGTCAGCCGCAACGCGCGACCGACGTCGTGGTGGCACCCCCGCACGGCCTGGTGCTGGAAGCCGTGGACTACCCCCCGGACGACGAGCTCCTGGCCCGCCAGGGCGTGACCCGCAACCTCCGCGCCCCCACCTGACGCACCCCACCCGGCCCCGCCCCTCCGTTAACGATCACCGCCGTCAGGGCATCCGGCGTGAGCGCGTCAGCCGGCGGTGATCATCTTTGGCGGGGGCAGTAAGTCAGCGGGCGCAGAAAGCGGGTGCGTCGGCGGGGGCGTACGGCGAGGATGGTCTGCATGGGGTTCGTCGACGCGCAGAAGCTGCAGTACGTGCTGCCGGACGGACGGGTGCTGTTCGACGACGTCAGCTTCCGGGTCGGCGACGGCGCCAAGACCGCCCTGGTCGGTGCCAACGGCACCGGCAAGACGACCCTGCTGCGGATGGTGGCCGGCGACCTGATCCCGACGAGCGGTGCGGTCGCGCGCGACGGCGGGCTCGGCGTGATGCGGCAGTTCATCGGGTCGATCCGCGACGACACCACCGTCCGCGACTTCCTGCTGGCCCTCGCGCCCCCCGCCGTACGCGCGGCAGGTCTCGCCCTGGACGCGGTCGAGCTGGAGATGATGGAGCGCGACGACGAGAAGACGCAGATGCGCTACGCGCACGCGCTGTCGGACTGGGGCGACGCGCACGGGTACGACGCCGAGGTGCTCTGGGACACCTGCACGATCGCGGCGCTGGGGATGCCGTTCGAGTCGTGCAAGTACCGCGAGGTGCACACGCTCTCGGGCGGCGAGCAGAAGCGGCTGGCGCTCGAGGCCCTCCTGCGCGGACCCGACCAGGTGCTGCTGCTCGACGAGCCGGACAACTACCTCGACGTCCCGGGGAAGCGCTGGCTGGAGGCGGCCCTGGCCGAGAGCCCGAAGACGGTGCTGTTCGTCAGCCACGACCGCGAGCTGCTGTCCCGCACGGCGAACCGGATCGTCACGATCGAGGCGCACGGCGCGTGGGTGCACGGGGGTGGCTTCGGGACGTACGCCGAGGCTCGGCAGGCGCGGCGGGAGCGGCTCGACGAGCTGCACAAGCGGTGGGACGAGGAGCGCGAGCGGCTCCGCAAGCTGGTGATCACCCTGCGCGAGCAGGCCAAGATCAGCCCGGACATGGCCAGCCGCTACCACGCGATGCAGACGCGGTTCGAGAAGTTCGAGGCGGCCGGGCCGCCCCCGGAGCAGGTCGTGGACCAGAAGGTCGCCATGCGGCTGCGGGGCGGCCGGACGGGAGTGCGCGCGGTCGTCTGCGAGCGGCTGGAGCTCACCGGGCTGATGAAGCCGTTCGACCTGGAGATCTTCTACGGCGAGCGGGTCGCCGTCCTCGGCAGCAACGGGTCAGGCAAGTCGCACTTCCTGCGGCTGCTGGCGGGGCAGCCCGTCGCCCACACCGGGGTCGCGCGGCTCGGGGCGCGGGTTGTGGCGGGGTGGTTCGCGCAGACGCACGACCAACCCGAGCTACACGGCAAGACGCTCGTCGAGGTCCTCCACCGCGGAGAGGGTGAGGGCGCCGCGGCCCGGCGGGGGCTCGAGCGCGGCGGCGCCATCGGGGTGCTGCGGCGCTACGAGCTGCACGGGCAGGCCGACCAGCGGTTCGAGACGCTGTCCGGTGGCCAGCAGGCGCGCTTCCAGGTGCGGCTGCTGGAGCTGTCCGGGTGCACCCTGCTGCTGCTGGACGAGCCCACTGACAACCTCGACCTGGACTCCGCCGAGGCGCTCGAGGAGGGGCTGGCGGCATTCGACGGGACGGTGATGGCGGTGACCCATGACCGGTGGTTCGCACGCGGGTTCGACCGGTTCCTGGTGTTCGGCTCCGACGGGACGGTCTACGAGTCGCCCGAACCGGTCTGGGACGAAGGCCGCGTCGTCCGCGCCCGCGGCTAGGTCGTGTCTGCCCGTCCGTCCGCCCGTCTGCACCTCAACACCTCCACCTTGCGATGGCGTCAGGCCGGCGTACGGCGGCGCACGCTCACCTGGGGCATCCCCGCTGCCCGGGTCGCCCGAGGTGGAGGTGTTGAGGTGCAGGACGGGATGGAGGAGCCGGCGGGTGGCCAAGCCCAGGGGCGGGTTTTTGCCCGGTGAGGGCAGGCTCAGGTATCGTGGCGGGCTGTTGCGCGGCGCGCCTTCTTGACGCGTGCCCCACATCCCGCAGTCGAGAGAAGAGCAGGTCCGTGCGCACGTACACCCCCAAGCCCGGCGACATCACGCGCCAGTGGCACGTCATCGACGCCGCTGACGTCGTGCTCGGCCGGCTGGCCAGCCAGGCGGCGATCCTGCTCCGCGGCAAGCACAAGACGTACTACGCCCCGCACATCGACACCGGTGACTTCGTCGTCGTCATCAACGCCGCCAAGGTCGCCATGACCGGCAACAAGGCAGCGCAGTCGATGGTGCACCGCCACTCCGGTTACCCGGGTGGTCTGACCTCCACGTCGTACGCCGACGTTCTCGCGAGCCGCCCCGAGCGGATCATCGAGAAGGCCATCAAGGGGATGCTGCCGCACAACACCCTGGGCCGGCAGATGCTGTCGAAGCTCAAGGTCTACGCCGGTCCCACCCACCCGCACCAGGCGCAGGCGCCGGTGCCCTTCGAGCTGAAGCAGGTCGCCCAGTGACTGCCCCCGACCTCGCCCGCACCGTCGGCCGCCGCAAGGAGGCCGTCGTCCGCGTGCGGCTCATCCCCGGCACCGGGCAGTACAAGCTGAACGGCCGCACCATCGAGGACTACTTCCCGAACAAGGTGCACCAGCAGGCCATCAACGAGCCTTTCGTGACGCTCGAGAAGGTCGATCAGTACGACGTCATCGCGCGTCTGCACGGCGGCGGCATCTCCGGGCAGGCCGGTGCGCTCCGTCTCGGCATCGCCCGTGCGCTGCAGGAGATCGAGCCCGACGACCGCCCGGCCCTGAAGAAGGCCGGCTTCCTCACCCGCGACGCGCGGATCAAGGAGCGCAAGAAGTACGGCCTGAAGAAGGCCCGCAAGGCGCCCCAGTACTCAAAGCGCTAGTCATCGTTCCCGCCGAGGCGGTCCCGCTGCGTCGGGGCCGCCTCGCGGCATGTCAGGAGGAGCACGCGTTGGCTCGGCTGTTCGGCACGGACGGGATCCGCGGGCTCGCCAACGGTGATGTCCTGACGCCGGACCTGGCGCTGCGGCTCAGCGCCGTGGCGGGGGCGCGGGCCGTCGCCGAGCGCGTCGACGGCCGGCGGCCGGTCGTCGTGGTCGGACGTGACAGCCGGCCGTCCGGCGAGATGCTCGAAGCCGCTGCGGTTGCCGGGTTCACCAGCGCCGGCTGCGACGTCACCCGGCTCGGCGTCGTACCGACCCCCCTGGTCGCGCACTGCACGGCCCGCGGCGCTGCGCTCGGGCTGGCGATCACCGCCTCCCACAACCCGATGCCTGACAACGGCCTGAAGCTGTTCGCGGCCGGCGGCCGCAAGCTGACCGACGCCGAGGAGGACGCGCTCGAGGCGGCGCTGGACCAGCCATGGGTCCGCCCGACGGGGACGGCCATCGGGCGCTCGAACGCCGACGGCCGGCCGGCTCGGGTGGAGGCCTACCTGACCGACCTCGTCGGCACGGTCGGCTCGCTCGAGGGCCTGCACGTCGTCGTCGACGGCGCCCAGGGCGCGGCGTCGCGGCTCGCACCGGAGGCCTACCGGCGGGCCGGCGCGACCGTTACGGCGATCCACTGCGATGGCGACGGGCAGCGCATCAACGAGGCCTGCGGCGCGACGCACCCGGAGTCGCTCGCAAAGAGCGTTGTGGAGCACGGTGCCGACCTCGGGGTGGCGCACGACGGCGACGCGGACCGCTGCATCGTCGTCGATGGCAGTGGCACCGTGCTCAACGGTGACCAGGTGCTCGGCCTGCTGGCCTTGGCCCGCAAGGACGCCGGCCTCCCTGCCAGCGACGTGCTCGTCGCGACGGTGATGAGCAACCTGGGCCTCGTGCTGGCGATGACCGAAGCGGGCATCCAGGTGGTGCGCACACCGGTCGGCGACCGTTACGTCCTCGAGGCGATGCTGGCCGGCGGCCATCGCCTCGGCGGCGAGCAGAGCGGCCACGTCGTGATGCTCGACCACGCGTCCACCGGCGACGGCCTCTTGACGGCGCTGCAGGTGATGAACCGCGTCGCCCGCACCGGCCGCCCCGTTGCCGAGCTGGCGGCCGCGGTGACCCTGCTCCCTCAGGTGCTCGTCAACGTTGTGGCGCCGCGCGAGCGGGCGCAGGATGCCGGAGTCCTCGCTGCCGTCGCCCGCGAGGAGGAGGCGCTGGCCGGCGACGGGCGTGTCCTGCTCCGCCCGTCAGGCACCGAGGCCCTGGTGCGCGTCATGGTCGAGGCGCCGACGCAGGAGCAGGCCGAGCAGGTGGCGCAGCGGCTGGCCGCCGCCGTGGCGGGTTAGTCGCCCGCCGGCTCGAGGACGAAGACCGGGATCTGCCGGCGAGTCTTGAACTGGTACTCGCGGTACGGCGGGAAGGCGGCGACCGCCCGCTTCCACCACTCCTTCTTCTCGTCGCCCGTCACCTCGCGGGCGACCATGTACTGCTTGACCGGGCCGTCCTGAAGCTCGACGTGCGGATCCGCGAGGACGTTGTAGTACCAGCGGGGGTGGACAGGGGCTCCGCCCTGCGACGCGACGATGGCGTAGGCGCCGTCGTGCTCGACGCGCATCAGCGGGATCTTTCGGATCTTGCCGCTCTTCGCGCCGCGGGTCGTGAGGACGACGACCGGCATCCCGCGCAACGTCGTCCCGTCCGTGCCGCCTGAGCTCTCGTAGAGGTCCACCTGGTCGCGGACCCACTGCTCGGTGATCGGCTCGTACTCGCCGTCCAGATGCATGCCCCGATTCAAGCATCCGGCGCGCATCCCCGCGCCCTAGGGTCAGTTGCGTGAGGAACCTGCTCCGCGCCGAGGCCGAGAGGCGGGCGGCGCTGATCACGGTGTCGTCGTACGACATCGACCTCGACCTCACCGGGGCCGATGACTTCGGCTCCTCGGTCGTCATCCGCTTCGCCTGCCGCGAGCCGGGGGCGCAGACCTTCGTCGAGCTCGACGCCGTGCCGGTGGAGGTCGTCCTCAACGGGCGGCACCTGCAGCCGCTCCCCGCCGAGACCCGCATCGCACTGCCCGGCCTCGAGGCAGACAACGAGCTGCGCGTGGTCGCTCGCGGTGCGTGGAGCCGTACCGGCGAGGGACTGCACCGGTTCACCGACCCCGCCGACGGCCTGGTCTACGTCTGGGGGCAGAGCTTCCTCGACGACGCGCAGCGCATCTTCGCCTGCTTCGACCAGCCCGACCTCAAGGCGTCGTTCCGGCTGACCGTCACCGCGCCTGACGACTGGACCGTGATCAGCAACGAGCGAGGCACCTCGGCGGGCGGGCGGTGGACCTTCGCGGAGACGCAGCGCATGTCGCCGTACCTGTTCACCGTCGCGGCCGGGCGCTGGCACGGCGAAAGGCGCAGTCACGACGGGATCGAGATGGGCGTCTGGTGCCGGCAGTCGCTGGCGTCTCACCTGGAGGCCGACGAGCTGTTCGAGATCACCGCGCAGTGCTTCGACGCATTCCACACGACCTTCGACATCCGCTACCCGTTCGGGGACACCTACGACCAGCTCTGGGTGCCGGAGTTCAACCACGGCGCGATGGAGAACGCCGGTGCGGTCACCTTCGCCGAGACGCTGCTGTTCCGCTCGCGCGTGACCGAGGCAGAGCGACGCACGCGCGCCGAGGTCATCGCGCACGAGATGGCCCACATGTGGTTCGGGGACCTCGTCACGATGCGCTGGTGGGACGACCTGTGGCTCAACGAGTCGTTCGCCGAGCTGATGGGCTTCCACGTCACGGACCAGGCCACCCGCTTCGAGGGCAGCTGGACGGCGTTCTGCACCGCGCGCAAGGCCTGGGGCTACGCCGCAGACCAGCTGCCGACGACGCACCCGATCTCAGGGCCGGTCTCTGACACGCGCAGCGCCCTGCTCAACTTCGACGGGATCAGCTACGCCAAGGGCGCTTCGGCGCTCCGGCAGCTCATGGTGCTGGTGGGTCCGGAGACGTTCTTCGAGGGCGTACGCCGCTACCTGCGGCGGCACGCGTTCGGCAACACGACCCTGCTCGACTTCCTCGCCGCGATCGAGGACGCCAGTGGCCGCGACCTCAGCGAGTGGGCGGACGCGTGGCTGCGCACTCCGGGGGTCAGCACCCTGCGACCCGCCGACGGCGGCGTGCGTCAGGAGCCGCCGGCCGATCACCCGACGCTCCGCGAGCACCGGATCCGCATCGGTCGCTACGACCGGTCCGGCGGCCGGCTCGTCGCGCGGGACCCGATCGACGTTGAAGTGCGCGGCGGTCACACGCCTGTCCCCGAGCTCGCCGAGCCGGCGGACCTGGTGCTCCTCAACGACGGCGACTGGACCTTCGCGAAGGTCCGCTTCGACGACCGGTCGCTGCGAACAGTCACCCACCACCTGCGCGAGCTCGACGACGGGCTGGCTCGTGCGGTGTGCTGGGGCGCGCTGTGGGACGCCGGCCGCGATGCCGAGCTCCCGGCCCGTGCTGTTGTCGACGCGGTCGTCGCCGGCGCCTCGGCCGAGACGGACCCTGCGGTGGTGGGGACGCTGCTGGCTCAGGCCCTGACCGCAGCCGGGCTCTGGGCCGCCGATCCCCAGCTTCGGGCCCGGCTTGCCGACTGCTGCCTCGACGAGCTCGAGCACGCGGAAGCGGGCAGCGACCTGCAGCTGACCTGGCTGCGCGCGTGGGTGTCTGCTTCGACGGATGCGGGCGCTGTCGCCGCGGTGCTCGGAGGGTCGGCGCCGAGGGGAGTCGTTGTCGACACCGAGCTGCGTTGGCATGTCGTACGCCGCCTGGCCGTGCTCGGTGCGCTGTCGGCAGATGACATCGGAGCCGAGCTGACCAGGGACACGACGGCGGCCGGACAGCGGCATGCCGACTACGCGCTGGCCGCCCGCCCCGACCCGGCTGCGAAGGAGGCGGCCTGGACGTCCGCCACCGGCGACCTCGCCCTGTCCAACCACGCCACCGAGTCGCGGGCGAGGGGCTTCTGGCAGCTTGGGCAGGAGGACCTCTGCCGCGGCTACGTCGAGCGGTACTTCGGCGAGATCGAGTCCGTCTGGGCGGCCCGATCGCCGCAGGTGGCCAAGAGCCTGGCCGGCGTGCTGTACCCCTCCGTCGTCGTGGAGCCGGTGGTCCTCGAGCGGACGGATGCCTTCCTGAGCAACCCGTCGCTCGCCGCCGGGCTGCGCCGCGTCGTGCTGGAGCGGCGAGACGACCTGCGCCGAGCGCTCGCCGCGCGGGAGCTCAGCCGGGTGTGACCGGCGTTCGGCGACTACCCTCGGCACCATGTGCGGCATCGTGGGCTACGTCGGCGGCAAGCCGGGGATGGACGTCGTCCTCGAGGGCCTGCGGCGCCTCGAGTACCGCGGTTACGACAGCGCGGGCGTTGCGGTCCTGTCTGACGAAGGCACCCTCCAGGTCGAGCGCAGGGCCGGCAAGCTGGCCAACCTCGAGAAGCTGCTGACCGACGACCCGCTGCCGGGGTCACTCGCGATCGGGCACACGCGATGGGCCACGCACGGCCCGCCGACCGACCGCAACGCCCACCCGCAGGTCGACTGCAGCGGCCGGATCGCGGTGGTGCACAACGGGACGATCGAGAACTTCGAGACACTCGTCGCCGGCCTCGAGGCACGCGGTCACGAGCGCCGCAGCGACACCGACACGGAAGTCGTCGCGCACCTGATCGAGGAGCGGTACGACGGTGACCTCGCGGACGCGGTGCGCAGCGTCTGCCGCGACCTCGAGGGGTCGTTCGTCCTCGTCGTCGCACACGCCGACGCGCCGGACGTCGTCGTCGGCGCCCGCCGCAACCTTCCTCTGGTCATCGGGCTCGGCGACGGCGAGAACTTCCTCGGCAGCGACGTCACCGCCTTCATCGGCCACACCCGCGAGGCGCGCATCATCGACCAGGACCAGGTGGTCGAGCTCCGCCGCGACGGCGTGACCGTCACGACCCTCGACGGAGCTGTGGTCCCGGGCGAGAGCTTCCACGTCGACTGGGACACCGCTGCCGCCGAGAAGGGCGGCTACGACTTCTTCATGCTCAAGGAGATCGAGGAGCAGCCCAGCGCAGTGCGCGAGACGCTCGGCGGCCGACTGACGGCGAGCGGCTTGCTGCACCTGGACGAGCTCGCGATGAGCGACGAGGACATCCGCGGCATCGAGCAGGTCGTCATCATCGCGTGCGGGTCGTCGTACCACTCCGGCCTCGTCGGCAAGTACGCCATCGAGCGCTGGTGCCGGCTGCCGGTGCACGTCGAGATCGCCTCGGAGTTCCGCTACCGCGATCCGGTCGTGGGCCGCAGCACCCTGGTGATCGCGATCAGCCAGAGCGGGGAGACGGCGGACACCCTGGAGGCGCTGCGGCACGCACGTGCGCAGAAGGCCTGGGTGCTGGCCGTCACCAACACGATCGGCTCCACGGTCAGCCGCGAGAGCGACGCGGCGTTCTACACCCGCGGCGGCCCGGAGGTTGCGGTCGCATCGACGAAGGCCGTCATCGCGCAGCTCGCTGCGATGTACGTCGTGGGTCTCTACCTCGCGCAGGTGCGGGGCACCCGCGACCCCGACGAGGTGCGCGCCCACCTGCGCGACCTGCAGTCGATCCCTGACCTCGTGACCGAGGTGCTGTCGCGGATGGATCCGGTGCGGGCACTCGCCCGAGAGCTCGCGGACGAGCCGCGGGTGCTCTTCCTCGGCCGGCACGTCGGATACCCGATGGCTCTCGAGGGGGCACTCAAGCTCAAGGAGCTCGCCTACATCTCGGCCGAGGGCTTCCCGGCCGGCGAGATCAAGCACGGCCCGATCGCGCTCATCGAGGAGGGCACGCCTGTCGTCGTACTCGCTCCTCGCCACGCCCTGTCCGCCAAGCTCGTCAACAACGTGCAGGAGGTCAGGGCGCGCGGCGCGCGGACCATCGTCATCGCGACCGACGGCGACGACACGGTGACGCCCTACGCCGACCACCTGATCCGCATCCCGGACACCAAGTCGCTGCTGACGCCGCTGCTGACGATCGTGCCCATGCAGGTACTTTCCGCGGCGGTCGCGATGGCCAAGGGCCTCGACGTCGACCAGCCGCGCAACCTGGCGAAGAGCGTGACGGTCGAGTGAGCGGGAGCCGCCCCGTGCGCCTGGACAGCCGGCTCGGCCGGCTGGTGCAGCGCGCCGCGCAGACGTCGTCGTTCCAGCCGGTGGCGCTCAAGCTCGCGCCGCGGATGGACAAGGTCGTCAACCGGCTCAGCGGCGGCCGCTTCACCGTCACGTCGCTCATCGTGCCGGCGCTGGTGCTGACGACGACCGGCGCGAAGACCGGTCAGCCACGGACCACGCCGCTGGCGACGATGCCCGACGGCGACGACGTCTTCTACGTCGTCGGCAGCAACTTCGGTATCGACAAGCACCCGGCGTGGACGGCCAACCTGATGAAGAACCCGCGAGCCAAGGTGATGTACGCCGGAAAGTCCTCTGACGCGGACGCCCACCTGCTGTCCGACGAGGAGAAGGCGGAGGTCTGGCCGCGGTTGACGAAGGTCTGGCCGACGTACGACACCTACGTCGCCAAGACCGACCGCAACCTGCGGGTGTTCCGGCTCACGCGCACACCGTGATCGTGGGCGTCGGCGTCGACGTGGTGGACGTCGAGAGGCTGGCCCGTGCGCTCGCCCGCACGCCGCGGCTCGCGGCCCGGTTGTTCACCGATCACGAGCTGGAGTCGAAAGACGTCGCGTCGCTCGCGGCGCGCTTCGCAGCCAAGGAGGCCGTCGCGAAGGCACTGGGTGCACCCGGGGGCCTGCGGTGGCGCGACGCCGAGGTGGTGCGGCTCCCGTCCGGCAGGCCGACGCTGCGCGTCGCCGGCGCCGTGGCCGAAGCGGCTGCTGCGCAAGGGATTCGCGCCTGGCACCTGTCGTTGTCCCATGACGCGGGCATCGCCACGGCCTTCGTGGTTGCCGAGTCATGAGGGGCGCGCACACCGTCGAGCAGATCCGGGCGGCCGAGGCCTCCCTGATGGCCGAGCTCCCCGAGGGCACGCTGCTGCAGCGGGCGGCCACTGGTCTCGCGATCGCCTGCGCGCGTCGTCTGGTCGGCGTCTACGGCGCGCGGGTCGTGCTGCTGGTGGGCTCGGGCAACAACGGCGCCGATGCGCTCTGGGCGGGCGCTCGGCTGGCCCGCCGTGGTGCCGCCGTGACGGCGGTGCTGGCCGGTGAGCCGGTGGGCGATGCCGTTGCCGCACTGCGCGCGGCCGGTGGTCGAGTCGGTGGCGCTGACGCCGTGGACGCGGCCGACCTCGTCGTCGACGGGATGGTCGGCATCGGCGGCCGCGGCCCGCTGCGCGGGCTAGCCACGGAGCTCGCCGTCGAGGGCGAGCACGTCGTGGCGGTCGACCTTCCCAGCGGTGTCGACGCGGACACCGGCGCGGTGAGCGGGCCGGCGGTGAAGGCTGGACTGACGGTGACCTTCGGGACCGGCAAGCCAGGCCTGTACGTCGGCGCGGGAACCCGGCACGCAGGCATCGTCGAGCTCGTCGACATCGGACTTGGTCCGCACCTCGCGGCTGCTCCGGTGCTGCTGCTCGACGCTGTCGACGTCGCGATGCGACTGCCGGTTCGACGGCCTGGCGGGGACAAGTACACCGCCGGCGTGGTCGGGATCGCGGCCGGCTCCACGCAGTACACCGGCGCGGCCGTGCTCGCCACGGGCGCGGCCCTGCGCGCCGGCGCCGGCATGGTCCGGTTCGCGGGCGTCGAGCACGCGGCCGAGCTGGTCAGGGCGCACTGGCCGGAGGCTGTCGTGACGACGGTCGGCGCGGGCGACGGGGCTGCAGTGGTCAAGGCGGGCCGCGTCCAGTCGTGGGTCGTCGGGCCGGGGCTCGGGACCGACAGCGACGCCGCGGGGGTCGTGGAGGCGGTACTCGCGACGGACGTCCCGGTGCTCGTCGATGCGGATGCGCTGACCCTGTGCGCGGAGCACCCGGAGTGGCTGCGCGATCGCAGCGCCCCGACGCTGCTGACGCCGCACGACCGGGAGTTCGAGCGCTTCGGCACCGCGGTGGGTGACGACCGCATCGGCGCCGTCCGGCAGCTCGCGCATCGGCTCGGGGTGACGGTGCTGCTGAAGGGTGACGCGACCATCGTCTCGGACGGGCGGCGCACCTTCGTCAACGACACCGGATCACCTGTGCTGGCAGCGGCGGGCACCGGCGACGTCCTGTCCGGCGGTTGCGGTGCGCTGCTGGCACAGGGCTTGGACGTCGTCGACGCCGGCGCCGTCGGTGCTTACCTGCACGGGGTCGCCGGCAGGCTCGCGGCCGACGGCGCTGCGACATCGGCCTCGTTGGTCCTGGAGGCGTGGCCTGAGGCGGTACGCCGGACGTCGGCTGGGACCATGAGCTCATGAGGACGGAGGCGCGGGTCGACCTCGCCGCCGTGCGCCACAACGTCGGGGTCCTCGCCGAAGGTGCCGCCGGCGGTGCGGGTGTGATGGCGGTGGTGAAGGCCGACGGCTACGGGCACGGCCTCGTGCCCACCGCCCGCGCAGCGGCGCAGGGCGGCGCGGCGTGGCTTGGCGTGGCCTTCCTCGAGGAGGCCCTCGCGTTGCGCGCAGCCGCCGTCGAGCTGCCGATCCTGGCCTGGCTGACGACGCCAGGCGAGGACCTGCGGCCGGCTGTCGCCGCCGGCATCGACCTCGGCATCTACTCCCTCGCCGAGCTCGCAGCAGCGGTGGCTGCCGCCCGGACGACCGGTGTGACGGCGCGCGTGCAGCTCAAGGCCGACACCGGCCTGTCGCGGGGTGGAGCCCAGCCCGCCGACTGGCCTGAGCTGTGCGAGGCCGCCGCGAAGGCGGAGGCCGACGGGGCGGTCAAGGTGTCGGGCCTGTGGAGCCACTTCGCCTTCGCCGACGGCGGGGCCGACCATCCCACGAACAGCAGGCAGACAGCGGTCTTCCGGGAGGCACTCGACATCGCAGCCCGGGCCGGATTGGAGCCCGAGGTCAGGCACCTCGCCAACTCCGCTGCCACCCTGACCGCTCCGGCTACGCACTTCGACCTGGTGCGACCTGGGCTCGCGGTCTACGGCCTCTCGCCCGTCCCCGACATCGGCAGCCCGGCGGACCTCGGTCTGCGTCCGGCCATGACCCTGCTGTCGACAGTCGCCCTGACCAAGCGGGTGCCCGCCGGGTCAGGTGTCAGCTACCTGCACCGCTACGTGACCTCGGCGGCGACGTCACTGGCCCTTGTGCCGCTCGGCTACGCCGACGGGGTGCCGCGCAGCGCCACGAACCTCGCGCAGGTGCAGCTGCGCGGTCGCCGCCGGACCATCGCGGGGACGGTGTGCATGGACCAGTTCGTCCTCGATGTGGGAGAGGACGACGTCGACGCCGGCGACGAGGTGGTCCTCTTCGGGCCGGGGACCGGTGGGGAGCCCACTGCGCAGGATTGGGCAGACTGGCTCGGCACCATCAACTACGAGATCGTGACCCGCGTCGGCGCCCGCGTGCCGAGGACCTACACAGGGGAGCAGCCATGACCGCCCGCCGTCGCGCCGGCGCCGTCGGTGCGGTCGCCGGTGTCATCGCCGTGGGCGCCGCCGCCGGCCTGGCCGCGGAGCGCTATGCCGTCGGCCGCTCCCGGCTCCGCCCGGATCCCGAGGCCCGTGAGCCGTTCTTCGCACTGCCTGCGGACCGCGTACGGCGGGTGGTCGCTGACGACGGCGTGCCGCTGCACGTGGAGGAGCTCGGACCGGAAGGGCCCGTTGCCGGCCCGACCGTCGTCTTCGCGCACGGCTACACGCAGGAGATGGCGGTCTGGCACTACCAGCGCCAGGCCTTCGCCGCGGACAACCCCGGGCGGCTGGTCTTCTACGACCAGCGCTCGCACGGCCGCAGCGGCCGCAGCCCCGCAGCGCACTCGACGATCGACCAGCTCGGCCGGGACCTGCACTCGGTGCTGCAGGCCTGCGCGCCGCGCGGTCCGATCGTGCTCGTCGGCCACTCGATGGGCGGCATGACCATCATGGCGCTGGCGGACCAGCACCCCGAGCTGTTCGGGCCGCGCATCGTGGCGGTCGCGCTGCTGTCGACCAGCACGGGCAGCCTGGCGCAGGCAGCGTTCGGACTGCCGGCCGCCGTCGTACCGGTCACCAGTCGGGTCCTGCCGTTCCTCACCCGTGGCATGAAGAGCCGCCCGCAGGTCTTCGAGCGCGGCCGGCGGCTCGGCACCGACCTGGCGT
Source organism: Actinomycetota bacterium (assembly GCA_032230005.1). Taxonomy (GTDB): domain Bacteria; phylum Actinomycetota; class Actinomycetes; order Mycobacteriales; family SCTD01; genus RYN-124. The sequence continues at coordinate 3,096 of JAVXVI010000159.1, read as the reverse complement.
TCCTGGTCTCCCGCTCCTGGGCGTTCGGGACCCGCGACGTCAGCCCGGCTCTCGTCGAGTTCGTCGAGAAGATGACCGCCAACACGCCCGTCGACGTGATCGCGGAGTTCTACGACACGTTCGTCGACCACGACAAGCTGGCCGCCCTCGACGTGCTGGACCGCGTCGAGACGGTCATCCTCGTCGGGAGCAAGGACAAGCTGACGCCGCTCTCGCACAGCCAGGTGATGGCGGAGGCACTGCCGTCCGCGCAGCTCGTCGTCGTCGAGGGCGCGGGGCACATGGTCCAGCTAGAGCGCGCGCCCCTCGTGACGCTGCACCTGCGCGCGCTGCTGCGCCGAGCCGCCAAGTCCGTCGCCCGTTCGGCCTGAGGTCGAGCGGGTCGCAGTGAGTGGTGTGAACGTCGAGCGGGTGCTCGGCCCGGTGGACGTGGCGCAGGTGCAGGAGCTCACCCGCCGCTCCTTCGGCGCACTCCGGGAGCTGTCGCCGCCGTCCGGTGCGCTGTCCGAGTCCAGCGACACCGTCGCTGCCGACTTCGCCGAGCAGGGTGGCCTCCTGCTGCGTGACGATGCGGGCCGGCTGCTGGCTGCGTGCCGCGTACGACGGGAAGGGCTCGTCTGGGTCATCCGCCGCTGTGCCGTGGATCCGGCATCCCAGCGCGGAGGGCTCGGCCGCCTGCTCGTCGGCGCGGCGCACGACTGGGCCAGTGAGGAAGGCGCTGTCCGCACGCACGTCGGGGTGCGCGACGTGTTGCACAGCAGCCGTGCCTTCTGGGAGAGCGTCGGCTACACCCCGCTGGTCGGGCAGGGGTTCTGGACCGAGCTGGTGCGGCCGCTGCCGCTGGTGCTTGTCGGGCCGGAGGCAACGCGTGCGCTCGGCGAGCGGCTGGCCGGCGAGCTGCGCCCCGGCGACCTGGTCGTGCTGAACGGGCCGCTCGGTGCCGGCAAGACCGCCTTGACGCAGGGGATCGGTGCCGGCCTGGGTGTCCGTGGCTCGGTGACCAGCCCGACGTTCGTGCTGGCGCGGATCCATCCCGGACCGCTGCCGCTGGTGCACGTCGACGCCTATCGGCTGCGCGAGTCGGGCAGCAGCCGGCTCGAGCTCGACGACCTCGACCTCGACGCGTCCCTCGAGGACAGCGTCACCGTCGTGGAGTGGGGCGAGGGGCTCGTCGAAGGGCTGTCGGAGGCGCGGCTGGAGATCCGGCTCGACCGGCCGGCGGAGCACGAGCGGACCGCCGAGGTGCGGCCGGTCGGGGCCCGGTGGTCAGCCTTCGACTGAGGCACACTCGTGGGCATGTCCCTGACCATCGCGAGCATCCTGGCCGAGTCGTCGGTCCGCCACGGCGACCGCACCGCGGTCGTACTCGGTCCGGACCACACGACCTACCGCGAGCTGTGGCACGGTGCCCGGCAGTACGCCGCCGTGCTGCGTGAGCGGGGCGTCGAGCCGGGTGACCGTGTCGCCCTGCTCCTGCCCAACACGACGCACTTCCCGCTTGCCTACTACGGCGTGCTCGCCCTCGGTGCCGTCGCCGTCCCGGTGCATGCGCTGCTCAAGGCGGAGGAGATCCAGTACGTCCTCGAGGACTCCGGTGCCAAGACCCTCATCTGCGCTGCACCGCTGCTCGGCGAGGGGGCGAAGGGCGCGGAGCTGGCCGGAGTGCCGGTGCTGTCGGTCATGGATTCCCCGGGGGGAGTGACAGCTGACACGACGGTCGAGCGGATCGACGAGCTGGCGGCGGCGAGCGAGCCGGTCGACGGCTTCGTGCAGCGGGAGCCGGGTGACACCGCGGTCGTGCTCTACACGAGCGGCACCACCGGCAAGCCCAAGGGCGCGATGATCACGCACCTCAACGTCCTGATGAACGTCGACGCGTCGGCGATGGACTCGTTCGTGATCGGCCCCGAGGACGTCGTGCTCGGCTGCCTGCCGCTGTTCCACACCTTCGGGCAGACCTGCTGCATGAACACCGCGTTCCGGGTCGGCGCGGCTGTCGTGATGCTGCCGAGGTTCGACGGCCTGCAGGCGCTGCAGCTGCTTGTGGACGAGAAGTGCACCATCTTCATGGGCGTGCCGACGATGTACGTCGGTCTGCTCGAGGCGGCCAAGTCCAGCGACCTGCGGCCCAAGCTGAACAGCGCTCTCTCCGGCGGCGCAGCGCTGCCGCTGACCGTGCTGGAGCGGTTCGCCGAGGTCTTCGGCACCAAGGTGCTCGAGGGCTACGGCCTCACCGAGACATCGCCCGTCGCGACGTTCAACCAGAAGTCCTTCGAGCCGCGGCCCGGCACGGTCGGCAAGGCGATCTGGGGGGTCGAGGTCGAGATCGCCAAGGCGGAGCTCGACGACCGTATCGAGCTGCTGGCGACCGGCGAGCTCGGCGAGATCGTCGTGCGCGGCCACAACGTGTTCGCCGGCTACCTCAACAAGCCGGAGGCGACCGCGGCGGCCATCGTGGACGGCTGGTTCCGCACCGGTGACCTCGGCACCAAGGACGAGGACGGCTACATCACGATCGTCGACCGCAAGAAGGACATGGTCATCCGTGGCGGCTACAACATCTACCCGCGGGAGGTGGAGGAGACGCTGTTGCGCCACCCGGACGTCGCCCAGGTCGCCGTGATCGGGCTACCCGACCCGCAGTACGGCGAGGAGGTCTGCGCCGTCGTCATCCGCGAACAGGGCGCGAGCGTCACGGAGGCCGAGCTGTCCGCCTGGGCGAAGGAGCACCTGGCCGCCTACAAGTACCCGCGCCGGGTCATCTTCACCGACGCCTTCCCCCTCGGTCCGTCCGGAAAGGTCCTCAAGCGCGAGCTGGTCACCGCCTACCGCGAGGACGGCTCCTGACGCGGTCTGCCAGGATCACCTGGTGACTGAGACCGCGGAGCGCCCGCTGCTTGCGCCCGACCTGCTGACCGAGCTGCGCGAGCAGGTCCTCGAACGCGGCGTCGGGCTGACCCGGGAGCAGGCGCTGACCTGCCTGTCCCTGCCGGCAGAGCACACGTCCGACCTGCTGCAGCTCGCGCATGAGGTCCGCATGAAGTGGTGCGGTCCCGAGGTCGAGGTCGAGGGCATCGTGAGTGTCAAGACCGGCGG
>JAVXVI010000158.1:0-5125 GCA_032230005.1 Actinomycetota bacterium | reverse complement strand
GACCTCGAGCCCGCCGCCGGACAGCCGGGCCCGCTCGCGCAGCAGCCCGAGGCCGACGTGCCGACCGCGGTCCGGGCGCACCTTGGCCGGATCGAAGCCAGGGCCCTCGTCGCGGACCTCCGCGAAGACCAGGTCCTCCTCGATGCGCAGGCTCACGAACGCGTCGTCGACGTCGGCGTGCTTCACGACGTTGAGCAGAGCCTCCTGGAAGAACCGGTAGACGGTGATCGCGGAGGCGAGCGGGAGCGGGTAGGCCGACTCGGGCCAGCTGACCTGCACGGTCAACCCGTAGCGGGCGAGCATGTCCGCGCGCAGGTTGCCGACCGCGGAGGCGAGGTCGCCCTCGCGCAGCGCCGGCGGCCGGGTGCGGGCCATGACCGCGCGCACCTGCTCCTCTGCGTCCTCGACGTAGTCCGACAGCTTCGCCAGGTCGGCGGCGCTGCTGGGGTTGGTCGCCAGCAGGCCGCGGGCGATCATCAGCGACTGGGCAACGGTGTCGTGCAGCTCGGCGGCCAGCTGCCCGCGGGCGCCCTCCTCCGCTGTGACAAGTCCGGAGACCAGCTCGAAGACCCCGGCTCCGGCCGTCTCCGCGTCGCGGCGGTGCCGCTCGCCGACCTCGTCACCGACCCGGACCCGCAGGTGCAGGGCGTCGAGGACCCGGGCCAGCTCCGACAGCTCCGTGCTGGCCAGGGCGGTGATGCGCCGACGGCCAGGGCGGCCGACCGGCGCGGAGGGGTCCTGCAGGCGCTGTACCGCGTCGGAGTGCAGGCCGCGCAGCCCGGCCGCCAGGCGACCCGCCGCGATCACCTGCACAGCGCTCAGGGCGAGGCCGGCGCAGGCGCCGACGCCGATGGCCTCCAGCGCCGTGGCGTTGAGCTGCCCCGCCGTACGCAGGAAGACCGCCGCGCCGCCGGCCACGACCAGCACCGAGCCGGCCGACAGCGCACCCGCCCAGACGGCGAGAGGCAGTCGACCGCGACGGGGCGACGCGGTGGTCAGCGCAGCACTCCCGTCGTCGTCCAGTCGGTGGCCGGCCGGGACGTGGCCGGGATGTCGGTGGCGCGGGTGCCGGCGCCGGTGACCCCGATGAGGTCGGGCTCGGCAGCCAGGGCGATCGCGCCGAGCAGTGACGCGACGGCGCGCTCCACGAGGTGGAGCTCCTCGACGATGTCGTCGACGCCGCCCGAGGCCTCGGCGAGCCGGGCCAGCCGGTCGGCGGACTCGCGCAGCACCTGCAGCGCCGGGGCGGTCGCAGCTCCGACGTCGCCGAGGTTCTTGGCCGCCTCACCCGCGGCGGCTGCCTGCCGGCTGGCCACCTGGGAGCGCAACGACAGCTCGGCGACCGACAGCCATGACTCCGCCTGGCCCACCAGCACCTGGGCGAGCCGGATCTCCCGACGGCCGAAGCCGGCAGCGCCGCGGGGCCGACGAGCGACGAGAACGGCGAGGGGCGCGTTGGGCTCACCGAGGACCGCCGAGCACCAGGGCCGTCCGTCCTCGTTGCCGGTCGCGACGCCGCGGGCGCCGAGCGCGCGCAGCACCCAGGGCTCGTCGAAGGCCTCGGGGTCGACGCGGCGCCGGTCCGGCACGCCGCTCTCATCGCCGGCGTAGCGCACCGGGCCGTCGGCGGCGAGCAGCACCATCTCGACGTCGGCACCGCCGAACAGCCTTGCGGCCGCCGTGACGACCACCTGCGCCGACACGTCGGTCGACCGGCCGGTGGCCTGCTCCTGGCCGCGGGCCAGCTCGGCGAACAGGCGTGCTTCGGCGGTACGACGGGTCTGCTGGTCGTAGGAGGACCAGAGCAGAGCAAGGGGGACGAGCAGACCCAGCAGGCCCAGTGGAGCAGTCATCGCCAGGAACGCCGCAAGCAGGCCGATCGAGGAGTTGCCTGCAGTGTGCACCGCGGACAGTGGCGCGCTCGAGGTGAGCAGGGACAGCAGCTTGCGGCGACTGGTCAGCGAGACCGCGACACCGACCAGGGTGTGGTTGACGACGAAGAAGACGGCCATGCCGGCGATGGCTCCGGCGATGTCGCCGCCGAGCCACGAGGCGACGGCGGAGCCGCCAGCCGTCGCGAGAGCGAACTGCGCGACGTTGAACTCGAGCTTCAGTCGAGGCTGATGCCGGACCGACTGCGCGAGGGCGACACCGGCGACGACGGCCAGGACCGACCAGGAGCCGGTCGAGGCCACCCAGGCGGCGCCGAGGGCGCCCTCGGTGAGGGAGAACGTCCAGCGCTGCCGGCCGAACTGCAGGTGGACCACGGCGATCTCGGAGATCGCGACGACCGCGGCCAGCAGCGGCGGCGCCCACCAGGTGACGTCACCCCAGCCACCGACGACCGCGAGGACGAGCGCAGCCAGCAGGCTGACAGCAGCGACGAGCCGCACCCGCCGTGCAGGGGATCCCCAGCGGCGGGTGCGGGTCATGACGCGGGCCACGCTGCTGCGCTCCAGGAGGAGGCAGACCACGAGGACGCGCTCCAGGAGGAGGCAGACCACGAGGACGCGCTCCACGACGACGCCGACCACGACGAAGCGTCGAACGAGCCCTCGCCGGTGAGATCACCGCTGCCGTCGAGACCGGCACCGTCGGGACCGGAGACCACCTTGTCGGTGACGGCGAGCAGCCCCTGGCCGTCCCGCGAGCCCGGCAGGTCACGAGCCGCCGTACGCATCGATGCCTTCACCTGGGCGACGGTCGCGTCCGGGTGGCTGGACAGGAACAGCGCCGCGGCACCGCTGGCGATGGCGGTGCCCTGGCTGGTGCCGGAGCCGCGCCACAGCGAGCCGGTGACGTGCGCCTGCGGGTTGTCGCGGGCGACGGCCGACGATGCCGGCAAGACACCGAGAACGCTCACGCCGCTGGCGACGAGGTCGGGCTTCTGGACGCCGGCCGCGACGGCGCTGCCGCTGAAGGATGCGACGGCCGCCTTCTTCGCGCCGAGGTCGGCCGCGCCGACGGTGAGGGCACGGGGGTCGAAGCCGGGGTCGCCCACCTCGTCCGAGACGTTGCCTGCGGAGACCACGGGGACGACACCGGCGTCGGCGACCCGTTCGACGGCGGCGTTGAGGGGATCGCCGCCGTAGCCGCTGCCGGGCCGGCTGTGGCTGAAGGACAGGTTGGCGACGTCGATGCTGGCGGCGTGCTGTGCGACCCAGTCGAGGCCGGTCACCACCGCGGACAGCGAGGTGTCGCCTGCGGCGTCCGCGACCTTGACCACGACGACCGTGGCTCCGGGCGCCACACCGACTGCCTTGTTCTTGCTGCCGTCGACCGGTCCGCCGGCGGCCAGGCTGGCCATGAAGGTGCCGTGACCGTGCGCGTCGTCGAACCGCCCGGTCGTCTGGGCCGAGCCGCCGGTCATCACCGGTGAGCTGTCCACCCCGTCGACGAGGCGACCGCTCGCCCGCGAAAGGGCGGCGGTGTCGCTGACACCGGTGTCCACGACCGCGATGGTGACGCCGCGACCGGCGCCGGTCTTGCCGGCGCGCCCGTCGAGTCCCTGGGTCGCTGGCACGCCGCTCCCCTTGCCGGCGTCCTTGCCGGACAACAGCACCGCGTCGTCAGGGAAGACGCCGAGCACGCCGCGGGCGCCGGCCAGGCGCCGCAGCGCTGCCGGGGTCCCCTGCACGACCGCCTCGCCGATGGCCGACAGCTGCGCGACCACGCGTACGCCGGGCATCTGGACCAGCCCGCCGTCGTACGCAGCCACGGCCTGCACCACGGGACCGCCTGGGGCGGCGGCCGCCAGCGCCGTGGCGCCGAGCAGCGCGAGCAGCGTGGCGGACGCGGCCGGACGGCCTGCGACACGGGACGAGACGGACAAAGGGGTGCTCCAGATCGGGTTCGTGCGCGTTTCTTGATCTCCCCGTCGGCATCGCGGGTGCCCGACTCCAGCGTTCGCGCCGCTTGTCGCCCATTCGGAGTACTGCACCTGCCGGACCATGGACTGAGCCGGTCGGGTGAGTCACCCTGATCATGGGGCTACAGCCCTGGCATCTGCGCGCCGAGACACAGGAGGAACGGCGCGTTCTGGCGCGTCGACAGACAAGACACGGAGGACGCGGTGGCAGCCGGTCTCGATAGCGCGATCGACAGCATCCCGACGCAAGCGACGTCGGAGGATGCGCCTGGCTTCACCGCCATGGTCGTCGATGACCACCCGCTCGTTCGCGAGTCCATGGTCGCCCGCCTCAAGATGATGGGTGCCCGCGAGGTGGTCGAGGCCGCCACCATCGGTGAGGCCCGCGCCCGCGCCAACCTGTCCGGCCCCCGTGAGCTCTGCGTCCTCGACCTGGGCCTGCCCGACGGCTCCGGCCTCGACCTGCTCGCCGACCTGCGCTCCGCCGGCTGGCAGCGCCTCGTCGTGCTGTCCGCCGCCGACGACCCGTACAGCGTCCGCGCCGCCTTCGTGGCCGGCGCCCAGGGCTACCTGCTCAAGTCCGCCTCTCCCCTGGTCGTCGCTGACGGTGTGCGCCGGGTGCTGGACGGCGGCGTGTACGCCGACCCCTCGGTCGCCTCCCTCCTTGCCGCCGGCCTGCGCGGTGGTCCGGTCGACACCGGCGTGTCCGAGCTGTCCGGTCGTGAGATCGAGGTGCTCCGTCTGGTCGCCGACGGCCAGTCGAACAAGCAGATCGGCGACGTCCTCGGCCTGTCGGCCCTGACCGTCAAGAGCCACCTGGCCCGGATCGCCCGCAAGCTGGGCACCGGCGACCGCGCCGAGATGGTCGCGCTCGCCATGCGCGCCGGCGTCATCCGCTAACGCTTCCCCCGGCCCCCGGCCCCCGGCCCCGCCTGGCCCGGCGGCCTGCACGACCACAGATGCACCATTTCTGCTTTCCGCAGCCCCCCGGGACCGCGCGAGACAAGAAATGGTGCATTTCTGTACGACGGGGATCACCCGCTCCGGCCCGGTTGAGCGCCAGTCGGCGCGGTTCGGGGCGGGGTGACCGGTTCCGCCGTAGGCTCACTCCTCGTGAAGACGACCCTGCCGGGTCATGAGGAGGACGTCTCCGGCAACCCCGCGGACGAGCCGGCCGATGAGCCGGTGCTGCTCCTCAGCCCGCGGGAGGGCGTCCCCCCTGTCACCGTCGACGGTGTCCAGCTGGCCGAGGTCATC
>JAVXVI010000157.1:0-4561 GCA_032230005.1 Actinomycetota bacterium | reverse complement strand
TGTGCCTGTGCCGCATGGGTGACTTCGACGAGAACGACACCATGACGATCACGCCCCTGCGGACCTTCCCGGTCATCAAGGACCTCGTCACGGACGTCTCGTACAACTACGAGAAGGCCGCGCAGATCCCCGGCTTCACGCCCAAGCCTCGGGACGCCGACGGCGAGCACCACATGCAGCAGGTCGACGTGGAGCGGCCGCAGGAGTTCCGCAAGTGCATCGAGTGCTTCCTGTGCCAGGACGTCTGCCACGTCATCCGCGACCACGAGGACAACAAGAAGGCGTTCGCGGGGCCGCGGTTCCTGATCCGGCTGGCCGAGCTCGACATGCACCCGCTGGACAACCTCGACCGCCGCAAGGTGGCGCAGGAGGACTTCGGCCTGGGCATGTGCAACATCACCAAGTGCTGCAGCGAGGTGTGCCCGGAGGGGATCCACCTGACCGACAACGGGATCATCCCGCTCAAGGAGCGGGTCGTGGACCGCAAGTACGACCCCATCACCTGGCTCGGCGCCAAGATCGGCCGCCGCCCCCACCCGTAGGTGGCGCACCTCCCGCCGTACCCGCCCCTCCCGCGGTACCCGCCCCTTCCGCGGTACCCGCCCCTTTCGCCGTACCCGCACCTCCCGCCGTACCCGCAACCCCGCGTGCCCGAGCTCGCACCTCAACGCCTCCACCTCGCCGGCTGCGGGGTCGGTATGCGCGGCGCTCGCAGCGCGCGCGTCCGGTGTGCGCCACGGAGGTGGAGGCGTTGAGGTGCAGGGCGGGCGGGGCCGGGTCAGCGAGACTGGGTCAGCGAGACAGCAGGGCGCGGAGCTCGGCGATCACGGGGAGGTCGACCGGGATCCACGGGACGTCGTCGAGCTCGTCCGCGGTCAGCCAGCGGTGCTCGTCGTGGTCGACCAGCGCGAGGCTGTGGTGGTCGATCGGCGCGTGGTCGCCGGAAACGATCCGCGCCAGGTAGACGCGGAGCACGGCGGTCTCGCCGATCGGCAGGTCCGGGCCGAGGCGTGCGCCGACGACCGCCTCGATGCCTAGCTCCTCGCGCAGCTCGCGTACGAGTGCCTGCTCGTCGGTCTCGCCCGGCTCGACCTTCCCGCCCGGGAACTCCCACAGCCCCGCTAACCGCGGCGGCTCGGTCCGCCGGCTCGCGAGGACCCGCGGCGGGTCGTCCCGGAGCAGCGCGGCTCCGACGACAGCGACGAGCCCCATGGGTACGACGCTAGGGGACTGCCTTGGCGCTGCCCGGCGTCTTCGCGTTGATCTCGCGCACCTGCTGCAGCGTGGCCCGCGCCACCGCGAGCAGCTCGCGGGTGAGGCGGAGCTGCTCGCGCAGCAGCGTCAGCGCCTCGGCGGTGTTGTCGCGGGTCTGCATGGCAACCACCAGCGTCTGCTGAGCGGTCTGCAGCGTCGACTGGGCCGTGTCGAGCGTCTTCTGGCTGATCTCGCGGGTACGCCGGGCCTCGTCGAGCTGCTGGCGGGCGATCTCGAGCTGGACCTTCTGAGTGGCGAGCTGGGTGCGGATCGTCTCCAGCTGCGCGGCTACGAGGTGCTTCTGCGCGTGGATGTCGTCGCGGGCCCCTCGGGCCGGACCGAACAGCAGGACCAGCAGCCCGGCCAGCAGGACAACTGTCAGACCGGAGGCGACGATCCTGGCTGACCTGGGCACCCCGCTGCCCTACCCGGGCACCTCAGACCTGCACGGTGTCCTCGCTCACACGGAACCGACTGCTGTCCGGCGCGTGTCAGAAGACGGGTGCGGGGTCGCCGCGTCGGCGTTCTGACACCGGACCAGGTGGTGCGGGCAACGGGTGCGCCAGATAGGGGCAGATGAGCAGGAAACGACTCGCCGTGGCATCTGCCAGGGCTGGATCGCACCGGCGGGCCATGTCCGGATGATCCCGGCGGGGGATAGGGATGGACATGCCCGACGCCGACCTCTTTTAGGTGGCAGAGCGCCGCGTTCCCTGGGGAGGCCCTTCGTGACCGATGTGAAGCTGCTTGCCCGCTGGAACGGCTGGTGCGACCCGTGTGAGGTCGAGCGCCCCCTCGTCCTCACCGAAGCCGGGCAGCGCGGCCTGCGCGCCTGGCTGCGCGGCATCGGTCACGAGGACCGAACCCTGACCCTCACCTGCGGCGTCTGCGGCGAGTGGCAGGACATCCCCCACGACGAGGCCGACGTCGAGGAGCCCACCACGGCGCCGTCGATCTCCCCGGTGACGCTGCTCCTGCTGGGCACCCGCCAGGTCGTCGTACGCACCGCACGTGTCGAGGCCCCGGTCGATCTCCCCCTGGCCACGGTCACCCAGCTCCCCGCACCGCGCGCCGCGATCCGCAACAACAACGACGTTCTCGAGCTCCTGTCCGAGGGGCTCGACCTGATCACGGTGGCTGCCCGATGACGACTGCTTTCACCCCGATGTCCTTCGTCCCTGCGCCGCGGGCCGCCGACCCCGACCCCGACCCCGCGCCCGAGCAGACCCCAGCGGCTCCCGTCCTCGTGGCGGTCTCGAACAACACCCCCACGGCTCCGGCCGTCGAGGACACCGTCCTGCTCCCCCGGCACATCGCCGAGGCGGCGTACAACGTGGTGCAGGCCATCCACACCCTCAAGGACGACGGCGGGCTCGAGCTGTTTCGCCGGCTCGGCGGCGCCCTGGACAAGAAGGCCCGCGCCCACGCGCTGAGCACGCCGCCCTGCGACGCCTGCCACATCGACGTCTCCCAGGGACTGGCGCATCATCCGGAGTGCTGGAGCGACGAGGCCGTCCGCTACCGCAGCCTGCCGCTGCCCCAGCTCGACCCCTTCGACTGACCGAGCCGCCAGGAGGCGGACATGCTGTCCTGGCTCGCCGCCGCGGCGGTCGCCGGTGCTTTCGCGGTCACCGCTCGGTGGTACCTCGGCGGCCGGCACGACTCCCTCGGCCGGCCGATCCGGTTCCCGACGGTCAGCGTCGTGCTCCTCGTCATCCTCGCCTCTGTCGCGGCCTACCCCGGCATCGCACGGCACCGCGAGGAGAAGCGGCTGGCTCGCGCTGCCTCCGTCATCGCCGGCGCGCCGGTCAAGGTCGTCTGCCAGACCCTGAGCGGCGCGTTCGTCGACGCGGGCGCTGAGGCCGGCTACGTGCGCTGGGGTGCCGACGGGGTCCCCGAGCACATCGCGCACATCAAGTGGGAGCAGTGCGGGCTGCTGCGCAAGTACCTCAGGTCGAGCAAGCGGCACCCGTCGATCGAGCAGCTCGAAGCGGTGCACGTCCTGACCCACGAGGCCGTGCACACCAGTGGCGTGAAGTCGGAGTCGCTGACCGAGTGCAAGGCCGTGCAGCGCGACGCGCAGATGGCCCGGCTCCTCGGCGCCTCCGATGCCGAGGCCAAGGCGCTGGCGTGGATCTACTGGCGGACGGTCTACCCGCAGATGCCCGACGACTACCGGGACGCCGGTTGTGCTCCCGGTGGTGCGCTCGACGAGGCACTGCCGACGTCGCCGTGGGTCGCCGGGGCCTGAATCTCGCCGTCCACAACCGGCCCCGCCCTGCGCCGATCCGTCGGACGCTTCACCTAGCGTGCTTGACGTGACCGCCCCCCTCTCCCGCCCGCGCGACGCGCAGCGCAGCCGCGTCTACCGCGCCGAGGACAGCTGGGCGTCAAGACTCGATGCAGCCCGCCGAGGAGCCGCCCTGGCGAGTGTGGGCGGGAGCAGCGTGCTGCTGCCGTCGGAGCTGCGCTTCGGGACGTTGGCCGCCGCATCCGACTATGCGGCACGCGTCCTCGTGCTGCCAGAGGTGACGGCCCACGTCGGCACCCTGCAGGTCCCGGAGCTGCGTCCGAGGCGCGGTCAGCTGGCCGCCCACTGGGAGCCCCCTGGCGTCATCGCCCTGCCGATGCCGCGCCACGGGGAGCCGTGGGCGTTGCGGGAGAGCGTCCTCCTGCACGAGCTCGCCCATCACGTCGTCGAGCTCTCTTGGCGTACGACGGCGCAGGGCCCCACCCACGGCCCGCCGTTCCCGGCTGCCGTGCTGCTGCTGGTGCGAGCGGCCCTCGGCGAGGAGGCGGCGTTCGCGCTGCGGGTGGCCTACGGCGAGACCAACGTCGATGTCGGTGTGCTGTGAGCAGGAGGGTCAGATCGTGAACGAGGACCGGCTGGTCGACCGCGTGGGCAAGCTGCTCGCGCAGGCCGAGGGCACCGACAACGAGCACGAGGCCGCGGCCTTCGTCGAGCGCGCGCAGCAGCTCGCGACGGCGCACGCCGTCGACCTGGAGCTGGCCCGGGCGAGGCAGCGCGAGCGGCAGCAGCGCGGGACGCAGGAGCCCCTGGTGCAGGAGCGTCTCGAGGTCGGCCAGCGCGGCCGCCGGGGCAACCGGCACCGCGTCATGCTCTACGTCGTCGTCGCGCGGGCCAACGACGTGATGGTCAACGTCGCGGGCGACAGCAGCTACGTCCTCGGCTTCGGACACCGGTCCGACCTCGAGGTGGTCGAGCGGCTGTGGACCTCGCTCGCCGTGCAGATGACGGCAGCAGCGCAGCGGCGCATGGACGCCGGCGAGCACCGCGACGCCGGGG